>CANHJV010000190.1 GCA_947461225.1 Gemmatimonadota bacterium | reverse complement strand
TCCCGACGGCTCTGCACGGACGTTAACTGACGGGATAGCTCGCTGCGCTTGGCCTTCAAGGCATCGACGTCAGCCGAGCTGAGCGGCTTCAGGCTGACCGGTGCCGCATCGAGACCGGTGGTGACGCCGACCGGCTGCTGAGGAACCGGGGCGGAGGCGGGTTGCATGAGGAGCATGATCTAACCTACGCAAAGAAGCCCAAAGCGGTTACATCACTAAAGAAGCGTCCGCGTCCACCTGTGCCTGATCCGTGACCATGACGACTGCCACTCATTCGCCGACCCTCGACGCCGCCTTGCTCCTCGAGGCACAACAGCTCGCACCCCAAGTCATCGACTGGCGCCGGGCGCTGCACCGTCGGCCCGAAGTCGCGTTCCACGAGCACGAAACCGCGCGATTCATCCGGCAGGTGCTGGAGCAGATCGGCGACCTCGAGATCTCGCGCCCGACCGAGACGAGCGTGATGGCGCGCCTCCGCACCGGTCGCCCCGGTCCGGTGCTCGCCGTTCGCGCCGACATCGACGCGCTCCCCATTCACGAGGAGAATGACGTCGAATACCGGTCCCAGACCGACGGGGCCATGCACGCCTGTGGACACGACGGACACACCTCGATTGCCCTCGGCTTGGTCACCCTGCTTGCGCGTCACCGCGACCAGCTCCGCGGCGAAGTGCGATTCATTTTTCAGCACGCCGAGGAGCTCTCGCCCGGCGGCGCCGAAGAGATGGTGCGACAGGGTGTGATGGATGGGGTGGATCAGGTGATCGGCCTCCACGTCTGGTCGGCCATGCCGGTCGGGCGCATTGGACTCATCGCGGGCCCGGCGATGGCGGCACCCGACACCTTCGAGTGCACCATCATTGGCAAGGGCGGGCATGCCGCCATCCCGCACGGCACGATCGATCCGATCGCCGTCGGAGCCCAGGTCGTTTCGGCGCTACAGCACGTCGTGTCGCGCACCGTCGATCCGCTCGATCCGGCGGTGCTGTCGGTTACACAATTCATCGCCGGCACCGCGTTCAACGTAATCCCGAACACGGCCTATCTCGCCGGCACGGTGCGCACCTTCGATCCCACATTGCGAACGACCGTGCCCGTCACGATCGAGCGCATCATCAAGGGCGTGACCAGCGCGTTCGGCGCCACGTACGAGTTCCGGTATGAACCCGGATACCGCCCCGTCATCAACGACCCGGCCCTCACCGCGCGACTGACACACGTGGTCGTCAACACCTTCGGCGCCGACACGTTGATCGACATGCGCCCCACCATGGGCGGCGAGGATTTCTCGGCCTATCAGCAGCGCGCCCCAGGCGTCTTCGCCTTTATCGGCGCCGGCAACGTGGACGTCGGCATCGATTTTCCGCATCATCATCCGCGCTTCCAGATCGACGAGCGCGCGCTCGACATCGGCCTACGCTATCTCACCGCCGCCACGCTCGACCTGCTCGGCACGGCATGACGAAACCCTACCGACTGCTGGCGCTGGTACCGGCCGTCGCGATTCTCGGCGCCCCCTGGTTCGCCAACCGTATCGAGCCGCGCATTCTGGGCATGCCGTTTCTGCTCGGATGGATCGTGTGCTGGGTGCTCATGACGTCGGTCGTCATGGCGGTCATCGGCGCGCTCGATAGTCGCCGCGCATGATGATCTCGTTGGGCATCCTGTCGGCCACGCTGCTGCTGGCGCTCTTACTCAGCGTTCGCGGCGCGCGCAGTGCAGGTGGCAGTGCAGGTGGCAGTGCCGGGGGCGGTGCAGGTGGCGCCACCAGCGGCACCACCAGTCTCGAACAGTGGAGCGTCGGCAATCGCGGCTTCGGCACGATCCTCGTGTTCATGCTGCTGGCCGGCGAGATCTATACCACGTTCACCTTTCTCGGCGGCAGCGGCTGGGCCTACGGACGCGGCGCGCCGGCGTTCTACATCATCGCGTATGGCGCCGTCGCGTACATCATGTCGTACTGGCTGCTCCCAGCCATCTGGCAGCGCGCCACTGCGTGGACGGTGGTGTCGCAGTCGGAATACTTCACGCGGGCGTACAGCAGTCCGGCGCTCGGCAATCTGGTGGCCGCCGTGAGCATCGCGGCACTCATGCCGTATCTCGTGCTGCAGCTCAAGGGACTCGGCATCATCGTATCGGAGTCGTCGTACGGGGCGATCAGCGCCAACGCGGCCATCTGGATCGGCACCACGGCCACGGTGATTTACGTGGTCCTCTCCGGCGTCAAGGGCTCGGCCATGACCGCCGCACTCAAAGACGCGATGGTCCTCGTGTCCGTGGTCGGACTCGGGATCGTGCTGCCGTACAAGTTGCACGGTGGCATCGGTCCGATGTTCGCACGCATCGCCGCCGAACGCCCAGACTTCCTCACGCTGCCATCCAGCGGCATGTCGCCCAGCTGGTTCGCCAGCACCGTGGTACTGACCGTGCTCGGTTTCTACATGTGGCCGCACACGTTCGGCTCGGTGTTCACCGCCCGTGACGCGTCGGTGTTTCGCCGCAACGCCGCCTTGATGCCGCTCTATCAGCTGGTGCTGCTGTTCGTCTTTTTCATTGGATTTGCCGCGCTGCTATCGGCACCAGGACTGCAGGGCGCCGATGTCGACCTCGCGCTCCTTCGCGTCACCCGCGACACCTTCGGTCCGTGGATCGTGGGACTGGTCGGCGCCGCGGGTCTGCTCACCGCCCTCGTGCCGGGTTCGCTCATTCTGATGAGCATCGCCACCACGCTCGCGCGCATCGTGCGGCCGCCGCGTGAAGGACAGCCCGCCGACTCCGCCACGTTCGCGCGTCTGCTTGTGCCCCTCTTGGCCGGCGTCGCGCTGTTCTTCACCTTCCGTGGCGGCAGCACGATCGTCACGCTGTTGCTCATGGCCTACAGTATGGTGACGCAGCTCTTTCCCGCGCTCCTCGCGTCGCTGTTCCCAACGGCGCGCATCTCCGCCCCCGGCGCGATCGCCGGCATCGTCGTGGGCGAGGCCGCGGTGGCGGCGACCACACTCGGCGGGGTCTCCATGACGACGCTCTTCCCGGGGTGGTCGCATAGCGTCACCGACATCAATGCCGGCTTTCTCGCCCTGATCCTGAACGTCGTCACGATGGTGCTCGTCAGTCGCCTGTCGAGCCCCAAGACCGCGCCCGTGCCGGCTTAGTCGACGGCGCGGGGGAATCCCGTGACGTCGTCGAGCACTTCCGCCACGCAGATGCGGTGCCCTTCGGGATCCTCGAGTTCGAACTCGATCTGGCCGTAGGGCATCAGTTCCGGACCGCGTACCAGCGGCGTACGACGGCGCGCATGATCGAGCAGCGCCGTCAGCTCATTCCCGTCGAGACGCAGGTACACGTCCCAATCATGGGAGGCCGGCGTGCGCGCGATGGGCGCCTTTGCGCGGCGCAGCATCAGCTCGGTGTTGTCGCGCCGCAGGATGCAAAACTCGAACGGGGCGACGTCGGGAAACGGATCGACGGAAAATCCGAGGATCTCGCGATACCACGTCATGCAGCGTGCGACATCAGCCACGCGCAGCACGGGGACAACGGCGGCAAATCGAATCATGGGAGGTCAATGCCTCATCAGGACGGAAAGTGCCAGCGACGCGACGCTACGCCGGCGACGTCAGCTTGAGCCCGATGATGCCGCCAATGATCAACGCCACAGACAGGACGCGTCCGAGATCTCGTGACTCACCAAATACGAGCACACCCACGAGGGCGGTGCCCACCGCGCCGATGCCGGTCCAGACCGCATAGCCCGTACCGACCGGCAAGGTCTTGAGCGCCTGCGCGAGGGAGTAGAAACTGGCGATCATGGCGGTCACCGTGATCGCCGACGGCACGGGCTTCCGGAAGCCGTCGGAGTACTTGAGACCGATGGCCCAGACGACTTCGAGCAAGCCGGCCACCACCAGCATCCACCAGGCGCGCGTCACCGGGCCGTCACGTTATCGACCGGCCCGCAACGTGGGTGACGACGACGGGAGATGCTGCAGCAGGAAGTCCCGCGTATTGCCACCCATCACCCGCGCGATCGTGTCCTGATCCAGGCCGGCCTTGAGCAGGCCATCGGTGATCGCCGCCATGCCGCGCGTATCGAAGGGAGTGCGCGTGGCGCCATCGAAATCGGAACCCAGCGCCACGTGCGCGGCGCCGGCCACCTGCACGGCATGCTGAATCGCCTGCACGATGTTGGCGACCGTCGGCTCACACACCGCGCCGTCCCAGTACCCGATCCCCACCAGTCCACCGTTCGCCGCGATCGCCCGCAACTGATCATCCGTGAGATTGCGCGGTCCGGGGCACGTCGCGGCCACGCCAGTATGCGACACCACCACCGGACGCGTGGCCATGGCGAGGACCTCCTGCACCGTCTGGGCGGATGAATGCGCGAGATCGACGATGATGCCCAGCGCTTCCATGCGCGCCACCACTTGGCGACCGAGCGGGGTGAGCCCCGCGTGCGTGACGCCGTGCGCGCTCGCCGCTACTTCGTTGTCGAAGAAGTGCGTCAGCCCCAGCATGCGAAAGCCGGCGGCGTAGAGCGTGTCCACACTCTCCAATTTGCCGTCGAGCGCGTGCAGCCCCTCGATTGCCAGCAGTGCCGAGACCTGCGCCGGATCACCGGCCCGGCGCTCCACGAACGCTGCCATCTCCTCGCGCGTCGTGATCAGCGTGAGCGTGTTCGCCGAGCGCAGCACGGCATCACGCAACCGTTCGGCTTGATACACCGCCCGCGCGCGCAGGCTCGTCCACGTGGCGCGCGGCCAGCGCTGGGCGATCGCCAGCAACAGCACGTTGTCCGTCTCGCCGGTGTTGTGATCGTAATTCATCCCGCGCGGCGTTTTCGTGACGACCGAGAACACCTGCAGCGCCACATGCCCTTCCTGCAACCGCGGCACGTCTACATGTCCGCGGCCCACGCGCTCCAATGGATCGCGTCCCCACAGCAACTGGTCGGCGTGCAGGTCGGCCACGAACAATCGGCGATGCAGCGCCGACGCCACCGGCGAGACGTCCGGCAGCGTTGTACTGACGACGGTGTTCATCCAGCTGTCGGCAAGGCGCGCACCAACGGTCAGAAAGCCAACCGCCGCGAGCACCACCACGAGCAACACGCCTGTCGCGACCCGCTTCATGTTCGCGTCCTCAGCGCAGTCCGCGCGGCATCGGATCGCCCGACATCTCGCGCGCATTCGGCAGCGAATTCGGGACGCTCTCACCGCGCAGGTCACCACAACGGTCGATCGCCTGCTCGGAACCCCGGTCGATCGTGTCCGGCAGCGCGAATCGGTCTACCCGCATCGAATCGACCTCCGTGCGCGCGTTCATCCACTCGGCCGTGCACAACGCGCGCATCGCATCGATCCGCGACAGCCGATCCAAACCGGAGTCCGCCGCCCGGTTCAGGAACTGCCAGGCCCAGATCCCGAGGGCCAGCGCACCAACGAGACTCCCGATGGCGATCGCACGGGACATGCCCGCGCTCCGCGGTGCTTCCGGCGCCACTTACGAGCCCCGCTTCGGTGCGGCGATCGGCATCG
>CANHJV010000189.1 GCA_947461225.1 Gemmatimonadota bacterium | reverse complement strand
GATCGCGCACTTCCTCGCGGTGATCAACGGCGAGGCCCCGTATGAGCCGCCCACCGATCAGGTGCTGGTGCAGAAGGTGGTCGACGCCATCTACAAGGCCGCCGACGACGGGAAAGAGATTCGGTTCTGATGGTGGTCTCCGCGATTCGCCGCGCTGTCGCGGCGACCATGCTGGTGGCATCGTCGGCGCTCGCCGCACAGTCTACGGAGGGGCCGTCCACGCCGATGCCTCCGGCGCCGGGTGTGTCGGCGTCGCTCGATAGTGCGCGGGCCGAACGTGGCGCGCGCGTGTCGGTCTCCATACTCACGTACGGGCCGGGCGAGTTTGTGTTCGAGAAGTTCGGACACATCGCGTTGGCGGTGAGCGACAGTACCACGGGGCAGGACATCGCCTTCAACTGGGGCATGTTCGACTTCAATCAGCCCAACTTCCTGGGGCGGTTTCTCACCGGCGACACGAAGTACTGGATGGCGGGCTATCGCACGGCGGATTTCAATGCGGCGTACATGGCCGAGAACCGCTCGATTCGGAAGCAGTCGTTGCAACTCACGGCCGTGCAGCGCGGGGCGATCGCCGACTTCGTGAGCTGGAATGCGCAGGACGGGAACAAGTATTACCGCTACGACTACTACGCCGATAATTGCGCCACGCGCGTGCGTGATCTCCTGAATTGGGCGCTGCAGGGGCAGCTCGACGCGCCGTTCGCGGTGCCCGGCAACGGACGCACCTGGCGTGACGAAACGGCGCGCATCACCGCCAGCGATCCGCTGGTGTATCCCGGTATTCAGATCGCCCTCGGCCGTAACGCCGATCACGTGCTGACCAAGTGGGAAGAGTCATTCCTGCCAGCGCTGCTGGCGAACCATCTGGCGGCGCTCACGGTGACGGATGCGAACGGCGCGCCGGTGAAGCTCATCGCGAGTGACTCCGTGCTGTTCACCGCCGATCGCGCGCCGATGCCTGAACAGGCACCCTCGCGTGTGCCGATGGCGCTGGTGCTCGGTGTGGTGTTGGCGGCGCTCGTCGTGCTGCTGGCCGGTGCCAGTGCGGGGGGGGCGCGGTTCACGCTCGGACTTTTCTCGGCGCTCTGGTTCGGTCTCGGCGGCGTGCTCGGCACGGCATTGTTGCTGGCCGGCACCGTCACCAAACACCTCCCGTACATGGGCCACAATCTCACCGTGCTACAGCTGCATCCGCTCATGCTGCTCGCCGCCGTGATCGTCACGATGGCGCTGTGGCGTGGCGTGTGGGTGCGCGCCGCGGTCGGCGTGTCCGCGCTGATCGCCCTCCTCTCGCTGGTCGGGTTGCTGCTGCCACTCGTGCCGTCATTGTCCCAGCAGAGCGGTGTGGTGCTGGCGGTTGTCGTGCCGGTGCACGTAGCGTTCGCGCTCGCGCTCCAGCGAGTACGCACGCGCTCAGCCGGTACCGCGCGATGACCGCGCCTCGCATCGCCGTCGGCATCGATGTGGGTGGGACCTTCACGGACCTCGCCGCGTTGCACGCCGATGGAACGGTGCATACGTCGAAGGTCCTGAGCGTGGCAACGGATCGAGCGGCCGGCGTGCTAGACGCACTCCGCGTGGCTGAGCTGAACGGGTCGCAGATCGCGCATATCGCGCACGGCACCACGGTGGTCACCAATCTGCTCCTCGAGCGCGCCGGTGCCCGCGTCGTGGCCTGTGCCACCGCCGGATTCACCGACCTGCTCGAGCTGCGCCGGCAGGAGCGCGCGGCGCTCTATGATCTGGCCAAGCATCATCCGCGCCCGCTGGTGGAGCCGTCGCAGGTCATTCCGGTGCGCGAGCGCATCACGCCGGAGGGCGTCACGATCGCGCTCACCGACGAAGCCATTGACGAGGTGGTGCGCGCGGTGAGGGCGCAACGGCCGGATACGGTGGCGATCACGCTGCTGCACGCGTATGGCGATGCGTCGCATGAGCGCGCCTTGCGTGACGCCCTCGTGGTGGCACTCGCCGACGACGGACTGGTGGCCGATGTGGTGTGTTCGCATGAGGCGCTGCCGGAGATTCGCGAGTACGAGCGGATGGCGACCACCGTGGCCGAAGCGTACGCGCGTCCGGCCGTGCGCCGGTATCTGTCGGGGCTCTCGACACGACTGGCGCAGCATGACTATCCGGCGCCGCGCGTGATGACCTCGGCCGGTGGGACGCTGTCGGCGCATGATGCGGCGTCGCACGCCGCCGCGCTGGCGCTCTCCGGCCCCGCTGGAGGGGTCACGGGGGCGGCGGCGATCGCGCGTGCACTTGGCGTGTCTCGCGCGCTCACGATCGACATCGGTGGCACCAGCGCCGATGTGGGCTTGGTGGACAACGGCGAGCCCTTGGTGGAACGTGGTGGCGGCGTGGCCGGTGTGCCGATTGCCTTGCCGCGCGTGCTGGTGGAAGCCGTCGCGGCCGGTGGGGGCAGCATTGCCTGGCTCGACGACGGCGGTGCCCTGCGTACGGGGCCGATGAGCGCCGGGGCCTCCCCCGGTCCGGCGGCCTACGGGCGCGGCGGTGTGCGCCCCACCGTCACCGACGCACACGTGGTCCTGGGCACGATCGCGCCGGGCGAGTGGAGCGGCGGCGTGACTATCAGCCTCGAGCGGGCGCGGGCGGCTGTGGATACCATCGCCGCGCCGCTCGGTGTGTCGATGGAACGGGCAGCCGAAGCGATTATTGCCACGGCCGACGCCACGATGGCGCGTGCGTTGCGCCGCGTGTCGGTGGAGCGCGGCGTCGATCCGCGAGACGTGCCGCTCATCGCCTTCGGTGGCGGCGGACCGCTGCATGCGTGCGGATTGGCTGAGCGGTTGGGGATGACCCAGGTGATCGTGCCGCCGCACGCGGGGGTGCTGAGTGCCGTCGGACTCGCCCTGGCGCCCGAGCGTCGCGAATCGCTGGTGAGCGTGATGCAACGGGCCGATGCGATGAGTTCGGCCTCATTAGGCGCCCTCCTAGAGCGGGAAGCGCATGCGTTGCGCGCGGACGGTGACGAGGCGGTGTCGCTCGAGGTGCGCTGGTGGCTGCGAGCGCGCTACGAGGGGCAGGGGTACGAACTCGACATCGTCGTGCAGCCCGGTGACTCCCCGGCCGCCGTCGCGGAACGGTTCGTGGCGCGACATGCGGAACGGGCGGGATTTGTGCTCAACCGCCCCGTGGAGTTCATCAGCGCCCGTACGACGCTCAGCAGCGCGCCGTGGCCGGTGCGCTTCGCGCGTCCCACGCGTGCTGGTGTGCTGGCCGATGATGTGGACGACGGTCGCGCCATGTCGCGGGTGTTGCAGGGGCCGGTGGTCGTACGATTACCGGATGCAACCATGCGGATTGCGCAGGGCTGGACGGCGCGATCGCTGGAGATCGGAGGGTGGATGCTGGAACTGCAACGATGACGATGTCGAAGACCGCGCCTATCGGACGCATTCTCGGCGCACCGGTGCCGATGCTGTTGCCGATGGACGGCCCCGTCCACGTGCTGCTCATCGGGGAAGCACCCGGCCCGCGCGGTGCTGACAAGAGTGGCGTGCCGTTCCTCGGCGATGCCGCGGGCAAGGTGCTCTATGACGTACTCGCACGTCTGGGCGCCATGGCGCTTCCGCCGGAGATCGACCGCATGGCGTGGGATGGCTCGCTGTTCAACGCGAAGGGCATCGCACCGGTCGCACACGGCGTGGCGCTTGGCAATGCCTTCGACCGTTGCCCCACCGACGACGGCGCGACGTTTCGGGCCCCGATGCGCTCCGAGCTCGAGGGCACGGCGAACCTCGCGCGGCTCACGCGCGACATCACCATGCTCCGTGCGCGCGGCTTGAAAGGCATCGTCACGCTCGGTCGCGTCGCCACGCGCACCATCGACACGCTGTGCAAGCGTACGCCGATGCCGGAGTTGGCGCGTCGTGCGCTGCCGCATCCATCGGCGCAGGGACTGCTCTCGATGGCGCCCGATCGCGGCAAGGGCGCGAAGATGGCCGACTTGCAGGAAGCGTGGATGGTGCGCTGCCAGTATACCGTATTGCAGGCCGGGTATCCGGCGCCCGAGGGGGATCGGTCATGACGGTGGCACGCGCGCGGTTCGACGCACTTGAACTCACGGTCTTTTCGCAGGGCGTCGCGATGTTGGCCGAGGAGATGGGCGGGCTGCTGGAGCGGAGCAGTATTTCGCCGAACATTCGCGAACGGCGTGATGCGAGTTGCGCGCTGTTCGATGCCGATGGGCGCATGGTGGCGCAGGCGGCGCACATTCCGGTTCATCTTGGTGCCATGCCGGAATCGGTGGCGGCGGTCCGCGCCTGTGGGGCGGCGCCGGGCGACGTGTTTCTGCTGAACGATCCGTCGTATGGTGGCTCGCATCTGCCCGACCTCACGATGGTCGAGGTGATCGCCGACGCGCACGACGCGCACCGCATCATCGGGTATGCGGCGGTGCGCGCGCACCATGCCGACGTGGGCGGCATGAGTCCGGGCAGCATGCCCTTCGGCGCCACCGAGCTGTTTCAGGAAGGCATCATCGTGCCGCCGGTACGCATCGAGCGCGGTGGGGTGGCGCAGGATGACGTGATGCGCCTCGTGCTCGCCAATGTGCGCACGCCGGAAGAGCGGGAAGGAGATTTGCGCGCCCAGCGGGCCGCGTGTGCGGCCGGGCGTGCGGGATGGCAGGCGTTGTACGCGCGGCTGGGTGCCGAGGTGCTGGGCGACGCGGTCAATGCGCTGCTCGATTACACCGAGCGCCGCGTGCGAGCGCGCCTCGAACTGCTCGAAGGTGCCGAAGGACGCGCCGCCGACGCGCTCGAAGGCGACGGGGTGAGCGACGCGGCGATTCCGGTGGTCGTGCATGTCCGTGTGAAGGACGCCACGTTGCATCTGGATCTCACTGGGACATCGCCGGCGGTGCGCGGCAACGTGAATGCGCCGCCCGCCGTCGCGCGGGCGGCGGCGGTATTCGTGCTGCGCGTCTTGTGTGACGACGATGTGCCGGTGAACGACGGGGTGGCGCGGGCGCTCGCCCTCACCATCCCCGACGATTGCGTGGCGAACGCCAAGCGGCCGAGTGCGGTGGCGGCTGGCAATGTGGAGCTGTCGCAGCGCATGACGGATGTCTGCTTCGCCGCACTATCGTCGGCGGCCGCGAGCATCGGCGTGCATAACCTGCCCATTCCTGCCTGCGGGCAGGGCACGATGAACAACGTCACGCTGGGCGCGCCGGGGTGGAGTTTCTACGAAACCCTCGGCGGCGGGCAGGGTGGCAGCGCGCGCGGCGATGGACCGGATGCCGTCCATGTGGGCATGAGCAACACGCGCAATACGCCGGTGGAATCACTCGAGCGGGCGTATCCGCTGCGCGTCGTGGAGTACTCGGTGCGTCGCGGAAGCGGCGGCGCCGGCGCCGGTCGCGGCGGCGATGGCATTGTGCGTCGTTATCAGGCGATGGTGCCGTGCACGGCCACGCTGCTCACCGAACGCCGCCGCGTGGCACCGCCGGGGGCTAACGGTGGATCGGATGCACAGCCGGGTCGGAATTTGCTGAACGGTGAGGTGCTGCCGGCCAAGTGTCGCGTGAGCATGAACGCGGGCGATGTGCTGACGATCGAGACGCCAGGCGG
>CANHJV010000188.1 GCA_947461225.1 Gemmatimonadota bacterium | reverse complement strand
GGCTGGAACTCGTTCAGCATTTGCCGCACGCGTAAGCCAGCCACCCGCCCGCGCGGACGCGGCACGAAGTTGCTGGTAAACGTGATGATCTGCGCGGCGGCGCGCGGCACGAACCCCAGCGAGGGATCGAAGCCGTCACCAATGCGCTTATACGTGGCCGAGATCTGCCAGAGGTCGTTGGGATAGTCGATCTTGGCGCCCCACGCCGTCTTCTCGCCGGTGAGCCCGGCCCGGTCGGTCTGCAGCCCCCACACGCCCATGAGCAGATTCTTGTTGCCGTGGAAGCGCGACGTCTGGTACGTAGCATCGAGGCCGGCCATCCAGCTGTCGGCCCGTCCGGTGGGATCACCGATGGTGCCGATCATGCCGATGGTGGATTCGCGTCCGAGGTTCTGCTTGTAGCGCAGCACCCCCAGCGAGTTCGCCGTCACCGTCGCCCCGTCGATCTCGCCGGTACGCAGCGCGATGGCCCCCACGTTGGCGCCGCTGGCGCGTCCAGTGATTTTGACGCCACCGCGAATGGGCACTTCGTTGCCATTCAGCAAGCCAATGCGGCGGCTGAAGAACGGCCGCACGTCGTCACCAAGGCTGAGACCGAAATCGAAGATGTCGGCCCCCTGCAGGAAAAACGTGCGCTTCTCGGGAAACACAATCGGAAAGCGCGTGAGATTGGTGCGCCGCGTATCGACTTCGGTTTCCGCGAAGTCGGTGTTCACCGTGAGTGCCGCCAGTGTGCTCGCGCCGAGCGTCTGCGTGATATCGAGGCTCATGTCGCGTTCATCGCGACGCACCGCACCGGTCGCTGGCACGCCCGAACTCCCCATGAGCGACGGACGCACGCTGAGGCCGAGCCCGAGCGCGAACGCCGGCAACTCCGTGAGGCGACCGGCGCGAAAGGTCTGCGTGATCTTGAAGTCGCGCACCGGACTCGCCCAGCGATCGTTTTCGAGCAGACGCTGCACGCGACGCTGCACGTTGAAGCCCCACGTGGTCAGTCCGCTGGCGAACTGCAAGCTGCGGACCGGGATCTCGATCTCGGCCGACCATCCGGTTGCGGTTCGCACCGTCGCGGCATCCCACACCGCATCCCAGTTGGCGTTCTCACCATCGCCCGAGATCAGGGCGTCGTAGCGGGCCCCATTCGGGTTCACCGCGAACACGTAACCCGAGCGACCATCGAGATAGGTGTCGAGCACGATCTTGATGTGATCTTCGTTGGCGAGCGAGTTGTCGCGCTCGCGCGCAAAGCTCACGATGCCATCGGGGTTGGGATCGTCGGCCCGCACGCCGACCACGATCCGGTCGGCGTCGCGGAGCACGCGCACCACGGTGCGGCCAGCCGGCACACGGCCGGCCACTGGTTCAATCTCGGTGAGCGCGCCGATGGAGTCGGCAGCCGCCCACATCGCTTCGTCCATACGCCCATCGAGCCGAAATCCGCTCGTGAGCGGGGCAGATCGCAGCACCGGCGGCGCCTGCGCTTGCAACAAGCCCGCCGCGAGCAGCCCGGCGCTCATAGCAAACACGGCCACGAGAGTCACAACACGGGTGGAGCCGATGCGCATGCGCGAGTGGGCGGGTGAGAGCGCTACGAGGTGGCCGGCCTCCCGCCGGTGCGCAGGAACTCGGCAAACTCCTCGGGCAGCCCCGCGTCGATCACATGCCGCGCAGCCGCTTCCACATCATACGCCACGCGCACGAACTCCACACGGGGGTCGACCTCTCCGAGTTCGAGCCGCACATAGCCCGCGCGCCAATCGCCGTCCTTCGGGCGTCCCACGCTGCCGGTGTTGATGAAGTGCATCCCATCGACCACCCGATGCCACGGCTTATGCGTGTGACCGAACGCGATCGCGTCCCCGGCCTTGAGCCCTACCAGGGCCGCCATCTTGACGCAGAACTCGTTACTGCGGTCTGCGGTCCAGTACACGGTATTCAGCGTCGGCGTCCCGTGCACGAGCACCAGCCGCGGGCCACTCGCGTGCCCTCCGAGCGGGCGCACGTCGAGCGAGAAGGGCAAGGCCGCCAGAGCGCGCACGGTCTCGGCCGATACGGCGCCGAGCGTGTACGTGTAGCTGATGTGCGCCAGCTCTTCCTGCCGCGGCGTTTCGCTCTGGCACCCGCAATGCTTGTACGCGGTAGCGACCGTGGAATCGTAGTTGCCGGCGATACCCACGATGCCACGTTCGCGGAGTCGCGCCACGACCTCGTTGGGAAACGCCGAATAGCCCACCAAGTCACCGGCATGGTAGATCGCATCCACGTCGCCACGCGCATCGATATCAGCCAGTACGGCATCGAGCGCGTGGAGATTCGCGTGAATGTCGGAGATGAGGGCGTAGCGCATTACGACGTGCCCGCCGGGAAGTAGCGACGTCGCGCCCACAGCGACGCGTACACCAGGCCGACCAACGCCGGCACTTCGATGAGCGGACCGATCACGGCCGCCAACGCCTCACCCGACGCAATACCGAACGTGGCCACCGCCACGGCGATCGCCAGTTCGAAGTTGTTACCCGCCGCCGTGAACGACAGCGACGCCGTAGTCTCGTAGTCGAAGCCCAGCCGACGTGACAGCCAGAACGCGAGCCCGAACATGACCGCGAAATACACCAGCATCGGGATCGCAATACGCACGACATCGAGCGGCAACGACAGAATGCGATGGCCCTGCATGGCGAACATCAACACGATCGTATACAGCAAGCCGAGCAACGCGGTGGGCCCGAACTTCGGCATGAATACCGTGTCGTACCACACGCCACCCCTCGCCTTCACCAGTGTCTTGCGCGTGAGATAGCCCGCGACGAGCGGCACGCCCAGGAAGATCGCAACACTCGTGGCGATCTGCCCCATCGACACATTGAGCGTGGCGGTATCCGCGCCAAACCACCCTGGCACCACGGTGAGGAAGAGCCAGCCGAGTACGGAGTAGGTGAGAATCTGGAACACCGAGTTGAGGGCGACCAGCACGGCCGCCAGCTCTCCCGACCCACACGCGAGCGAGTTCCAGATCAATACCATCGCAATACAGCGGGCGAGCCCGATCAGCACGAGCCCGTTGCGATACGCCGGCAAGTCGGGGAGGAAGATCCACGCGAGGGCGAGCATCAGTACGGGGCCGATCACCCAATTCAGCAGCAACGAGGTGCCGAGCAGTTTCGTGTCACCGAGATGCGCCCCGATGGTTTCGTATTTCACCTTGGCCAGCACCGGGTACATCATCCACAGCAGGCCGACCGCGATCGGCACCGACACGCCGGCCAACTTCACGCGATCGAGCGCGGCGCCCAGATCGGGATAGAGTCGTCCGAGCAGCAGTCCGATCGCCATCGCGGCGAAGATCCAGACTGGCAGCAAGCGATCCAGCGTGGACAGGCGCGTGAAAATGGGCGCGTCGGCGGTGGTCAACTCGGCCGCAGGCGTTGGCGTGATCGAAGAGGACGGCATCAGCAGGGCCTCTGCGCGCGCTCGCGCACGCGCACCGTGGCGGCCGCGCGTTCGGCATCCAGTGAGGGGACGCCCGTGAAGCACCCGCGCACGCAGGCGATCAGGTTGCGATGCACCGCGTTCGACGGCTCGGCCAATCGATAGTGTGCGAACTTCCAGTCGCGCGTGGCTTCCACCAGCTGCATGCGGCGCAGGTAGGCGAGATGCCGCGACACGGCCGGCTGGGCGAGCCCGAGCAGCTCCACCAAGTCGCACACGCAGAGCTCCCCAGCAGCCAGTGCGTTCAGTACGCGAAGACGCGTGGGGTCCGCGAACCCCTTGAAGAGGGCGTCGAGGTCATCGAGCTCGACGCGCGGATTCTCGGACGACGGATCGACGGGTGAGATGGCGCAGGCGGTCATGCGGCGAGCAGCGGAAGGTGTGAGCAATCTCATATACGGATAAGCGAATGATAGATGCTTGTCCGCAGAGGATCTGTCAAACGGTTTCCACGCCCTCGCCGGCCGGCCACGCCGGATGCGCTCAGCATCCAGCGCCGGAGCACCGGGGAACGCCGAGACGTTCGCGCCGGTGCACAACAGAAACGGCGACCGCATCGTTGTTCCGATACGGTCGCCGTTGCTCAGTGGGCCTTGTAGGAGTTGAACCTACGACCTCACGCTTATCAGGCGTGCGCTCTAACCACCTGAGCTAAAGGCCCGAAGGAGAGTGCACTCTCTCCGCCAGAGCCGCATAATGTACCCCGCCGATCCCATCGTGGCAAGTGCGGCCGAAAGGCAAACGAGCGATACCCGTGAAGAGTATCGCCCGTCGGTCTCACTCACGCGTCTGGATCATCTTCGTCAAACCCATCGACGTCGTAGTCCAGATCGTCCTCATCATCCTCGTCATCATCGTCGTCCTCGTCATCATCATCGAGGTCGTCGTCCTCATCGTCATCCTCGTCGTCGTCATCATCGTCATCATCGAAGTCGACGTCGTCATCATCCTCGTCGTCGTCAACATCGTCGTCGAGATGTTCATCGTCGAAATCATCATCGTCGGCAGCCAGCGCGAAAACCGAGGACGGCAACTGCTCTTCGAGCGCGTCCAGCGACGACGACCCGAACTGCTCCAACATGGGACGATTCTCCTGCGAGTGGTGATGGTGTTCCGCGCGCACGTGCTGCGGATGGCCGAACGGCAACGAGGTTTTCGAGACGGCGTAATCGGGAGTATCGGCAGACGCTCGCCGTGGCGCAACCCGAAAGTATGCACGCCGTATCAAAAAAATGTTCGCACCGCAAACCAACCTCCAACCAACCGCAAACCGACCGCCAACCAACCTCGGCGGAACGGTCTAAGAACGAACCGTTCGCGCCGCGCCGTCGGCTCAGCCGGTACCTAGGCCATGCGATCCCGCTTCGTTTCACGATTGGTCCGCTTACGGTCGCTCGTGGAGAGCAAGCGCTTGCGGAGCCGGATGTTGAGCGGCGTGATCTCAATGAGCTCGTCGTCTTCGATATACTCGAGAGCGCTTTCCAGGGTGATCTCCCGGGGCGGCTCGAGGGTGATGTTTTCGTCGGTCGACTTGGTACGGATGTTCGAGAGCTTCTTTTCCTTGGTCGGATTCACGTCCATGTCGCCCGGACGCGAGTTCTCACCGATCAACATGCCCTCGTACACCGCGTCACCCGGCGTCACGAACAACGTCGAGCGCTCCTGCAAGCTGAACAGGGCGAACGCGATGATCGTGCCGTTTTCCATCGACACAAGCACGCCACGCGAACGGCCCGACAGCGGACCCGCCCACGCCCCGTACTCGAGGAACCGGTGGTGCATGATGCCGGTGCCGCGCGTGTCCGTGAGGAACTCGCTGCGATAGCCGAATAGGCCACGCGCCGGCACGCGATACAGCAAGCGCACCAACCCCTGCCCCGGGTTCTTCATCTCGATCATTTCGGCCTTGCGAGGACCGAGCTTCTCGATGACGGTGCCGAGGTACTCCTCGGGCACGTCGATCGCGAGCTCTTCGAACGGCTCGAGCTTCTGGCCATTCTCGTCCGTCCGCAGAATCACCTTCGGACGCGACACCTGAAACTCGAAGCCTTCGCGACGCATCGTCTCCATGAGAATGGAGAGGTGCAATTCACCGCGGCCGGACACGCTCCAGGCGTCGGTGGAGTCGCTGTCTTCGACCTTGAGTGCCACGTTGCG
>CANHJV010000187.1 GCA_947461225.1 Gemmatimonadota bacterium | reverse complement strand
GGCATGCTGCTGCTCACGATGGCGATCGGCCTGCTCACGAGCCGCGACGTGTACAAGGAAACGCCGATGGCGGCGATCCGCGAAGCCTGACGCAGAGCGGTCGCGCCGACCGCCTACCGCCGACCGATGATCCCGTACGAGTCGGCGGTGGTACTGCCCGGCTTGAACGCCACCCACACGCGGGCACCCACCATGCCGCGCAGTGCCGCTGGCACCGACGGCAGCCGCTTATGGCCAGAGCCGTCAGTGAGGCGCACGGAGCCGTCTTGCTCGAGCGTGCCATCCCATGCCGGTACGCCGTCGGAGGCGCGCACGACATAATCGGACACCACGATGTCGCGCGGTGTGATCTTCACGCCGCGCACCATCACCTCGATGCCAGCCAGACGCCCAAGTCCCGACGTGGCCATCCCGCTCAGGGACACCTCAGTGCCATCCACCCGCAGCACGACCTGACGCGCCGGCTCCGCACCAACGAGCGTGACCACGCCGCGCATCGAATCCGCACGGGTGCGACCGGCGAGATCACTCCCGCCGGCGAGTCGTTGCGCAATGGCGCGTGCCATCGAATCACCGCGCGCCTGCGCGCGAAGGCTCATGGCCTGACCAGCCGTCGTCGCGAGCGCGCCCGTCGCGGGAATGCGACTCGCGACCGTTCCGGAATCGATCAGATCCGCCGGGCCGCGCTCGGCCTGGGCCAGCAGTGAATCGCCGCGATAGCCCAGCGTGTCGAGGCCGGGAACGTCACCCGATACGGTGACGCCCGTGTTGCGATCGCACGCGGCCACCGTGCAGAGCAGCAGCAGCCGCCAGGCGGCGCGACGACTCGATGCCGAGGGGTGTCGCCGTGCGCCATGACCTGCCAGTCGAGACACGGACCGTGAGAACATGAGCGAGAAGGTACGCACCACACGAACCGCGTCAACGTTGCCCCCGGAGTTGGTGTGGGCCACGATCGGACGGCCTCGTGCCTGCCACCTCGCGGGCGATTCATGCCATATTTCATGTGAGGCCGGGGGGCGCCATGCCGCTCCGTGCACGAACGTCACACGGCTGGCACGTTCGCGCCAATCACGGTGACGTGGGGTACGACGGCGCGTCAACCTCACGCAATGCATGAGCTTCTGATGGCACACGAGTCCGCGCGCTTCGAGCGCGACGGTTGGATGGAGGACAACACGCGAGGTCTGTCCCTTGCCGCGCTGGCGGAATGGGACGAGGCCGCCGAGGCGTTTGCTGCCGCGGCCGATGTGTTGGCACGCCGTGCGCCCGATGCCAGCTCGCACGATGCGCTGGCGCTGATTCTGGGCAATCTGGCGCAGGCCTGCTTCCGCGCCGGACGGACCGACGATGCCCTGCTGCACGCGCAGCGGGCCTGCGCACTCCGCGTGGCCCTCACGGGTGAAGACGCCATGCCGGTAGCGCGCGAACGGATGGATCTCGCCGTCATGCTGGGGGCGACCGGACGGCTCGACGAAGCGCAGGCGTTGATTCAGCGCGCGATCGCCGCCGTCGAACTGCACGCGGGCGACGAAGATGCGCGTTTGGTGGTCATGCTCGAGAACGCGGCCCGCCTCGCCCTGGCCGCCGGGGCCCCGGCCAACGCCGAGCCGCTGTTGCTGCGCTTGCACGGCCTGCTCGATCTGTACGGCATGTCCACCGATCGCGCCGACCGCCTGCTGGCGATGGTGGCCGCGGTACGGGCACGGGCCGAGGCCCCTCGCGCGGACGATCGTCACGCCGAGGTGGCCGTGTACGCGCTCGCCTCGATCGACGACCACGCGGTGGAGGAGGACTGGGACGATCAGCCGCTTCGTGATGCCGTCGCGCTCACCGATGTGTTGCTGCGCACGACCCCGTCGGGGGTAATCGCGATACTAGAGCCGGCGAATCGCGACGCCGAGAGTTTGGCCGCATTCGAAACGGTGGTGGACACGTCGGTCGAACCGATGCTCGAGCTCGTGGACGTGCGGCCCACGGCACGAGTAGACATCGCCCTCGACCTGGCCGACGACCTCGATCTGCTGATGCCGGATGCCAGCACCGATCTCATGGGTATCGAACTCGACGACGCGCTGGCCGACTCGCTGATCGACGTGCCGACACACCGGCCAACGCTCGAACGCGAGGCGGCGGCGCCCTCGCGTGTCGAGGAACCGGAACCCGTCGTGCCGGAACCGCTCACGGCGCTCAACGCCCCGCTGCGCCAACCGGTACGGCACGCGGAGCCTCCCGTGGGTCACGGCTTCGGACCGCCGCCGGCCGCGCTGCTCACGCCCGGCGCCTGGTCGGAGCCGACACCGCCTCCGCCGCCGATGCCAACCGAACGCGACATGACGCGCGCGCAGGATGCACAGCACGCCGCCGATGCGGACGAGTCGAGCGCACAGGCGGCATTGCGCGCCGTTCGCACCGGTCGCCCACCGATGTCCGACCGGCATCGCAAGGAGGAAGGTGGGAGCCGCGTGGGGCTGATCGTGGCGGGAGTCGGGGCGGCCGTGGCGGCCGGTGGAGCGGCCTGGTATTTCCTGCTGCGCTGAGGGGCGGCCGCGAACGGCCGTCGCTGACTGACTGCGGGGCGGCCCTCGACGCATATTTCCGTGCTGATGCGGAACGATCCTCTACGATTCCTCACGCGGTGTTCGACGCCGCGCGTGCTCACGCGGGCGACGGCATGACGACGCCCGCACACCATGGTACGGCGGCGCCGCGGGCCAAGACCGTCCTCCTCGTGGGGCCAGGTTGGCTTGGCAAAGTCGCGGCAGCGCAACTGGCCGCGGGTGGCGACACCGTGGGTACGCTCCAGCGCAGCGTCCCCGTGTCCACCAGCCCCGGCGTCGTAGCGCTGATCGGGGACATCGCCGACGCGGCGCGCGGACCAGCGCCACTGGCGGCATTGCGGGCCGTCGTCCGATCCGCCCTTCCCGCCCCCATCGACCACCTGATTGTCTGCGTCGCCCCCTCACGGGCGCGCGGCGATGACTACACCGTGTATCCGCACGCCGCCGCCGGTGCCGTCGCGCTGGCGAACGCCCTGCACATCCGATCGGTGCTCTATGTCTCCAGCACCGGCGTGTACGACCGCCACGACGGCAGCGAAGTCACCGAGCAGAGCGCGATCGAGCCGCACGACGTGCGGGTGCAGGCGTTGTACGACGCGGAGCAGCGCATCGCCACGGTGGCGCAGAATCCCAACGCCACCGTGCACATCGTGCGGGCGGCCGGGCTCTACGGGCCAGCGCGCGATCCGGTGGCGCGCCTCGCCGACCCCGCCTTCGCGGCCGCCGACGTCTGGTGCAACTTCTCGTGGCGCGACGACGTGATCTCGGCCATCGTCCATCTGCTGCACCACGACCGCGCCCCCGGTGTCCGCATCTTCAATTGCGCCGACGGAACACCGCTGCACTCGTCGGACATCACGGCCACACTCACCGGTCGCACCATGCACACGCCCGGCGAGCGCCCGCACATCGATCGCGCCGCCCCCGTCCGCAGCGGCCGCAGCAGCCAGCGCATCAACATCGACGCATTGCTGGCCACCGGATGGCGTCCCGCCGCCCCAACGGTGTACGACGGACTTCGTCTGCTTGGCCACCACGTGCCGCTCACCCCGGCGGCGCCGTGAGCACGTTAGGCTCGCAGCCGTATGGGCCGCAAACGGCCGCCGTCCGCGGATTTCTCGTGCGCTTGGCCGGACTCGGCGCCACCGATCGCGCGGCCGTCGTGGCGCGCTACGAGACGATCGCCGCGACCCGTGCCTACGAGGCCGCCGACGCGCGCTTGGGAGAGGTGATCACCCGCAGTGGCCGAGAGGAGGCCCGTGATGCGCTCAGCGGCCCGCTGTTGCAGCTGGTGAAGCGTCCGATGCCGGATGCGTTACCGGAATCGGAGATGGAGCTCGAGCCCATCGCCGAGCCGGCGCTGGCGGCGCTGCTGGCGTTGATGGTGCGCGATCTTCTGGACGACGCGACGGTGCAACTGCTCACCGACGCCTTCACCGACACGATACCTCTGGGCTGAGCGCCCGGAGGTGTGGCCGCGTCAGGAGACCGTGTCGGCGCGCGGTTCGGCGGCCAAGGTAAAGCGCGGGATGATGGCCTCGAACGACGAGCCATCGTCGCGCACGAAGCGATACGAGCCCTCCATCCATCCCTGCGGCGCCTTGAGCACGCAGAACGAGCGGTACTCGTGCACCTGCCCCGGCAGCAGGTGCGGCTGTTCGCCGACCACGCCTTCCCCTTCCACCACCGAGTCACCCACCGACTCGTCGTGGATCAGCCAACGACGCGTGCGGAGCTGCGCGGCCTGTTCTCCGACGTTCTCGATGCGGATGTGGTAGGCAAACACGAACTGGCCCAGCATCGGATTCGAGCGGTCGCGCAGATACGACGGGCGCACCGTGATGCGAATACCCGACGTGATGCGGTAGTAGAATGGGATGGGATCAGGGCGCATCAGCACGGCCTCGAGCAGGGGTCGACGACGAGCCGGACTGACCGGTTCGCGTCGGGAACGTAACGGTGACGGGTAGACTCTCGGTACCCACGCGATTGAGCGAGACCACCGACAGCGAAGTCGGCGACACGCCCTGCGGGATGGCCCACGATGTGGTCGCTCCCGATACCACCATCGTAATCCATGCCGTGTCGGTGCGCAGCCGGATGGCATACTGCCACGGCACCCCCGAGCCGGTGGTACGCAGGAGCAGGCGGGTACCGGTGGCGGTTTCCGCCAAGCGCGCTGTGGGGAGTGGCGGCGCCGCGGCCTTGAGCCATGGCGTGGCCGGCACGAGGGCCGTGGTCGCGTACGGCCCCACCACCAGGGTGTCGTTCATCCCGCCCTGATTGGTCAAAAACGCCTTCATGCTGAAGTGCACGTTCCCGGTGGCTCCACCCTGCCCCCGCGTGACGCGAATCTGCTCCACGAGCTCGCCCACAGAGAAGGCACCCGAGCCCACGCCGGCGGCACGCGAGGTGAAGTTGCCTGGCCACATGTGGCGCCCCATCACGTTCTCGCTCACCCACCAGTCGAGCAGCGCGGGATACGCCTGCTCACGCTTCGTGGTGGGCCAGTACAGCTGCGGGGTGAAGTAGTCCACCCACCCCTCGCGCAGCCACTTCCGCGCGTCCGCGTACAGCTTCTCGTACGCGTCGAAGCCGCGTACCTGCGTGGGAAATCCAGGACGCCAGATGCCGAACGGGCTGATGCCGAATCGCACCCACGGCTTCTCCTTGTGCACGCCCGCGTGCAACTCCTCCACCAGCAGGTCCACATTCCGGCGACGCCAGTCGGATCGCTTGAGCGTGCCCCCCTCTTTGCGATAGCGCTTGAAACTGCGATCGTCGGGGAAGTCGATCTCCTTACCGCGCTTGTTGTTTTCGGGATACGGATAGAAGTAGTCATCGATGTGCACGCCATCCACGTCGTACCGCTTCACGACGTCGAGCACCACGCGCAGCGTGCGCGCGCGAACCGCCGGCTCACCCGGATCCATCCAGAGATAGCCGCCGTACTTTTTGATGAGCTTAGGCGACGTGTTCGCAATGTGCGTCGTCGACAGCGGCGACTTGGCGTCGGTGTGTCGTGCCCGATACGGATTGAACCACGCGTTCAATTCGAGATGGCGGGCGTGCGCCTCCTTGATCGCGAACGCGAGCGGATCCCAGAACGGCTCGGGCGCGCGTCATTGTGCCCACGTGAGAT
>CANHJV010000186.1 GCA_947461225.1 Gemmatimonadota bacterium | reverse complement strand
GGCGCGGCGTCGGTGAACGTGGCTCCGTATGACGCCAAGAAGGACGCGGCGCGCATCGAACTTCGGCAGAGCACGATCGCGACGCCGCTGGAAAGCCTCTCGATCTGGCTCGTGCCGTCGACGGCCCCCGGTGCGCAGCGCGGCGAGCTGCGCATCGGGTGGGATACGGTGATGCTGACGACCGAGTGGGTGGTGCGCTAAGCGAGCACCACCGTGCATCTCATGCCCGGTTCACCGCGGCGTGGGATGCACGCGGCGGCGGTCTTCGAGGCGCCGCAGTGAGTCGAGGCGCGCGGCAATGCGGGGCTCACGCGCCACCACATCGGTTCGCTCGCCCGGATCTGCTTGAAGATTGAACAATTCCATGGTGTCGCGGTGCCACACGCCCTTCCACGCGCCTTCGAGCACCGCCGACTGCGCGCGGTCGGGCGAGTACCACACCTGATACGGTCGCAGCGCGAAGGTGCCTGTGCCGGTGAGCGCCGGCAGAAACGAGCGGCCGCTGATGTCGCGCGGCGGTGTGCGCCCCGCCGCCTCGACCAGCGTGGCGTGCAAGTCGGTGAAGTCCACGCGGATCGTCGAGGTGCTGCCGGCGGTCGTGCGTCCCGGCCAGTGGATCACGCCCGGCACGCGCAGTCCGCCGTCATACAAATCACCCTTGAAGCCGCGATAGTTCATGGTGCCGTTGAACCATCGGCCCACGGTGTCGGTGCCTCCGTCGTTGGCGCGACGCAGGAAAGTCGCGCCGTTGTCGGAGAGAAACACGATCAGCGTGCGCTCGGCGATGCCAAGGGAATCCAGCAGCGAGCGGAGACCGCCGAGGTCTGCGTCGAGTCGCGATACCTGCGCCGCGTAGCTCTTCTTCGCTTCGGGCCACGGCTTGGAGGCGTAAGCGCCCAGTGACGGAATCTCGTAGCCGCCGTCGGCCTGACCGGGACTGCCTTCGTTGTTGATGTGCGGGAGATTCGTGGCCCAGTACAGGAAGAACGGGCGATCACGATTCGTGCGCACGAAGCGAAAGGCGCGGTCGCGAATGAGCGTCGGCGCGTAGTCGAGACGCGTGGTCGCGCGCCCGGCCCCCATGCGCCCGGCCTTCGGCACCACGTTGCGCGTGCGCACGGAGTCGGCGCCATCCAGCAGCCACTCGGGATAGAAATTGTGCGCGTGCACCTGATCGCGGTATCCGAAGAACTCGTCGAAGCCCTGCGCGTTCGGCCAGCTTTCCGGCTCGCTGTCCCAGCTCAGCCCCCACTTGCCGAACAACCCGGTTACATAGCCGGCGTCGTGCATCCGCTCGGCCAGCGTCACGTCGGCCGTGCGCAAAAAATCGTTGTCGTTGTCGTCGAGACGGCACGTCCCGTTGTGCAGTCCCGTCATGAGCGAACAGCGCGCCGGCCCACACACGGCGGCGCTGGAGCGGAACTCCATGAAACGAAGTCCTTCGCGCGCGAGCCGGTCGATATGCGGCGTCGTGATCTCCTGCTGTCCCCACGCACCGACTTCCCCGATACCCAAATCGTCAGCGAGGAGAATCACGATGTTCGGCGGCACCGCCGCCGCGGGGGATCGGGGCGACGTGCTGCAGGCGGTCGCGCTGAGCGCGAGGGCGCCAAGTGCCGCCACGGTACCGGCGTGGCGCGCGGTGCGTGACCGGAAACGAAAGCGTGGAATGAGGCGCATGCCCCAAAGTGCGCCGTCTAGCGCACCACCGCCACCGCAACCGTACTCCCCCGCTCGAGCTGTCGCACCCACGTGATCACCGCACCATTCGAAGATGCGGCGAGCGACGGGTACCACTGTCCCGCTCCGGCGTCGGGCGCTGCAACCGCTGTGAAGCTGACGGCGCCGGCCGCGCTCACCGTGGCGCGGGCGAGCCCAAGGCGACGCGTGCCGTCGACGACCTCATCCCACGCCACCAGCGACGCGCCGTTCGGCAGCATGACGATCTGTGGATGCGACGCCGGCCCACGCGTGGGCACCCGCGTACGCGTGCTGAACGACTTGCCGTCGCGCGACACCGCATAGTAGATCGACAACGCCATCGCATCCTTCGCCGTGGCGTTCTTGCCCTCGGCGGTCGTCGGCCACACCACATGCGCGCGCCGCGCGGTGTCGATGGCCATGGCCGGTCCGTTGTCTGGACAACCATCCAACTTCCAGTGGTCGTTGCTCACGCGCAGCGGAGCGGCAAACGTACGACCACCATTGGTGGACATCGTGAACGCGATGTCGCGCTCTCCACTGCGATAGACGTGACGCCAAGCCGCGTACACGGCATCGCCCGACACGGCCAGCGCGGTTTTGCAGCAGTAGCAGACGCTGCGCGCAATCGACAGGGCGGTGGCGCGTGGGCTCGTCGGGCGTGACGTGCGCCCGGTGGCGCCGGGCAACGATGTGAACATGAGTTGCGACAGCGCCGCGCGCTCGGTGGGATCACCCTTGGGCATCACCATCGCTGCCGGCGTCGCATTGCCGGCCGCCGCGTTGTGCTGATGCGCACCATCGGCGACCACGAGATCGCGATGGTCGAGCCACAACACCGACACACGGCCAGTGGCGTCCACCGCGACCGACTCCCATCCGCGCGACCCGTCGCCTTCGCTCCCGGGCACGGGCGCGCTGGCTGAGAAGGTGCGGCCCGCGTCGAGCGATCGCGCGCTCAGCAGCTTCCAGGTGGTGCCAGCCTTGGCCGTCCACACGATCACGATCTCCGGCGTGGCACCGCGACGCGGCACCAGCGCGATGCGCGGCGGTTCTTCACCGCTCACGCGCGCCTCGCCGGCCACGCGATTCACCTGCACTGGAGCGCCGAAGGTAGCGCCGCCGTTGGTGCTGGTGGCCACGAAGATGTCCATCGAAGAAATCGTGGCAGCCGAAAACGCGACGGCGACGAACGTACCATTCGCGGCGACCGTGGGATTCGCCCCCGTGCGATCAGGCACCGAGAGGGTCGTGATGGCAGTCTGCGCCGCCAGCGTCGTGCTCGTAAGCAGCAACGCGCCGATGGCGGCGAAGCGGACGACTCGAAGAGCGCGCATCGTTCGATGGGTAGGAGTCAGCGTAAGGGTCGTCATCTACGACGCCATCGCGCGGCGCACGGCGGCCGCCAGGGTCGTATCACCGCGCCGGAACGCGCCGATCATGCGAAAGCGAATCACGCCGGCACGGTCGATCACGAACGTCTCCGGCACGCCGACGGTGAGAAACTTGAGGGAGAACTGATGATCCGGATCGAGCCAGATCGGATACGTCATGCCCTGCTCCGTGGCGAAGTCGCGCACGTCGGCACCCATGCCGGCGGCGTCGATGCTCACGCCGATCGTCTTGAGTCCCTGCGCGGCATACTCGCGATGCAGGGCTTCGAGCTGCGGAATCTCTTCACGGCAGGGAAGGCACCAGGTGGCCCACACGTTCAGCACCACCACGCTGCCGGAGAGCGAGGCCAGTGTGACCGGCTCGCCCTCCAGCGTCATGGAGGTGAAGGCCGGCGCCGCCGCACCGAGCGCCGGTGCGCGTAGCACCGTGCCACGCTCGCACGCCGAGACTGACACACCGGTGAGCAGCGCGAACAGTCCCGCGCGAACGAAGCTCTTCATGGTCGGGATGCTAAAAGGTGTACTTCAGGCTGCTCGAGTACGTGCGCTGCGGGAACGGATGAAACAGGAAGTACTTCCGGTTCAGCAGGTTGTCCGCGCCAAGGGAGGCCGAGAGGTGCGAGCCGAAGCGGTAGTTCACATGGGCGTCGGCCACGAACCACGCGCTGAATCCCTGATACACGTTCGGGTTCACATCGGCGTTGTCGAGCGTGGTCCACACGGCATCACTGTACCGGCCGCCCAGCGAGATGGCGAGCCTCTGCACCGGACGATACGTCGCGATGAAGTTGGCGCGCCATTCCGGAATGTTCGGGAGCTGCTTGCCGATCGCCGCGTTGGCCGGTGCGGTTGCGCTGGCGCGCCCCGAGGTGGCCAGCGTGCGGGCGTCGAGATATGTGGCACTGCCTGACAACTCGAGACCACGCACCAGCACGTCGTGTTCCGACACCACCAGTTCAGCGCCACGCGCGCGCACGTGATCGACATTGGAGATGTACGAGTAGAACGTTTGCGAGCCCGGTACCAGCGGCTGGAACTGCGAGATGATCGCGTCGTGCACATCATCGTTGAACAACGCGAGCTGCACGCGGCTGCGTGCGAAGGTGCGTTCGAGGCGCACTTCACTGGCCAGCACGTTGTCCGGCTTGAGATTGGGATCGGGCGAGGTGAACGTCACGCCGGTCGTGACGAGCTGATACAACTCGGCCGCCGTGGCGAACCGATACGCCTTGGCCACTGATGCGGTGAGCGTCCAGTCGAGGGCGACGTTCCACCCGAGTGTCGCCTTCGGGGAGAAGCGCGTCGCCTCGACCTCCTTCTGCGTCACCCGAGTGGTGCCGTTCACATTCAGGCCGTCGAAGGCGCGCCACTGTTCGTAGCGTCCACCCACCGTGAGGCGCAGCGTCGGAGAAATGCGCCACTGATCCTGCACCCACAGCGCCGCCGTGCGCGTCTTGCCGTCGCCCTGCGACATGACCGTGGTCGTCACCGGGTCCGACACCCGCCAATTGGCGGTGTTGTACGTCGGATTCGCGAGCGTGTACTGATCGACGTGGGCGCCGAACGTCACCGTGTGCGCGGCGAGGGTGCCACCCTTGTGCCACGCGGCCTTCACATCGGCGGTGCGCCAGCCGGTCCCCGACAGCACGGCCACGCGACCCGCGTCGCCGAACGTCAGCGCCGTCGCCGACGCCGACGTGGAGAAGCGCTGGCGATCGGTGTCCATCGTGTAGCTGGTGCCAACGACTTCGACATCCCAATCCTTTTTGGTGTCGGTGCGCAGTGAAAAGCTCTGCGCGTTGTGCTGCTGCAGCAATCCGTAGTTGCCGCTCGCAAAGCCGGCCAAGCCAGCGTAGCTCGAGGCACCGGCGCGCGTGAGGTAGCTGTCTACACCGGCGTCGGCGTCATTCTGCCAATATCCGTACGTGTAGGCCGCACGGACCGTCGGCGTGATGTCGTACGCGAGCTTGATCTTCGCGTTCGTCATCTGCGTGTGCAGGAGTCCGGTCGCGCCCAGCACATTGGCGGCACCATTGAGCTTGTTGGTGGCCGCGAATCCACCGGTGGTGTTGGCGGGAAAGGTGGCGCCGGTGACGTACGTGAGTGGCTGCCCCTTGCTGTCCTGATAGTTGCCGCTGAGCGACACGGTCAGCTTGCCGAACCGGTTGGCCACACGCGCGGAGGTTTGCGATGTGCCATACGTGGTATTCGTGCCATACAGATCGAACGGCATCAACGACTGCGACTGCGAGATGGAGCCTTCGAACTTCTCGGGCAGTCGTGTCGTGATCTCCATGACGGCGCCCATCGAGTTGCCGGGATACGCCGCCGAGAACGGACCGTACATCATGTCCACGCGCTCGATTTCTTCGGGGGCTACGAGTCCCCAGCGCGGTCCGCCGATCGTGTTGTTGTTGGCGATGAGTGCCGACAGCGGCACGCCGTCGGCGAAGACCAGACTGCGCGCGCTCGACGCCACGCCCCACACGCGGGTGCCCATCACGGCCTGCGTGTCGCCGTTGTTGCGCTTCCGGATGAAGACGCTGGGCAGGTATTTCACCGCGTCGGGCGTATCCATGAGATTGATCGTTTCTTCGACACGCTTGGCGGTGACGCTGGCGCTCACCGGCATCGTGAGGCGGGTGAGTGC
>CANHJV010000185.1 GCA_947461225.1 Gemmatimonadota bacterium | reverse complement strand
GGCTCGCCCTCCCCTCACTTCTCACTCGGCCAAGACGCGCATGATCAAGACCGTCAGCATCATTCTCCTTGTCCTGCTGGGCGCGCTGCTGCTGATGGCCTCGCGCCAGCCGGATGCGTTCGCCATTGAGCGATCGGTGGTGGTGTCCGCGCCCGCTGAGGTGATCTATCCGAAGATCGCCGACCTGCATCAGTGGAGCGCGTGGTCGCCGTACGACAAGCTCGATCCGCAAATGAAGAAAGTCTTCAACGGCACGCCGGGTGCGGCCGGTGCGAGCATGTATTGGAGCGGGAACGCCAAAGCCGGTGAAGGCACGTTCACGGTGCGCGAGCTGATGCCGCCGTCGAAAATCACGATGCAGCTGGATATGCTGAAGCCCATCGAAGGACACAACGTGGTGGAGTTCAACCTCGAGTCCACGGAGGGTGGCACGCGTGTCACGTGGGCCATGCGGGGGCCGAATTCGTTCCTCTCCAAGATCGCCGGTGTCTTCATGAACATGGACACCATGATCGGCAAGGACTTCGAGGACGGACTGGCGTCGCTCAAATCGCAGGTGGAGATGAAGTGACCGCCGAGGCACTGGCCGACGGGCTGAGGACGCTGCCGCTCGTGAGCGAGTCGGCTGAATCGCTGTGGGCGTCGGACCGCAACGACCGGTGGTTCGACGCGCTCGCGCGCTACGACGCGGCGATTGCGGCGGTGCCATCCGCCAGATTGCTGGAGCACGACGTGTGGTATCGCACGGTGTTGCCGGCGCTGCTCGCGTCGCGCGAGCCGGGCTATGTGTTGCACGACGAAATGGTGCGCATCACCGAGTGGAAGATGGCGCGTGGCGTGTGGCGCGCCCCGAATCTCGTGCTGGTGCGCAGCAACACGCCGGACGAGGTGCTCCATGCGAGTCGGTTAGCCGCCGAGCAGATCCCGCACCCCACGAAGCCGGTGACGGCGCTGGTGGCGCTCAAGGGCGTCGGCGCCGCGACGGCCTCGGCATTGCTGGCCGTGATGGCGCCATCGGTCTATCCGTTTTTCGATGAAGACGTGGCCGCGCAGGTGCCGCAGCTCGGGCCGGTGGCGTGGACCAACGGCTACTACGCCAAGTACGCCACGGCCCTGCGCGATCGCTCGGCGCAGCTGTCGGCGGTGTTTGGGAGCACGTTCACGCCGGTCATGGTGGAGCGTGCCCTGTGGGCCACGCGCGGCCAATTGACACAGGATGCGCTCGCGTGACGCGTGCCGATGTCGTGATCTGCGGCGCTGGGATCGCCGGCATTGCCACAGCGCACGCGCTTGCGGTGACGCATGGCGTACGCAACGTGGTGCTGGTCGACGAACGGGCGCCGCTCACGCTCACCAGCGACAAGAGCACCGAAGCGTATCGCAATTGGTGGCCGGGGCCCGACAACGCGATGGTGCAGCTGGTGAATCGCAGCATCGACCTGCTGGAGCAGTGGTCCGATGCCAGTGATGACCGCTTCGGGCTCAACCGACGTGGCTATCTGTACACGACGCGCGATGTCGACACGGCGGTGCGATTCGTGGCGGATGCACAGCGGGCGACGGAGCAGGGCGCCGGCGTGGTGCGCACGTATCGTTCGGTAACCGAGGCGTCCGCATATCAGCGCAGCCCGCACCGCGGATTTGGTGGGGTGCCTGATGGTGCCGACCTGTTCCTCGATCGCGACGCCATTCGCCAGCACTTCCCGTGGATGCACCCCGACATCGTGGCGGTCCTGCATGCACGTCGATGCGGATGGTTCAGCGGTCAGCAGCTGGGTATGTATCTCCTGGACGAAGCACGCGCGGCCGGTGTGCAACTGGTGAGTGGACGGGTGGAGCGCGTGCGGCAGGAATCGGGCCGTGTGGACGCGGTAGAGGTGGCCTGTGCCGACGGCGCCACGATGCGCATTGCCACGCCGGTGTTCGTGAATGCGGCAGGTCCATATGCGGCGCAGGTCGGCGCGCTGGCCGGCGCCGAGTTGCCGCTGTTCTCCGAAGCGCACTACAAGATCGCGATCGAGGACACCGCCGGCGTGATCGATCGCGACACCGGCCTGGTGATCCTCGACGACCCGCAATCGCTCGAGTGGAGCGATGAGGAGCGCGCCGAACTCGCCGCTGACGAGGCCACACGCTGGCTCACCGAGCCGATGCCGGCGGGGATTCATCTGCGACCGGAGGGCTACGGTGCAAGTCGCACAGTGTTGATGCTGTGGGATTATCACAGTGCGCATCGGTTCAGCGCGCCGGAGTTTCCGATGCCAGACGATGCGCTGTACCCGGAGCTGGTGCTGCGTGGCATGACGTCGCTGGCGCCCGGACTCGCCACGTATCTGGAGCGGCTGCCGCACGCGTATGTGGACGGTGGTTACTACACGAAAACCGCCGAGAACCGTCCGCTGGTGGGGCCGAGCGGTGCACGCGGTGCGTTCGTGTGCGCCGCGTTCTCAGGCTTCGGTCTGATGGCGGCGCCGGCGTGCGGCGAACTGCTCGCCGCCCAGATCGTTGGCGCCGCGCGGCCCGACTACGAGCGGGCATTCCTGCCTACGCGCTACGACGATCCGGCGTACGTGGCGCGTCTCGCGACTTGGGGCAGTACCGGCCAGCTGTAAGGTCGCCCTACGGCCGCGGTGCGTTGCGCTTTACCTGTTCGTCCATGATGCGCAGCAGTTCCTGATTGCTCCACGGCTGCCAGCCGTGCGGCTTGAGCGGACGACCGTAGTCGAACTTGCCGGCGTAGTACGGTCCCTTGCCCGGCTCCTTCGTGCTTTCGAGAAACGTTTCGAAGCGGTACACGCCGAGGTTGAGGAAGTAGTTGTCCATGTCGCCCACGGCCACGTGCAGCTTGCCCACCAGGCGCGGACCGATCGTGGCCCAGTTGCGCTCCACGTAATCGCGCAGATCGTAGCCGTTGGCGCGCATCGCTTCGGCCACGCTCTTGTCGATCACCCCGGTGCGCTTGTCCCAGAGCGGCTTCGGATAGCCATCGGCACCGACCGGGGCCCACGCCGCCTGCCAGCCGTCCCACTGACCGCCCGAGCGTCCCTTGGTGGCGATCACCAACTCGGCGGTATTCTCCTCGCGCATCGTGAGCTCCGTCATGCCTTCGGGCGACCGGCTCGACGGCACTTCGCGCGGCAGCCACGAGCGCTCGTTCATCACGAAGGCATTGGCGTCGGCGTACACGTTGCCGAACTGATAATTGCGGAAGTCGAGCTGGTCGGGATACAGCGACCATGCCCCGCCGAACACGTCGGGGTAATGCACCTGCAACGCCAGCACGTCCCAGCCGCCGGTGGAGCCGCCGGTGAGGGTGCGGGCGTGGCTCGACGGAATCGTGCGATAGCGCCGGTCGATCTCGGGGATGAGCTCCTGCGTGATCGCGTCGCCGTACGGCCCGTTGTTGGCCGAGTTCAGCACGTAGCTGTCGTCGTAGAACGGGGTGGGGTGCTGAATGAACACGGCGATGAATTCGGGCACCCTGCCGGACGTCCACGCCTGCTGGAATTCACACCCCGGTTCGCGTGCGCTGCGCAGCAAGCGCGTGGCCTTGGCCTGCGCGGTTTCCGGCGTGTCGCATCCCTCGAAGGTGAAGCCGAACGGCGCGCGTTCGCTGAAGTGCCCCACCGTGTACACCACCGGATAGCGCTTGGTGGTGTTCTGCTCGTAGCCCTTGGGCAGCAGCACCACGGCGCCGATCGGCATCTCGTGATTCCAGAAGGCACTCACCTTCTTCGACGTCATTTTGAAGCGCTGCACCCATGGCGAATCGGTGAGCGTGGCCACGGGCGGCAGCACCTTCGTGAGCGACAGCGCGATGGTGGGATTGGTGGCCGGATCGATGCGCACTTTCTGCACCGCGCTCACCAGCGACCCCGGCGCATTGTTGAAGCGCTGTCCTTCCCACGAATCCATGTGCGCCCAGATCGTGTGGCCGTCGGCGCGTGCGAATTGCGTGTAGGGGAGGATCATGCCCTGCACGAAGTACTCGCCGGCCGGCAGCTGTTTGAGCGAGGCAACGGGAAAGCCGAGGGTGGTGGCGTCGATCGTGGCCACTTGGCCGGGGCGCAGCGCCTCGACATCGACACCGAAGAACGGTTCGCTGTTGCGGCTGGAGCTGGCCTGCTGCCGTGGCTCACTGCGATCGGTGCGCGCGATGAAGAAAAAGGCGCGACCCGTGATCGGGCCGGACGCCACGGACGCGTCGTAGCGGAGCTGCACCGTTTGCGCCGCAGCGGGTGCGCGGAACAGCGCCACGCCGGTGGCGAGTAGCGCGACGCGGAGCGGGAGACGGAAGAGCGACATGGCGGTCAGTGCGAATGCGGAGAAGGGGGGCGACGCGAGGCCCGGCGCCGTGGCGTCGGGGGGACGCCGCGGCGATGGCCGCGCTGTTGGTCACCTGCTGTACGCGTAAAGATAAACTGCACTTAGAGTTAGGGGCGTTACGGTGACGGGCGCTCGCAGGAAACGGCGCGACGCCGAGGGCGGCAGGGGAAACATGTGCATCCGGCCACCTCACGGGGGGGCGGCGCGGTTCGCCGTGTCGCCCTTCACTTTTGGCGCCGTTTACCGTCGCGTTGTTTGCCGGTGACCCATCGGACGCTAGTCTTCGTCATTCTTATGTCTCACTACGACGACCTCGGCGGCGAGACCGGCATCCAGGCGCTGGTCGGTCGCTTCTACGATCTCATGGACACCGCCCCCGAGGCGGTGAACGTGCGGGCGCTTCACGCGACCAGCCTCAAGGCGTCTCGCGAGAAGCTCTATCTGTTCCTGACCGGATGGACGGGCGGGCCGGATTTGTACGTGGAGCAGTTCGGTCATCCGAAGCTGCGGATGCGGCATTTTCCCTTTGCCATCGGCACGCGCGAGCGGGACGAGTGGCTGTGGTGCATGGATCAGGCGCTGACCGAGCACGCGATGTCCGAAGAACTCCGCGGATATTTGAAGCTCAGGATGCACCAGCTGGCCGATCACATGCGCAACCAACCCGAGTAGCTCAGAAAACCGTTATGCGCATTGTGGCCGGAAAGTTTGCAGGACGACACCTCACCTCACCCAACGATTTCCGGGTGCGCCCCACGGGGGAGACGGTGCGGGTCGCGCTCATGCGACTGTTGCGCAACGATCTTGAAGGGGCTCGCATCATCGACTTGTTCGCCGGCACCGGCGCACTCGGACTCGAGGCCCTCTCGCGCGGCGGCAAGTATGTGGACTTTGTCGAGTTCCGTCCCTCGAGCCTGCACGCGCTGAAGGCCAACATCGCCGCGCTCGGCGTGCGCGAGAAGACGCGCGTGTACAAGAAAGACGCCCTGCCGTTCGCGGGCGCCTTGCCGTCGGGGAAGTTCGACATTGCCTTTGCCGATCCTCCATACGAATCAAAGATGCTCGACCGGCTCATCGAGAGCTGGCACCGGCAGAAGTTCTCGACGATTCTCGCCATCGAGCATGCGCGCGTGCACGTGCTCCCCACGATCGTGACACCGCAGCACACGCAGATTTTCGACGACAGCGCCATCTCGGTGTACCGCCTGTAACTCCCACCTGTAGACTACTGTAGGCTCTCCCATGCGCATCATGCTCCGCTCCGCCATCACGGCGACCCTGCTGCTCGCATCGTTCGTCGTGCCCGCCGTCTCGTCGGCGCAGCCGTCGAAATGGAAGAAACAGGCCGCCCGCGTCACGATCATGCGCGACCAGTACGGCATCGCCCACGTGTATGGCAAATCGGACGCCGATGCCGTGTTCGG
>CANHJV010000184.1 GCA_947461225.1 Gemmatimonadota bacterium | reverse complement strand
CAGGGACACTGGGTGCTCAACCCGACGTTCCAGCAGCTGGCCTTCTCCGACATGGAGTTGATCGTCGCCGGTTCGCAGGACTCCATCGTGATGGTTGAAGGTGGCGCACTCGAAGTGTCGGAATCCGACGTTCTCGAGTCGCTGCGCCTTTCGCACGATGGCATCCGCGAGCTGATCGCGATGCAGAACGAGCTGCTGGCCAAGGTGCAGGTACCCAAGATGTCGTGGACGAAGACGGAGTCGCCCGACGCCGTCATCACCCGCACGAAGGAACATGCCTCAGGCCGCATTCGCGAAGCGCTGAACCAGAAGGACAAGCACACGCGCATCGAAGCGATTGAGAAGGTCAAGAAGGCCGCCGCGGCGGAACTGCTCGTGGAGTTCCCCGACAACGCAAAGGACATTCACAATGTCTTGGGCGACGTCGAGTACAACGAGCTGCGCGCTCAGGTGCTGAGCACCAATCTGCGTGTCGACGGTCGGAAGCCCGACGAAGTGCGCGGCATCAGCATCGACAACAGCGTACTGCCGCGTGCACACGGCTCGTCGCTCTTCACGCGTGGCCAGACGCAGGCGCTGGTCGCCGCGACGCTCGGCACCGCGAAGGATGCGCAGCGTCTCGACACGATCAACGAAGCGGGCGAGACCACGCGCTCCTTCATGCTGCACTACAACTTCCCGCCGTTCTCGACCGGTGAAGTGCGTCCGATGCGTGGCACGAGCCGCCGCGAAATCGGCCACGGCAACTTGGCCGAGCGCGCGCTGCAGGGTGTGCTGCCCGACTTTGCTGATTTCCCGTACACGATCCGTATCGTCTCCGAAGTCCTCGAGTCGAACGGCTCCTCCTCGATGGCGTCGGTATGCGGCGGCTCGCTCGCCCTGTTCGATGCCGGCGTGCCCATGAAGGCCGCGGTCGCCGGTGTGGCGATGGGTCTCATCAAGGAAGGCGATCAGTACGCGATCCTGACCGACATCCTCGGTACCGAAGATCATCTCGGCGACATGGACTTCAAGGTCGCCGGGACGAAGGACGGCATCACGTCGATCCAGATGGACATCAAGATCGAGGGGCTCGACCTCAAGATCATGGAAGAGGCGCTGCTGCAGGCCAAGGAAGGCCGCCTGCACATCCTGGCCGAGATGGACAAGGCGCTTGCCGCACCGCGCGCCGACCTCTCGAAGTACGCGCCGCGCATCGTGACGGTGCAGATCCCGGTCGACAAGATCGGCGAGCTCATCGGACCGAAGGGCAAGAACATCCGTGGCATCCAGGAAGAGACGGGCGCCGAACTCACGGTCGACGACGATGGAACGGTGACGATCGCCGCCGTCGGAGCCGAATCGATGGAGCGTGCGCGCAAGATGGTCGAAGGCATGACCGCGGAGGCGGTCGTGGGCGAGACGTACGAAGGCACGGTGAAGACCGTGACGGCGTTCGGCGCGTTCATCGAAATCATGCCGGGTACCGAAGCGCTTCTGCACGTGTCCGAGATGAAGTGGGAACGCGTCGAGAAGCCGGAAGACGTGGTCAAGAAGGGCGATCGCGTGACCGTCAAGCTCGTCGATCGCGACGAGCGTGGTCGTCTCCGCTTGTCCATGAAGGCGCTGCTCCCGCGCCCCGAGGGCATGCCGGAAGAGACGCCGGGTGAGCGCCCGCCGCGTCGCGATGACGGTGGCGATCGTGGAGGCCGCGGTGGCCGGAGTGGTGGTGGCGGTCGCGATCGGCGCTAACACGTCGGGCGCGCAAGCGCCCACGTTGCACCGCACGGATCTGCCTAATGGACTGACCGTGCTCTCGGAATCCGTTCCGGGAGCGCGGTCGGTTGCTTTCGGGGCATGGGTCCGCGCCGCAACGTTGCATGAACGACCCGAGCAGATGGGTGTCTCTCATCTGCTTGAACACATGGTGTTCAAGGGTACCCGCACGCGTAGTGCCCAGCAGATCGCGCTCGCGCTGGAAACGCTGGGCGGATCGCTCGATGCGTACACCGAGCGCGAACACACGTCGTACCAGGCACGCGTGCTCGACGAACATCTTCCAGAGGCCGCATCGGTCATCGGGGAGTTGATCTTCGAGCCGTTGTTGCGTCAGGCCGATCTGGCCCTCGAGCGGAAGGTGATTCTCGAGGAGATCAGTATGGTCGACGACACGCCCGACGATATCATCTTCGATGTGCACAATCGTGCGGTCTGGGGCGATCATCCGCACGGTTTCCCGATCCTCGGCACACGCGCCACGGTGAAGGCGCTGTCGGTGGCCGATCTGCATGATCTGCACGAGCGCGCGTATCATCCCGGTCGGCTCGTCGTCGCGGCATCGGGCCGCGTGGAGCACGACCAACTGCTCGACGTGCTGCAGAGCACTGGGTGGAGCACGCGCGAACGCGGCGACATGACGCCGTTTCCGCTCGATCCGGTCGAAGCCGCCGGGCCGCACGCCGAGCATGTGTCGCGCAAGGATATTGCGCAGACGCACATCGTGCTGGGCGGGCAGGGCATCGCCTTCGGCGACAGTCGTCGGTACGCGTTCGCGCTGCTCGATATGCTCATTGGCGGGGGCATGAGCTCACGCCTGTTCCAGAAAGTGCGCGAGGAGTTGGGGCTCGCGTACAGTGTGCAGACGTTCAGCAGCTCCTACGCCGACACTGGCGCGCACGGCGTGTATCTCGCCAGTGCACCGGAAACGGCACAGGAAGCGCTGGATGCCGTGCGCGACGTGCTGCGTGACGTGGCGACCAATGGTCTCTCTGAGGCCGACCTCGCCGCCGGCAAGCGGCAGTTGCGTGGACAGCTCGTGCTGTCCATGGAAGGCGTGTCGTCGCGCATGTATCGCGCCGCGCTCACGGCATTGTACGGAGAACCGTACCGCAACATCGACGAGCTGAAGGCGCTCGTGGATGCCATCGACTTGGAACAGGTGCGCGACGTCGCGCGCGAGTTCTTCGATCCCGATCGACAGATTCTCGTCAGCCTCGGCCCCAAAGCCGTTCGCTGACGCCTCACTTTTACCGGAAATCGCGACAATGCGCATCGGTGTACCCAAAGAGATTAAGACCAACGAAAACCGCGTGGCCCTCGTCCCGGCTGGCGCTGAAGCGTTGACGGCAGCTGGCCATCAGGTGTTTATCGAGACTGGCGCCGGTATTGGCAGTGGATTCGAGGACGACGCCTATCGCGCCGTCGGCGCCGAGATCGTTCCCGACGCCGCGACGGCGTGGGGGAATGCGGAGCTGCTCTTGAAGGTGAAGGAGCCGATCGAGAAAGAATGGGGCTTCCTGCGCCGCGATCTGACGTTGTTCACGTACTTCCACTTCGCGGCCGATGAAACGCTGACCAACGCGCATCTGGCCAGCGGTGCGACGTGCATTGCCTATGAAACGGTCGAGCTGCCGAATCGCGACCTGCCGCTGCTGATTCCCATGTCCGAAGTGGCGGGCCGGATGGCGGTGCAGGAAGGCGCGAAGTACCTCGAGAAGCTCTACGGCGGCCGTGGTGTGCTCTTGGGCGGCGTCCCGGGCGTGGCGCCCGCTAAGGTCGTCATCCTCGGTGGCGGTATCGTGGGTGTGAACGCGGCCAAGATGGCGGCCGGCCTCGGGGCCAAGGTGGTCGTGCTCGATCTATCGCTGGAACGCTTGCGCTACCTCTCGGACGTGATGCCGGCCAACGTGCAGCTCGTGCACTCCAACCGTCACAACATCCTCGAGCAGATCAGCACCTGTGACTTGGTGATCGGCGGCGTGCTCATTCCCGGTGCCAAGGCGCCGAAGCTGGTGCGCCGTGAAGACCTGTCGCGCATGCGGCCCGGCGCGGTGATCGTCGACGTCGCCGTCGACCAGGGCGGCTGCGTGGAAACGATCCATCCGACCACGCATGAGAACCCCACGTACACCGTGGATGGCATCATCCATTACGGGGTCGCCAACATGCCGGGGGCGGTGCCGCGCACCTCAACGCTGGCCCTGACGAACGCGACGCTGCCGTATACGCTGCTCCTCGCCAACAAGGGCTGGAAGAAGGCGCTTCGCGAGAATGGCGCGCTGCTCAAGGGGCTCAACATGACCGAAGGTAAGCTGACGTATCGGGGCGTCTCAGATGCCTTTGGTATGGAGTTCACCGAGCCGGCGACGTTCGTCGACTAGGGGCCACCTGATGGATGGACGGCGGGGCCAGTGACGATCATCGTCACTGGCCCCGTGTCTTTTCGGTGCACGGCAGCGCATGTGCGTGGCTTCTCAACCGGGAGCGGACGCTTACGGGACGGTCACGCCCCACTTCCACCCGAGGTAGCGTTCCACCCGCAAACGGTCGGCGGCAGACAGCGCGGATCCGAAGATCATGATCTCGCCCACCATGCCGTTCAGTGACGGGCCCGACGTACCGTGCCGGCCAACGCTGATGGGTTGCATGGTGTTCGTCCCGACCATGAGCAGGCTCGATCCCTGCTGCACGCCATTGCCGTACACGCTGATCGAGGTGGTCGACTGCACCATGCCGAAGATCGTCGCGCTGTTGTTCACGATCGCCACCCCTCCCGACGCAGGGGCGCACGAGAGACCGTTGCTGTTGTCGAGTCGGGTCTGGAGTACCCAACGCCCGTTCACCGATTTGATGCTGGTGAGCGGCGGGTCGCTGGTCAGCGTATACCGATCGATGAGGTACTGGCCGGACCCGTCGCTGCATGCGCCATTCGTGGGCGTGGCGGCTGTGCGCGCGACGACGAACACGCTGCGCGCCCCGGTAATGCCCATCGTCGGCGAAGCGCCGCCGATCAGAAAATCATCGCTGCCGTCGAAGCTGACGGAAGGGCGGCCGTTGATGCCGTTGTCAATCAACGTGGGTCGCGATGCGGTCGTCGTCTGCGCCAGATTGCGGCCATTGCCGTTGCGGTCCCGCCACGCCGAGATCGCTGAGGCACTGCTGGTGAACGTGGTTGTCTCTTGGGCATCGAGATGCTGTACCGGTGTCGCCGGGAGTAGTCCGGTGCCGGTAAACACCTGGCTCGGTCCTTCGCCAGCAACGGCCATTTGCCACGCCGTGAGTTGGTTCGTACCCGCGTCGAGCTTCCAGTTCACGGCGTTCAGGTATCCCGTCGCATCCGTCAGGCCGTTGTACGTCGTCAGGCTGCTCAACCTGCCGCCCCCACCCGTGACCTGCCACGCCACGCTCACGTTGGGGATGCCGTTGCCGTTTCCATCGGACAAGCGAACGCGTGGCGTTGTGGTTGGGGTGGTGCCCGCGTCGGCGCTATGTGTTTGGGCGGATTCGATCGAGAGGGTGCCGGCGCCCCATTTTCCCATCAGGGATAGCGTGAGGGTCTGACGTTCGGCGTCCGTGAGTGCGCGCGTGAACACAATGACTTCGCCGATGTCGCCGGTGTAGTAGGCGGACTGGTGACGCCCAATCATTGGCGACGCCCAGCTCGTGATCCCTTGCGAGCTCGTTTGCGTCGCTGCCAGCCCGTTGTTGACCAGCATGCTTCGTTCCGAACCGGTCCAGCGCGCCGACCAGATGCGCACGGGTTGGTTCGCCACGGTCCAGAACGCTGCCCCTGTGGTCGAAGCGAGCGTGTTGTTGAGGCCGACCGTCAGCGCACCCGTGGTATTACCGCTGTAGCCCATCGCCAGGGTATTCCCGACGGTGCCGCTCGAGCCGCCCAGCAGATATCCGTCGGTGGCCGTCCGTCGGCGTTCCACGGCGAGCACGGTGAACGGGACGCCGGACATCGTCGCGCCTTCGAGGCCGGGCAGCGACAGGAAGTCGGTGCCATCGAAGCGCAACATGTT
>CANHJV010000183.1 GCA_947461225.1 Gemmatimonadota bacterium | reverse complement strand
CCCCAGCCCCCACCGTTCCCGCTGTTGCCCTGGTTGCCGCGGCCATTATCGCGGCGATCGTAGACGTCGTCGCGGTCATCATCGCGGCGATCGTAGACGTCGTCGCGGTCATCCCGCCCGTTGCGGTTGTCGTCGCCACGCTCATCGACGTACGCCGTGATGCGATAGCTGTCGGCGCCGGCCCGCGGATCGCGCACGCGTAGCACGGCCTGGTAGCCGTTGCGCGCCGAGGGCTGCTCGATGACATCGACATCGCCGCGTCCGTCATTCAGCTGCACCACCACGTTGGCGCTGGTGCGCGGCAGGGCGGCCTTCACGCTTGTCTGGTTTCGTAACTGCGCGTCCACGCCGCGCGTGCTGACGTTACGACCACGCACGACAATGAGCACTTCGCGGTCTACGCGGCCGGTCCACGTGAAGAGCGCGCGGTCGGCGCCATTGCCGGCGAGTCTGGCGGTGACTGCCTCGAGGATCGCGCGTACGCGATCCTGCTGGGGGGCCGGCGCAGCACCAGCGTGGGAGGCGGCGATGAAGAGCCCTGCAGACACCGAAACGGTGATGACAGCGCGGCGGACACGAGATGCAGGCGAACGATGCAGCGTCATGTGCTCCTCCAAAGAGCAAAGGTCACTGCCGTATAGGGCATCAGTGGTGCCATGTGCCATCCGTCTGCGCGGTGCCTGCGCCTGAGGCCGCCAGCGCAACGCAAGTGTTTACGGTGGAGCGTGTTCACTCACGTCGCGGGGCGCCGAGACGCCTTCTCACGGCGTGAGTGGCGGGCCAGCACTGTCCTAAAATACGGACAGTTCATGTGTTCATGACGGGACGATACGGTCTCACGCGCGTGCGTCAGGCACCAGCATCAGGCACGTGCGGCATTCCCTTCGGCCGCTGAGGACTTACGGTGCCGCGAACACAGCAGCAGCGCACCGAGGCTTCCCGCCACGAGGGATCCGGCGAGCACGCCGACTTTGGCGGCATCGAGCAGCGCGCTCTCGCCGAAGGCCAAGGCAGCAATGAACAGTGACATGGTGAATCCGATGCCACCGAGTGCAGCCACGCCGATCACCCGCGGCCAGTCGGCGCCATCGGGCAGTGTGGCCCATCCGGCGCGCACGGCGAGCCACGCCGCGCCGGTGATGCCCAGCGGCTTGCCGATCACGAGGCCGAGCGCGGTGGCCAGCACGGCTGGTTGCGTCGCAAACGCCCCGATGTGCTCAGGGAGCGTGACGCCGGCATTCGCGAAGGCGAAGAGTGGCACGATCAGATACGTGACCGGCCAGTGCAGTCCCTGTTCCAGGCGATGTTGCACGCTGGACGCGCCGGCGGCGGGCTGGCGTGCGGGGATCGTGACGGCGAGCAGCACCCCGGCAATGCTGGCGTGAATGCCGGACGCGAACACGGCACCCCAGAGCAGCAGTCCGCCGAGCAGATACGGCCACAGGGCCTGCACCCGCTTGGTGTTCATGAACAACAGCCCGCCGATAAGCACGGCCGTGGCGCCGAGCGCGACTCCGTTGACGTCGGGGGTGTAGAAGAGCGCGATCACGAGGACGGCGCCGATGTCGTCGACGATGGCCAACGCGGCGAGAAAGACGCGGAGTCCGGCGGGCACACGATCGCGCAGCAGGGCGACGATGCCGAGGGCGAACGCAATGTCGGTGGCCATCGGGATGCCCCAGCCTCGCACGGCTGTGGAATCGCGCGCGAGCGCGACAAAGACGAGCGCCGGCACCGCCATGCCGCCGACCGCGCCTACGATCGGCAGTGCGGCCTGTCGCAGCGACGTGAGCGCTCCGACCTGCACCTCATGCGTGATCTCGAGACCCACCATGAGAAAGAAGAGGGCCATCAGACCATCGTTCACCACATGCAGCAGCGTGGTTGAGCCGAGCGGTAGGTGCCACAGCGCGTGATACTGTTGCGCCCACGGCGAGTTGGCCCAGGCAAGCGCGAGGAGTGCGCAGGCCAGCAGCAACACGCCGCTGGTGTCCTGTTCGCTACGTGGGGGCGTGGTCATGCGCTCATCCGTACCCTGATGCGCGCACGAAGCGCGCCGTGTCGGGAAATACCGCGATTGACGGATCACGGCACGGCTCGTGTAGTATGACACGGTCTGCTCACCACTGCCGACACACAATCTAGTCCCAGGTCAACATGACCACACCGTCCCGCCTGCGCCGATACTGGCTGGCGCCGCTGCTTGCGGTGGGGCTGTCCGGTGCGTTCGGGTTGGGGTCGCGGTATGGGGCGCACCGGGTGCGCACGATGGACGAGTGGGCCGATGCGCAGCTGTTGTCCACGGCGATCGATTCGGTGCGCGCGAACGCGATCGATTCGCTGGGCAGTGACGAGCTCATACGTCGTGCGGTGGCGGGCATGTTGCGCGAGTTGCAGGACCCCTATGCCGCGCTGCTGCGTCCCGACGGCATTCAGCGCTATCGCGGATCAATGTTGGGTGAAGGACAGGGGATGGGGCTCACGCTGCGTCGCGAGCCCGATGCAGCCGGCGTGATACGCGTGGCGCCGGGCTCACCGGCCTTTACCGCCGGTGTGCGGGCCGGCGATCGCATTCTGATGGTCGATGCCGTCGCCGTGGGCGAGGCCTGGACGCGGAAGCCCACCGACAGCACACGCACGTTCGGCGACTCCAGTGTGCTGACCGTTTGGCGAGCGCCGTTCGGCGACACGTTGCGGCTCACGGTGCGGCGGACCGCGTGGCACCTGCCCGCGATCGCCGAGCAGGGACTGCTCTCGGACCGTGTGGGCTATGTGCGACTGGCCACGTTCACCTCGCACGCGACGGATGAACTCGAAGACGCTGTGGAGTCCTTGCTGCAGCGTGGCGCGACCTCGCTGGTGCTCGATCTGCGCGGCAACCGGGGCGGCTTGTTCGAGGAAGGGGTGAAGTCGGCCGGGCTTTTTCTGCCGCGCGGCGTGGTGATTGCCTCGTTGGCGGGTCGTGGTGGTGCCGCACCGCAACCGCACAGCACGCGTCATTCGCGCTGGCCCACCTTGCCACTTACCGTGCTCGTTGACGGCAATACCGCGAGCGCGGCGGAAGTGACGGCGGCCGCCTTGCGCGACTACGACCGCGCGCTGTTGGTGGGCACGACCACGTACGGCAAGGGCGTGGTGCAGCGGGTCGTGACGCTCTCGAAGGACTTGTCGGTGCGACTCACGACCGCGCGGTGGCTCACCCCGAAGGGCATCAGCCTGGATCGTCGCACCGGGAATGGCGCGCTGACGAAAGGCGGGTTGCATCCCGATGTGCTCCTCGACGATGCCACGCGTCGGGATGCGTTCGCGGTGCCGCACGAATGGGAGCCGGCCGCTGCCACGCAGGTGATGCGGACGGCCGATTCGCTGGCGATGTACGCGCTCCGCGAAGGGTGGTCGACGACCCCGTTGGCGCTGCTCGAAGCGCGATTGCGCACGACGCTGGCGCAATGGGTGCCGCGCTCGGTGCGTGATCCGCTGGCGCGCGCCGAATGGGTCACGGTGAGCACGCGCTTGGCGCTGGTGCGGATTCTCGAAGTGGAGCGCGAGAGCGAGGCCTTATTGCGATACGCGGTGCGTGAAGACGCGGCACTGCGGGCGGGCATCGATGTCGTGGCGCCGGGCACCGAAGTGGCGCGGGTGCTACCGGCCACGCTGCCGTGATCGGGTTGGGTGCGCACCTGCTCGTGGCCATGCAGCTGGCGGTGATCGCGAACCCGCCGGTGAGTTCGCTCGATGCCTGGCTGGTGTCGCGCTTTCACGGCACGCAGCTCTTGGCCGACTCCATGCCGACCACCGCGTCGGTGGCGGCGGAGAGTCCGTTGCCGCGTATCGAAGGCACGCGGGCGGGGCGCACGGCCGACACCCTGTACGCCCTGCATTTCGGCGCGCGGCTCGGCACCCCGGCACTGGCGGTGCATGCCGTCGTCCAACTCATGGGCCCTACCGGCACGATCACCCCGCGGTCGGCCCGCGTGATTGCACGCCGCGCCTTTCGCGCACCGCGGCGACCGGGCGCCCCATCGCATGCCGATGCCGCCTGGCGATACGGCTGGAGCTATCAGCTGCTCATCCCCCACCGCGCCACGGCCAACGGCGTGGCGGCCGTGCCGGTGGCACGTTATCGCGGATGGTTACTACTGGCGGTGGCGCCGACGGTGCAGACGCGGTAACCCGGCGGTGAACCGGCGAGAGGCGCGTGGGTAGACGTTCCGGCACGCATCATTCCCGCTACATTGCCCGTCGTCTATGAAAAGCCTGACGTGACATCGAACCCACTGCGGTCCACACCCCCGCGATTGGCGGCACTCGCCGTTGCGCTGATCGCCCTCGCCGTGCCGTCGTTTGTGGCGGAGGCCCAGGCTCAGGGGCAAACACCGCTGGCGGTACCGGCCGGTGGCCAACAGGCATGGCGCGATGCGGTGGCGGATTCCCTGGTGCGTCGCGCCATCGATCGGCGCAGCGTGCAGCTCGCCGACAGCACGCTGCTGAGCTACACGGCCGGTGCGCACGGCTTCCTGGCGTTTCTGGCGCAGCTGGGCGAAGGTGTGATCATTCCGCCCAAGGTGGTGCAGACCGAAGAGCTGCAGTTGTCGATCGCCTGGTGGCAACCGGGGCGCAGTGCCCAGCGACTGGTGGGTCGCCGGGATACCACGCTGTTGCCGGCCGACGTGGGCTACTATCGCGATCGCTACAGCGTGGTGCTGGACAACCTGCCCGATCGCATCCGGCTCGGCGACGGCCAGGACGTGCGCGACGTGCCGCATCCGCTGGCCGCGCTTGCGCCGCGCCTGTACGAGTACGCGATGGGCGCGGCGTTGCGCATTCGCATTCCCGGTCGCGAGATCGTGGTGGATGAAGTGAAGTTCCGGCCGCGCGATGCCGCGTTGCCGGCGGCGGTGGGCTCGGTGTATCTCGATCGTGAAACCGGTGCGGTGGTGCGGTTGTCGATGACGTTCACGCGTGCGGCGATCATCGACAAGCGCATCGAAACACTGGTGGTCACGCTCGAGAATGGACTGGTGCGCGAGCGCTACTGGCTGCCGCGCCGGCAAGAGGTGGAAGTGTCGCGCGGCAGTACGTGGTTCGATATTCCGGCGCGCGGCATCGTGCGCGGCCGCTGGGAGATCTCGGGATACACGGTGAATGAGCGCCTGCCGCAGGCCACGATGCTGTTGCCGCGCTGGAGTGCCGTGCCGCGCGATTCGGCCACGGCATATCCGTTCACCGGTCGCGTGATCGATGCGTTGCCGCCGGAAATTCAGATCGCGAGCAGTGAAGAGGTGGTGCGCGCCCGCGTGCAGGCCGAGGCGGCGATTCGGAGTTCGATGCTTTCGCGCCCCACGACGGCGTCGGTGACGGGTCGCGGCATCAGCGATCTCGCCCGCTACTCACGCACCGAAGGGCTCGCCCTCGGCATCGGCGCATCGCATCGCAGCAGCCTCGGTGTGCAGGTGGGTGGGCGGGTGCGCTACGGGCTTGGTGATGCGCAGGTGAAGGGGCAGCTGGCGATCGGTCCAGTGCCGGCATTCGGACGCACGCCCCTGATTCAACTGTTTGCCGAGCGCGACTACCGCGATCTCGCGTTCGCCGAGCGGGCCGGTGTGACCAACTCGCTGGGGGCGGCGCTGTTTGGTAGCGACTACACCACGCAGGTGGATACGCGCGCCGTGGGTGTGCTCTGGCGTCGCACGCCTACGAGTGCGTTCACGTGGCGGCTGGCCTACGAGCGCGATCGGCCGTTGTCGGTGCAGGCGTCGTCGGTGTCGGGGCAGTACGCGCCAACGCTCAAGGCCTGGGAGATCGAAGGGGT
>CANHJV010000182.1 GCA_947461225.1 Gemmatimonadota bacterium | reverse complement strand
CGGTGCGCCTCGATATCCGCCGCATTGGACCGGTGAAGGACAAGGAAGAAGTGATCGGCTCGCACGTCCGCGTAAAGGTCGTCAAGAACAAGGTTGCTCCGCCGTTCAAGCAGGCCGAGTTCGACATCATGTACGCGGAAGGCATCAGCCACACGTCGCTCCTCGTCGATATCGGCTCTGAAGCCGGCATCATTGACAAGGCCGGCGCGTGGTACAGCTACGGTACGCAGCGCATCGGGCAGGGCCGTGAGAACGCGAAGATGTTCCTCAAGGACAACCCGGTGCTGATGGCCGAGATCGAAGAGAAGGTCAAGGTGTTGCTCGGGGTGAAGGCCGCAGAAGCGCCTGGCGCCCCAGAAGAGACCGAGGAGTAATTCGCGGTATCAGCGGCATGCGTGAACGAAAAGAGGGCCGAGGGGTGGCTTGCGATGTGAAGTGGTGCCCGGATCACCACGGCTCATTGTGAGTAGCCCCTCGGCTCTTTTCGAACCCCCTCCTGAGCCAGGGAGCGGGCCCGGCACGGTAAAGAGCGTGCTGGAGTCCTCTCGTCGACCGGGGCGATTCGTCGTCTCGCTCGCCGACGGGCGCGCCTTTACCGTGGCGATTGGCGCACTCAGTAAGACCGGCGCCACGCGAGCGGGCGTCGAGCTCGATCCCGACGCGGTGGCCTATCTCGGACGCGAGTCGGCGATCACCGATCTGAGCGATCGCGCCGTGAATGCGCTCGCCCGCGGCCGGAAAACCCGGCGCGAGCTCGCGATTCGGCTCCGACGGGTGCAACCCGACGCCGCCCTGATTGGCGAGGCACTTGATCGACTCACGGCCAGCGGCGTGCTGTCCGACGAGGCGGTGGCGCACGCGGAAGCCGCCGCGCGACTCCGGCGGGGTGAGGCGCCCGCCAAGGTCCGTCAAGTGCTTCGGCGTAAGGGCGTCGAGGGGCGGATGGTCAACGAGGCGGTGACCGCGGCCATCAGCGAGGACGGGTTCGACGAGCTTACCTCGTGCCGCGCGCTGGCGGAGAAGCGGGTTCGCGCCCTGGGATCCAAGGAACCCGCCGTGCTCAGGCGACGGGTGGTGGCGTTTCTCCAGCGGCGCGGCTTCGGGGGGAGCGTGATCGGGCAGGCGCTTCGTGAGGTGCTCGGTCGGCAAAGTGAACACGACAGCGAGTAGCCCCCGCACAAAGCACGTCATGTCGTCTATATTGCCACGCCTATGCTTGCGTCCGAAATCCGCGCCCGATTCCTGGCCTACTTCGAGAAGAATGGCCACGCCATCCGCCCGAGCTCCGCGCTCGTACCGGCCGATGACCCCACCCTGCTATTCACGAACGCAGGGATGGTCCAATTCAAGAAGGTCTTTCTCGGCATGGAGGACGCCCCCGATGGCAATCGGCGAGCGACCACGTCGCAGAAATGCGTCCGTGCCGGAGGCAAGCACAACGACCTCGAACAGGTCGGCCACACGGCGCGTCACCACACCTTTTTCGAGATGCTCGGCAACTTCTCGTTTGGGGATTACTTCAAGCGCGACGCCATTCGCTTCGCCTGGGAGTTCATCACCGAAGACCTGAAGATTCCGCGTGAGCATCTGCGCGTCACCGTCTTTCATGAAGACGACGAAGCGCGCCAGTTGTGGAAGGACGTGGCCGACGTGCCTGACAACCGTATTTACGGACTTGGCGCGAAGGACAACTTCTGGCAGATGGCCGACACCGGTCCGTGCGGTCCGTGCACCGAGATCTACGTCGATCTCGCGCATATGGCCCCCGATTGGGCGTTCCCGAAGGATGCGCACGGAGAATGGACGAATACCGAGATTTCCGACTACTCGCTCGATGCCTTCGTGGAAGGTGCCGAAGCTGGTCGCTTCCTGGAGATCTGGAACCTCGTCTTCATGCAGTTCGACCGTCAGCAGGACGGTACGATGGTGCCGCTCCCGAAGCCTTCGGTCGATACCGGTGCGGGGCTCGAGCGTATTGCGGCCGTCATGCAGGGCGTCACGAACAATTTCCACACCGATCTCTTCCGTCCGCTCATTGCGAAGGTTGAAGAGGTCGTCGGAATCGGCTACCCGTACCGTCCGGGTGTCGGTCTCGGTACCGCGTTCGGCAAGGATGGACGGGAGATCGATCCGGCGTCGTTCCGCGTGATCGCTGACCATGCGCGTGCCACGGCGTTTTTGCTGGCCGATGGTGTCTTCCCCAGCAACGAGGGGCGCGGCTACGTGCTGCGCCGCATTCTGCGCCGCGCTGTCCGCCACGCTTGGCTGCTCGGACGCCGCGAGCCGACGCTGGTGCACGTGGTTGACGTCCTCATCGAAACGATGCGCGACCTCTATCCTGAGCTGCATGTGCGCCGGAAGCACATCCTCGAAACCACGCGGGCTGAAGAGGAACGCTTCCTCACCACGATCGATGCGGGCATGACGCGTTTCGAAGAGTTGGCGCCGGCGGCATCCACGCAGGGGTCGACGAACATGCGCGGCATGCTGTCCGGTGAAGACGCCTTCCGACTGTACGACACGTTTGGCTTCCCGATCGACCTGACCGAACTCATGGCTCGTGAGCGCGGCTACCTCGTCGATATCGCGGGCTTTGAGCAGGCGTTGTCCGCGCAGCGTAAGCAGTCGCAGGACGAGCGGAAGTCGCGTCAGATCACCGTGAGCGCCGACGATTTCGGCGATCCGACCCAGTGGACGCAAGATCAGCAGCACGCCGCCAAGCTGGGCCGTTTCGTGGGCTACGACGTGACCGACGTGGAAACGGTCGTGACCGCCGTCCGCGCGCTGCCGGATGGTCGTGTGGCGGTGATGCTGCGGGACACGCCGTTCTACGCGGAGTCCGGCGGTCAGGTCTCGGATCACGGCACCATTACCGGCCCCGGCTGGTCGGTGAGCGTGTCCGATGTCAAGAAGCTCGACGGACGTATCGCGGCTATCGGCACGGCCACCGGGGAGATCACGTTCGGTCAGGCGCACGCCGTGGTACCGCGCGAGCGGCGTCACGACACGGAACGCAACCACACCGCGACGCACCTCCTGCACGCAGCGCTGCGCAACACGCTTGGCGAGCACGTGCATCAGGCTGGATCGCTGGTGTCGCCCGACCGCCTGCGCTTTGACTTCACACACCATGGCCCGCTCACGCACGAGCAGCTGGTCGCGATCGAAGCGCAGGTGAATGCGGCGGTGTGGACGGCGGCGCCTGTGATGACCCGCGAGTCGGCCTACGCGGACGCCGTAGCGCAGGGGGCCATGGCCCTGTTCGGCGAGAAGTACGGCGACGTGGTACGGGTAGTCGAGATTCCCTCGCTCTCGGTCGAGCTGTGCGGCGGTACGCATGTCCGAAACACCGCCGAAATCGGCCTGATGCGCATCGTGTCTGAAGGGGGCGTGGCCGCCGGTGTACGTCGCGTCGAGGCGGTGACGGGGCCCCGCGCGTTCCAGTTCCTCGCCGATCGCGAGCGGGCGCTGGTGCAGGTCGCGACGCGCCTGAAGGTGCCGATGGCCGGTACCGCCACGAACATCGAACAGATCGAGAAGAAGCTCGACACCCTGATCGACGAGCGAAAGCAGCTGGAAAAGCGTCTCGATGAGGCCATGCGCGGCGGCGTGTCCGGTGGCGGCGTCGCGCAGCAGCTGGCCAGTCAGGCCACCGAGTTGAGCGGTGTGCGGTTCCTTTGCACGCGTGTCGACGTGGTTGATGTGAAGGCGCTGCAGGCGCTCGGCGATTCGCTCCGGGAGGCACTCGGCAGCGGCGTTGCCGTCCTGGGCGCCGTCTTGGCCGACGGAAAGGGCGCCCTGCTGGCCGTCTCGACCGACGACGCGCGTGATAAGGGGCTGCGTGCCGATATTGTCGTGCGTGAGGTCGCGGCGGCCGTCGGCGGACGTGGTGGCGGCAAGCCGCACATGGCGCAGGCCGGTGTCGAGGTTGACAAGCTGGATGCGGCGATCGCCGCGGCGGCCGACATCTTCGCTCGCCTGGCATCCGCCGGGTGAGCGCGACGAACGGCGCGGTGAGAACCACGGACATGATCGTGACCACGGTTGGTGGCTGGTTTGACGCCTTAATGCCCGCACCGCCCGAAGGGCTTCGGGTTCGCCTCGCGGCGCTGCTCCAGCCGTTCGCGCATCTGCCGGTACAGCAGGTGCCGGAGGCCTGCCTCGATGCGGGAGAGCAATTACTCGACGAGCTGCTGTCGTCCGGGTCGACTTCGCGTGCGACCGCGCTCGACCTGCTCGCGGTTGATTCGCTCATCACGTACGCGTTTCAAGCCGCCGCTGACGAGCCGGCGCTGATGGATGCGCGCACGGCTCGCGCGCTGGCCCGCATTGCAGCGCTCCCAGGGTCGTTGGGAGCCTGAGCAGCCGCCTGCGAGCGCGCTCCGCCTCGCCGCCTCGCCGCCTCACGCCAGCAGGAGGGACGCGTCATGATTGACATTCATTCGCACCTGCTGCCGGGAGTCGATGACGGTTCGCCGTCATTCGACGTCTCGATTCCCGTCCTGCAGCGATTTGCGGGGCACGGGGTCACGGTCCTCGTGTGCACCCCGCACCTTAATGCGAGTCAGGCGGCAAGCGCGCCCTATGCGCGACATCGCGAACTGCTGGGAGAGTTGCAGGCCGTGGCGCCGGTAGGCCTCGAGCTTCGGCTTGGGTGGGAGATCATGCTCGACAGTCCCGGGGTTGACCTTACGGCGCCGGAATTCTGCTTGGGAAACTCCCGCGCGCTGCTCGTAGAATTCACCCGCGGCGGCCTGCCTCGTGGGGCCACCAGCGAACTCCGTCGCATCGCGCGTAGCCGAAGAACCCCCATTCTGGCACATCCCGAGCGCTACTTCGGGTGTACCCTTGAGCTCGTTCGGGAATGGCGAGCGCTTGGTGTCGTTATTCAAACCGACGCCTCGGTGCTGATGGGACGTGGGGGGCCTGCCGATCTCGCCAAGGCGATGCTGGCGGAAGGACTGATCGATATTCTGGCGTCGGACAATCACGGCGACGGCCGCTCGCTCGGTGTCGCGCGGGAATGGCTCGCCGAGCGAGGGGCTGACGAGCAGATGGATCTGCTCCTTCGGACCAACGCCGCGCGTGTACTCGGCGACGAGGATCCGCTGCCGGTTCCCCCCCTTCGGGCCGGCCTCGTTGGGCGTCTGAAGCGCATATTCGGTCGCTAACGCGATTGATTCCTGAACCAATACCAAGCCATGACTGACGCCGATCGAGGCCCTGAGAACCCACCAGCCGTGTCCGTTGTACCGTTGCTGGCTGCCCTGACCGAACTTGCCGAGACGGCCGGGAGGGTGGTGCGTGACCTGGCGCCGGAGATCGAGCGCGCGCTGGACATGGTCCGCACCACGGTGCGGCATGGGGGCACCCTTCTGTTCTGCGGAAATGGTGGCTCGGCCGCCGACGCCCAGCACATGGCGACCGAGTACGTCGTCCGCTATATGCGGAACCGCCGGGCCTACCCGGCAATCGCGTTAACCACGGACAGCTCGCTGATCACGGCGGCGGGTAACGACCTTGGGTTCGATCACATTTTTTCTCGCCAGGTTGAGGCGCTCGGGAAACGTGGAGATCTTTTGATCATCCATTCGACCAGCGGGAACTCACCGAACGTGCTTCGCGCTGCTGAGGCCGCGGCGGCGCTTGGTATCCCGGTGCTTGCATTGACGAAGCGAGACGGTGGCGCGCTGAGGTTACTTGCCGATCACACGATTGTCGTGCCGACCGATCGGACTGACCGGGCGCAGGAGATTCATCTGTGCATTCAGCATGCGATCTGTGACGCGATTGAGCAGACACTCTGAAGTGGTAGTCATGTATCTACTCTAAACACATTCT
>CANHJV010000181.1 GCA_947461225.1 Gemmatimonadota bacterium | reverse complement strand
CACGAGGTCGCCGGTCATGCGTGTAAACGCCAGCAACTCGGGCACCGCCATCCGCGTGAGTGGCTCGATGATTTCGAATACGTCGCCGCCGGAGCAGAAATTGTGCTCGGCGCCCGTGAGCACGATGGCGCGAATGTCTGACGCGTAGCCGAGGTCGCGGAAAAGATCGCGCAGCTCGGCGTACGACTGGAAGGTGAGCGGATTCTTACGCGACGGACGATTCAACGTGATCACCCCCACGCGGCCGTCGTGCGCGGTGGACCACGCAAAGTGTTTCGGCTCGAGCGCGGCGAGTGGATGCCGCATTGCCGACATCGGATTGGTCATGAGCTGCTCCTTGGGGGACGAACACGATCTTTCACGGCGCCAAGCCGTGTGTGCAATGCGCGTCGATCGTCGGGCGAGAGGTCGGCGAAGATGTCGGCGATCCAGCGTTCATGGGCCTGCGCCATGGCCGCGAACTGCCGCTTGCCGGCTGCCGTGAGTTTTACGATGGCGGCGCGCTTGTCTGCGGGCGACACGCGTCGCGTCACGAGCTTTTCTGCCTCGAGCGCGCGCACCAGCCAGGTCACGTTGCCGCCGGTGGTCAGAATGCGCTCGGAGAGTTCACCCATGCGCAGGCCATCCGGTGCACGCTCGAGTTGCGCGAGCAAGTCGAAGCGCGGCAGCGTGGAGCTGAACTCGCGCTTGAGTGCGCTGTCGAGCTGGCGTTCCACGAGCGTGGTGGTGGTGAACAGGCGCAGCCAGAGGCGCAGCGATTCGTGACCCGTCGTGCTCACGCCGCGTGCACCGGTGCGCTCCCATCGATCACGATGGCTTGGCCCACGGGCGCGCCCGTTGATGCGGTGCACAGCGCCAGCACGGCGTCGGCCACTTCTTCCGAGGTCACGATGCGCTTCTGGCCGGCGTCGGAGAGAATCGAGTGCAACGCCTCGCTGGCGGAGCGACCGGTGCGCTGCACGATCCGCTCAACGGCTCCGGTGACCAGATCGGTATCGGTATACGCCGGACACACCGCATTCACCGCCACGCCGCGCGGCCCCACTTCGAGGGCGAGCGCCCGCGTGAGTCCGATCATCGCATGCTTGGCCGAGGTGTACGCCGTGACGTAAGGCGCACCCATGAGGCCGGCCACACTGGCCACATTCACGATGTGGCCCGCGCCGCGTGCGAGCATGGACGGCAACACGGCTTGCGACGCGTACACGGGCGCCATCAGGTGCATCGCCATCATGCGCTCGAACAGCGCTGTGTCGCTCTTGAGGAACGTCGCCGACTCGGCGGTACCGGCGTTGTTCACGAGAATGTCGATCGGGCCTAGCGCTTCGGCCGCGGCTGCGCAGGCGCCGATCAACGCGTCGTGGTCGGTCACGTCGGCGACGACCACGGCATACGGCCCAGGCAACGCCGCCGCCACCGCCTCGGTGCGAGCCGCGTCGCGCACGAGAAGCGACACCCGGGCGCCGGCCGCCGAAAGCGTGCGCGCGATCGCCGCGCCGATGCCGCGGTTGGCGCCGGTCACGAGCGCATGTTTTCCGGCCAATGACGACGAATCACTCGTGTGCGTGCTCACGTGAGCTCTCCCGTGGGCGGCGCGCCCTCGGCCGCCGCGCGCATGGTGCGCTCGCGCTCGATGAGGCGATCCAACTGCGACTTGCCCGCCAGGTACTGCACGGGCCACGTGGCGCCGCCGTACCCGAACTTGGCCGCTTCCATGAGCGTCCACGCAGGATTGGTAAGGTGCGGACGGCCGATGGCCACGAGGTCGGCGCGGCCTGATGCGATGATGCCATTCGCCTGATCGGCATCGGTGATCGCACCGACCGCGATGGTGGCGATCCCCGCTTCCTGACGCACGCGATCGGCGAACGGGGTCTGCCACATGCGGCCGTACACCGGACGCTCGCGTTTCACGACTTGACCGGCCGACACGTCGATCATGTCGGCGCCGGCATCTCTGAACAGTCCGGCGATCGCCACCGCGTGATCGTCGGTGTTACCGCCCGTCGCCCAGTCGTGCGCCGAGATACGCACCGAGATCGGCAAGTCAGCTGGCCACACTGCACGGACGGCGGCAAACACTTCGAGCGGGAACTTGGCGCGCCCGGCGAGATCGCCCCCGTACTCGTCAGTACGGCGGTTAGTGAGTGGCGACAAAAAGCCCGAGAGGAGATAGCCGTGCGCGCAGTGCAGCTCCAGCCAGTCGAATCCGGCGGCCACGGCGCGATGCGTCGCCTGCACGAACTCCTCGGTCACGCGCTGCATGTCGTCGCGCGTCATCTCGCGCGCTATCTGCGAGATGCCGTCGAGGTACTGCGTCTCCGAGGCGGCGATCAGCGGCCACGCGCCGCTGTCGAGCGGCTGGTCAATACCGTCCCACATCGTCTTGGTCGCGCCCTTCGCGCCGGCGTGTCCAAGCTGCAGTCCGATTTTGGCGGGCGTGTGCTCGTGTACGAAGCGCACGATGCGCGCCCACATGTCGCGCTGATCGTCATCCCACATGCCTGGACACACCGGCGTGATGCGCGCATCGGGTGCCACGCACGTCATCTCCGTCATCACGAGCCCGGCGCCACCGGTGGCGCGAGCGCCAAGATGCACGAGATGCCAGTCGGTGGGCATGCCGTCGTTGGTGGCCGAGTACTGGGCCATGGGGCTCACCACGATCCGGTTGGGCAACGTGACGCCGCGCACCGTAAACGGTGTAAAGATGGCCGGCGGTGCGGCGGTATCGGGTGCCACGGTCAGCCCCGACTGCTGCGCAAACCAGCGTTCGAACGCACCCACATACGCCGCGTCGCGCACGCGCAGGTTTTCGTGTGAGATCCGCTGCGAGCGCGTGAGCAACGAATAGGCGAACTGCTCCGGCGCCAGCGTCGCGTAGCGATCTACATGCTCGAACCACTCGGTGGAATTGCGCGCCGCGTTCTGCAGCTTGAGCACTTCCACACTGCGTTCGGCCTGATACCGGCTCAGGGCCGCGCCGATGTCGCCCGCGTGGGCGGCGAGCTGCAGGTCGAGAGCGATGGCATCTTCGAGCGCCAGCTTGCTGCCCGAGCCGATGCTGAAGTGCGCCGTGTGGGCGGAGTCGCCCAGCAGCACGAGCGGCACGCGGCCGTGCGCGGTGTCGAGCCAGTGCACCCATTCCGCACAGGTCACGCGCGGGAAGCGGATCCACTGGGCCGATCCACGCAGGTGCGCCGCGTTGCTCATGAGCGGTTCACCGTCCAACACGTCGGCAAACAGCGACTCGCAGAACGCGATCGACTCGCCGTCGGACATGTCGGCGATGCCGGCCTGCTCCCACACCTCCTGCGGCGTTTCCACGATGAACGTGCTGGTCTCGCCGTCGAACTGATATGCGTGCGCCTGGAACCAGCCGATGGGCGTTTCCTTGAACGCAAACGTGAAGGCGTCGAAGCGCTTGGGGGTGCCGAGCCAGATGTACCGGCAGCGGCGCAGGTCGATGTCCGGACGATAGGTGCCGGCGAAGCGTTCGCGCAGGCGGCTGTTGATGCCGTCGGCTACGATCACGAGGTCAACCGGCTCGTCGGCGATGACCGCCTCGAGGGCCTCGGGCGGCAGCTCGGTCTCGAAGCGCAGCACCACGCCCAGCGCACGGCAGCGCTGCTGCAGAATGGCGAGCAGCTTCTTGCGGCCGATGCCGCTGAATCCGTGTCCGCCCGACCGCATGGTGCGCTCGGCGAAGTGAATCGCGATGTCGTCCCAGCGGTGCATGGCGGCGGCGATGGCATCGGCGCTCTCGGGGTCGGCGGCGCGCAGATTGGCCACGGTCTGGTCGGAGAGCACCACGCCCCAGCCGAACGTATCGTCCGGGCGATGCCGTTCGATTACGGTGATCTGCGCGCGCGGGTCGCGCCGCTTCATGAGCAGCGCGGCATAGAGCCCGCCGGGACCACCACCAACGACGACGACGTTCACTGCATTCGCTCCGGAAGAGGATACCCCTCGACGCTACGGCCAATTACTTCAAATATCAAGTAATTGGTCTTGCGTGGCGGTGTCCGCGCTGGTGCGGCAGCCCTAGTGAGCGGAGATGACCACCCGGAAAATGCGATCGAGCTTGGGGAATTCGCGATCCATGTAGGCATTGCCGCCGCGCTCGAGCGGCCCCTGCTTGCCCTGTCGCACGCCGCTGCCGGCGTCTTCACCGTACCCGCTGTAGAGACGGTCGAGCACCGCCATGCCCTCCACGACCGTGCCGAGTACCGTGAACGGCTCGGCGTCGTTCTTCGGGTTGTCGGCGAGGTTCACATAGAGCTGCGTGTTGCGCGTGTGCTCGCGCCCGGGGCCCTCGTACGAAAACGCGAACGTGCCGCGCGTGTTGCGCGAGCGCGGCGGGTCGTCGCGCAGGTAGCGTCCCTTCCACGCCGCGTTCACCGCCGAATCGCCGTGTAGCCCCCATTGGGCGATATAGGCCGCGCGCACGCGGTGAAAGCGGGTGTCGGTGAAGTAACCGAGCCGGGCGAGGTTGTAGAGACGGTCGGCGCCGAGCGGTCCCCAGTCGCGATGCAGTTCGAGCACGAACGCGCCTTGGGACGTTTCGAAGCGCAGACGGGAGACGGGCGGGGCGGGGCGTGTGAACTCGGCGTTCGTGGGGTCGAGTAAGAGCGCGCGGGCGGCGGCTGTGGCGGGTGTGGCGGGTGTGGCGGGTGTGCTGCCGGCGGACGGCGCGCGATGGCAGGCGCCGAGGGCGATGGCGCCGACGGCAAGCGTGAGGGCGCGACGCAGCGTTCGGGGCAGCGCGGAGATCGGCATGCTGGGATGGTAGTGCGTGCGAGGGTGGGGTGTGAGGGGATGCTTGGTACTCAAAGGACACATCGCGTGAATACGACGGAGGCGAAGTGTACTGGGCGTCGGCGATGGCGGAGGACGGGCCACCCGTGCGCGTCGACCTTCCAGCGCTTTTGGAGCAGCTGCGACGTCCGTCACGAGGGCTGACGCCGGAGGGGTGATCCGCTCGCATCCAGATTGTGCTGGAGACTGCCGGGTTCTGTCCGCCGTGCTGTTGCTGATTCCTGCCGCCGCTCTCGTTTCTCGACGAAACACACGGGTACTTCACGGTGGCAGGGATGAAATCGCTCGATTGACGCGCCCTTACTGCGTCACTCCCATCAAGTACTTCGCATACCACCCCACATACCGGTCATACCGGTCCTTCACGAAGCTCGGCCGCGAAATCCCGTGGAACTGCCCGGGATACACGATCATCTGCGTCGGCACGCCGAGTGACTTGAGCGCCTGATACATCTGCTCGCCGCCGGCAATGGGGACGTTGAAGTCTTTTTCGCCACCGAGGAACATGGTGGGCGTGGTGATGCGATCGGCGTGCCAGAAGGGATACGACAGCTTCTCCCACAGCTTCGGATTCTTCCACGGCGCACCGAGTTCGTTTTCGTACTGGTAGATGTATTGGTCGCTGCCGTACATCGTGGTTTGCAGCGCGCTGCCGGCGCCGCTGGTGGCGGCTTTGAAGCGCGAGGTGGTGGCGATGGTATAGTCGGTGAGGATGCCGCCGTAGCTCCAGCCGCCGATGCCCATGCGCGTGGTGTCTACCACGCCCATGCTGATCACGTGATCCACACCCGCTATCAGGTCCTGCACTTCCTTGTTGCCCCAGTCGGCGAAGATGGCCTTCTTCCACGCCTGACCACGTCCCGAGCTGCCGCGATAGTTGACCGCCAGCACGAGGTAACCGTTCGCGGCGAATAGTTCACGCTCGAAGGAGAACGCGTGCTGGTCCTGGCCGTTCGGGCCGCCGTGAATGCGCAGCATGAGCGGATACTTCTTGCTCGCGTCGAAGCCGGCCGGCTTCACCAGCAGCGCGCCCACCGTGAGT
>CANHJV010000180.1 GCA_947461225.1 Gemmatimonadota bacterium | reverse complement strand
TTTGGGCGAATCGTGCGCGCGGCATACTCTGGCTTCTCGAACGCGCCACTCGGAACCGTGCACACGCTGTCGACGGCAAGCACCCGACGGTTCACGCGTTCCGCAAAGCGCTCTACGCGCTCGCGAATACCGGCGGTGGGGAAGAGATCGGTGATGACCACGTACGCGCGCGCGGCCAGACGATCGACCACGCGGCGATCGTCGTCGCGGGACGGACGTAGCACGAATTGGTAGTACAGTCCGCGCGCCTCGGCGTCGCGCGCCGTATCACGTGCGCCGTGCAGGATGAACGTGTGGTGGCGGTCGGCCGCGTACGGATAGCTCGGGTCGAGTCCTTGATGAATCACCAGCGGACGGTTCACGCGGTCCGCCGCGCGGATCGCCGCACGCAGCGCCCAGTTCTCGTCGAGTCGATGCGTGGACTGCATCCAGTACAGCACGTACTCGCCGTCGGGATGGTACGTCTTCCCGTTCACATCGACCGTACGCGCGACCAGTTGGTCACGGACGTAGTCGGCATCGAGCGCGTGCGGGGCGGAGGCAGAGCGGATGGCGGGCGTCGTCATAGAGAGTCCGGAACGCATGGCGCCGACGGAAAGTGCCTGCGAAACGGGCGTTAGCCGAGACGTCACCGCTTGACACCGGTGCGTCGGCCGCTACCTTCCGCTTGTTACCCGATCGGCCCCGCGCCAACAGGAGCGGGGCCATTTTTGTCGAAGTAACCGCCGTGTGTCTTACGGTCCCGGGGCTGTAGCTCAGCTGGGAGAGCGCTGCATTCGCATTGCAGAGGTCAGGGGTTCGAGCCCCCTCAGCTCCATTTGTGTAGGAAATCGAGGCCGTTTCGTGACGGTTGCGGCGCTGGTGTGACGCGGGAACGTTCTGCATCGTCCAGTGTATAGAGAGTGAAGCCCGCCGCCGTTCGGTAGGACGGAGAGTTCCAATGACGGTGCGCGTGGCAGTTTTCGAACCCCTGGGGGCCTGCAAAGGCTACCAGGGGTTCTTCGTTTATAACTGCGAAGTATGGGGTAGGGAGTAGGGAGTACGCCTTACCCCCTACTCCCTACCCCTTACTTCGCTGTTAGCGCGGAGATATCCGCGCGAAACGCCGCCATGCTCTCGGCCAGGAACCGGCTTTCCTCTTGCTCGACCGTTCCCGCGTAGTCGCTCATGGCGGTGAAGCCGAGGTTGCCGAGGAAGCGCATGATCGCGCTCTCGCGTACGGTGAAGTCGAACTCGCGGGTGAGCAGCGTCTGGTTGTCGGGGCCGGTGCGGAGGCCCAGCGTGAAGCGCACGCCACTGCCCTCGAACGGGCGGTGCAGCGGCGACCGGAGCAGGCGCTCGGTAAGCAGCGGCAGATGCCATTCGGGGTCCTTCGTGAAGTGCATGGCCCAGCCGCGCTCCCGCCCGTTCTTCGTGTGCACGAACTCGCCCTGCATGTTCGTCACGCCCACGGTGAACAACGAGATCTTGGCGAGGGCGTCCACGTGGATTTGCAAGGTGTCGGGCATCCGCCGCGCGGCGCCGAGGATGGGCTGGAGCTGCCCATCGTGCGAGCGGAAGCGCACGGTGAGTACTTGGTTCCGCGCGTCGGCGTCGAACCAGTCCGACCCGCTGCGGTCGGTGAGCCGGTACCGATAGCGGGCCGGCTCCACGTACTTGCTGATGTACTTGGCGAAGGCGGGGAACCCGCGCGTGAGGCGGTCGCCGCTCACGGTGATCTGGAGCGTGACCAGCGTCGACCCGTCCCCTTGAGGTATGGTCGCGATCGAGTCGATCGTGAACAGACGGCCCAAGGCGGCCGTGGTGCGCGGCAGCATGTTCTGGTAGTCGGCCCGCACGGCGGCGGCGGGCCGCTCGGATGACAGGAACAGCGCGCGAGTGATGTCGTCGGCGCGACTCGGCGGCATCATGCCGATGGCCTGATCCACCCGGGTGCGCCAGGCCCAGTCGTTCTCGTTGAGTTGCTGCAGCGCGATCAGGTGTCGCGAATCACCGGGGCGGACCGGCATCGGAACGGTGCGCCGTGCCGTGAAGACGTACTGCGCGCCGATCAGGCCGGCCTGGATCTCGAGATCACGGTCCACCCCGGTGCGCGTGGTCCGCAGGCCGGTCCAGAGCGAGGTGTCGTTCCCCAGTTTGGACGGGGCGAAGGCGTACCGCGCAAGGCGCATGCGCGCCGCCGAGAACTTCGGATTCCGCGCCACATTCGTAAAACGCGCCTCGATGGCCGCCGCAAACGTGTCGGCGTGCGCCTTCGCGGTGGCGAGGTCGGGACCGTAGGCCAGCACCGCCGCCCGACAGCCGCCGAGCACAAGCGCCGCCGCCATGGCCAGCGCGAACGTCCGGGAACGAGGTAGTCGTCGCATGGGATTCCAGTACACCCGAGAACACTCAGGTGGCATGCCCCGCACGGCAAGCGCCCGCCCGCGATTACTTTTCGGGACTCACGTCGCCCATTGAACGCTGCACTCCTCGGTATCCGCCGTGTCTGACTCCGCTCCTGAAGCCGGTTCTGAACCCACGTCCGCCCCGCGTCGCGACTTCATTCGCGAACTGGTGGCCGACGACGTCGCCAATGGCCATTTCGGTCGTGGCCCCGCCACGCGGTTCCCGCCCGAGCCGAACGGCTTCCTGCACATGGGGCATGCCAAGTCGATCTGCCTGAATTTCGGCATCGCCCGCGAGTTCGGCGGCACCTGCAACCTGCGCTTCGACGATACGAATCCGGCCACGGAAGACGTGCGCTACGTGGAGGCAATTCAGCGCGATGTGCAGTGGCTGGGCTTTCAGTGGGACAACCTCTTCTTCGCCTCGGACTATTTCGAGAAGCTGTACGACATCGCTGAGTCGCTGGTGCTGAAGGGCAAGGCGTACGTCGACTCGCAGAACGAAGAAGCAATCCGCGCGGGACGTGGCACCGTGACCACGGCCGGCACGCCCGGCCCCTATCGTGATCGCACGGTTGAGGAAAACCTCGACCTGTTGCGCCGCATGCGCGCCGGTGAATTCGCCGACGGCACGCACGTGCTGCGCGCGAAGATCGACCTCGCGCACGCCAACATGATCATGCGCGATCCGCTGCTGATCCGCATCCGGCATGCGCATCACTATCGTCGCGGCAATGACTGGTGCATCTACCCGCTGTATGACTTCGCGCACGGACTGAGCGACGCCATTGAGGGGATCACGCGCTCGTTGTGCACGCTCGAGTTCAAGGACAGCCGCGAGATCTACGACTGGCTGGTGAAGGAAGCCGGGTTCGAGCAGCCGCCCACGCAGATCGAATTCGCGCGGCTCGAGCTGGACTACACCATTCTCAGCAAGCGCAAGCTGCTGCGCTTGGTGAACGAAGGCCACGTGACCGGATGGGATGATCCGCGTATGCCCACCATTGCTGGACTGCGTCGTCGTGGCGTGCGCCCGGAGGCCATTCGCGAGTTCTGCGAAACGATCGGCGTGGCGCGTAAGGATGCGCGGGTGGAGATCGCGGCGTTCGAGCATGCGGTGCGCAATGACCTGAACTCGGACGTGCCGCGCGTGTTGTGCGTGCTCAATCCGCTCAAGGTCGTGCTCACGAACTATCCCGAGGACGTCGTCGAGGATCTCGACGCGCCGAGCTTCCCGCACGATGTGCCAAAGACGGGATCGCGCCGGATGCCGTTTTCGCGCGAGTTGTACGTGGATCGCGACGACTTCATGGAAGATCCGCCGAAGAAGTTCTATCGCTTGGCGCCGGGCAAGGAAGTGCGGTTGCGCTTCGGCTACCTCATTACCTGCAACGACGTCGTGAAAAACGACGCCGGTGAGGTGATCGAGCTGCGGTGCACGTACGACCCCGCCACGCGCAGCGGGCAGGCGCCCGATGGCCGGAAGGTGCAGGGCACCATTCATTGGGTGAGCGCGGCTCAGGCGTTGTCGTGTGAAGTGCGGGTGTACGACCGCCTGTTCTCGCAGCCCGATCCCGACGCCGTGCCCGAGGGGCAGGACTTCATCGCCGCGCTCAATCCGCAGTCGCTGGTGGTGATCGCCGACGCCAAGATCGAGCCGAGCGTGGCGAACGATCCCATCGGGTCGCGCTATCAGTTCGAGCGCACCGGCTACTTCATGAGTGAGGTGGAGAGTAGCACGCCGGAGAAGCTGGTCTTCAACCGGATCGTGGGGCTGCGGGACAGCTGGGCGAAGGAAGTGAAACGCGGATAAATGGGGTGAGTGGTGTTATTTGGGGTTAGGTGGTTGCCAAAAGGCGCTGAGTGGAGTTTTATACTCCGATGTAGTAATGTGGGACTAAGGTCGTACTAGGGCGGAAATGGTTGAGTTCGCTATTATTTAGGGTGATTCATCAAAATCTCCTAAGCTGAGTTCGCCGTGCTGACAGTTGCCAATGGCTCGACGGTGCTGATCGTGGATGACTCTCCCGAACAGCTCATGTCGCTACATCAGATCTTGCGCGACTCCTATGAGGTCGTGACGGCGCGCGGAGGCCACGCGGCCGTCGACCTGATCGAAGGCGGACTTACCCCCGACCTCGTGCTGCTCGACTTCGGCATGCCCGATATCGATGGCGTGAGCCTTTGCGGCTTGTTCAAGATGATGCCTCGGTTGGCGAAGGTGCCGGTGCTCGTGTTGACCGCCTACGCGAGCGAGGAAATCGAGGAGCAGGTTTTTTCGGCTGGCGCGGTCGACTTCATCGCCAAGCCCGCGTCACCAGGGGCGCTCCTCGCTCGGGTTCGGACACATCTCGCGCTGTATCACTCGAGTGAGCGGCTGGCCCGACAGAATCGACAACTCCGCGATGCCGCCCGAGGGGTGGTGACGTCCGCGCTCCAGTGATGCTCGATACCGCCACGAGCGATGGGGCACGCTTCAACATTCTGATTGTCGACGATTCCGTGGAGCACCTGCTGATGCTCCATGGCCTGTTCCGCCACGAGTACGCGACGACCGTGGCCGCGAACGGTCTGCACGGCTTGGAGCTCGCGTCTGCGTCGCCGACGCCAGATATCGTGTTGCTCGATGTCCATATGCCGGACCTCAATGGATATGATCTCTGTCGGCGCTTGAAGGCGCACCCGGAGACGGCCAGGATCCCCGTGATTTTCATTACCGCGGATCAGGGCGATCTGAACGAAGAGCAGGGGCTCCTCATGGGCGCCGTGGACTACATCACGAAGCCGTTTTCCCCATCGGTCGTACGGGCGCGGGTGCGAACACGCCTCGCCCAGAGGGAAACCGAAGTCCGCCTTCGGCGTCAGGCGTCTGATCTCGAGGCGGAAGTGCGCCGCCGCACGGCCGAACTCCTCCGTGGCCACGAGCTGACCATCCACGCGCTCGCCTCGGTCGTGGAGGCGCGCGACAACGAGACCGGCGGGCACATTCGGCGCACGCAGATCTACGTGCGCGTGCTCGCCAAATCACTCAGCGAAGATCCGCGGTACCAGCAGGTGCTCAGCGACGAGCTCATCGATCTCCTGCACAAAACCGCACCGCTTCACGACATCGGCAAGGTGGGCATCCCGGATGACATTCTCCGAAAGCCCGGCCCCCTCACCGATGAAGAATTTGAGGTGGTCAAGACGCACACCGTGATCGGCCGCGACGCACTGGCCCGCGTCGAAGCGCTGGAATGGGGAGACATCCCGTTCCTGCAGGTGGCAAAGGAGCTCACGATGTCACATCACGAACGCTGGGACGGCACCGGGTATCCAGAGGGACGGCGCGGCACGGACATCCCGCTCTCGGCGCGCCTGATGGCCCTTGCCGACACCTACGACGCGCTCCGCTCGAACCGGGTCTACCGGGCGGCTCTTTCGCACGAGCGTGCGGTGCACATCATCGACGCCGAGCGCGGCGCGCACTTCGAGCCGGCGATCGTCGATGCCTTTCACCGGGTCTCTGA
>CANHJV010000179.1 GCA_947461225.1 Gemmatimonadota bacterium | reverse complement strand
TCGTGGATGGGGTGCCGTCGCGCGTGCCCATCACGCACGACACGTGGCTCCAGCTGATGCAGGACTCGGCCATGGAGGGCGTGGAGACCGCGACGGCGTTGCGCGAGGCGTCGCTGTGGCCGGCGCTGCTGGCGTTACACGGGCTGGTGCTGTCGTGCGAGCTGTTCAACACGTCGCTGGTGGCCGTCGATGAATACAACCGCCTTACCGAGAAGGCGGCGCGGCGACTGCAGGCCCAGCAGGCGGCTCTGTCGCAACTCACTGCGGTGCTCGGTGGGACCACGGCGCCGCCGGTGCCGAGCGACGCGAGCGACGATGCGCTCTTCCTGGCCTGCGCGGCCGTGGGTCGGGCCACCGGCATCACCATGCGCGTGCCGCCGAAGCGCACCGATGATGCGCGCGCGCGCGCCGTGAACCCGCTCGTCGAGATCGCCAAAGCCTCGCAAACCCGCACGCGGCCGGTGCAGCTCACCGACAAGTGGTGGGGAACCGATCAAGGGGCCCTGCTGGGCTTCCTGCAGGGGAGCGGCGCGCCGGTGGGACTGCTGCCGACCTCGCACGCGAGTTACAGCCTGTACGACCCCACGGCGGGCACGACGACGCCCATTACGCCGACGGTCGCGTCTACCATCGCGCCCGGTGCGATGATGTTCTACCCCAGTCTGGCGGCCGAGGCCATTACCGGCGCCCGTCTGCTTGCCCTCGGGTTGCGAGACTGTGGTCCCGACCTGTGGCGGGTCCTGATGATGGCGCTGCTGGGCGGGATCGTGGGGATCGTCATGCCGCTGGCCACGGGACTGATCTTTGATACGCTCGTGCCGCAATCCCAGCGCGGCGGGCTGATGCAAATCGGGTTGGGATTAGGCATGGTTTCGATCGCCGCGGCGCTCTTTACCGTGACCCGGTCGCTCGCCATCCTGCGCGTGGAAAACCGGCTCGATTCGACGATCAACGCCGCGGTGATGGACCGCGTGCTGCGGTTGCCGGCCTCGTTCTTCCGGCAGTATTCGTCCGGCGATCTGGGTACCCGTACGATGGCATTCTCGAGCATCCGGCAGGCGCTGTCGGGGGCGGTCATCGGCACGGTGTTCACCGGGATCACGGCACTGCCGAGCGTCGGGTTGCTGGTGTACTACGACCCACGGTTGTCGCTGGTGGCCATGGGGGTGCTCCTCCTCACGGTTGCCGTGACCGTCGGGGTGGGATACCGCCAGCTGCAGCGTGCCAAAGTGGAGCAGCGACTGGAGGGGAAGCTCAGCGGCATCGTGCTCGAACTCCTCACGGGCATTTCCAAGCTGCGTGTCGCCGGCGCCGAGGGGTTCGCGTTCGGCGTGTGGGCGGCCACCTTCAGCGAGAAGCGGCGGGTGTCGTACCAGGCAGGGATGGCGACCAATCTGTTGGCCGCGTTTCAGGGGGCGCTCCCGGTGTTGGGGGTCGTGGCCGTGTTTGGCGGGGTGGCCTTTTCGACCGCGGAAGGCGGGATGTCGACCGGGAAGTTCCTGGCGTTCAACGCGGCCTTTACGCAGGTCCTGATGGCCGCGATTTCACTCGGCACCGCGGCGATGACGGTGCTCAGCGTGCAGCCGCTGTATCAGCGGGTCCGGCCCATCCTCGATGCGGTGCCCGAAGTCACGGCCGAGCAGCAGGATCCGGGCGAGTTGTCGGGCGAGATCGCGCTGAGCCGGGTCACGTTCCGATATGACAGCTCGGGTCCGCCCGTGCTCGACGATGTGTCGTTGCATATCAGTCCGGGAGAATTCGTGGCCATCGTCGGGCCGTCCGGCTCGGGGAAATCCACCCTGCTGCGACTGCTCCTCGGCTTCGAAACGCCCGACCGCGGTACCGTGGAGTACGACGGGCAGAATCTGGCCGCGCTCGATGTCTCCGCCGTGCGACGGCAGCTGGGCGTGGTGCTGCAGCACAGCAAGATCATGCCGGGCGACATCTACCGGAACATTGTCGGGAGCACACTGCTCACCATCGACGATGCCTGGGAAGCGGCGCGCCGTGCCGCGCTCGACGCGGACATCAAGCTGATGCCCATGGGCATGCACACCATGATCAGCGAAGGGGGCGGTACGTTTTCCGGCGGCCAGCGGCAGCGGTTGCTGATTGCGCGGGCGCTGGCGCAGGGGCCGCGGGTGCTCTTTTTCGACGAAGCGACGAGTGCGCTGGACAACGCGACGCAGGCCGTGGTCAGCGCGAGTCTCGACCGGTTGCAGGCCACCCGGGTGGTGATCGCGCACCGATTGAGCACCGTGATCAATGCCGACCGCATTTACGTGATGGTGGCCGGACGGATCGTGCAGTCGGGCACGTACAAGGCACTGATGGAAGAGGATGGCGTGTTCCGCGAGTTGGTGCGCCGGCAGTTGGTGTAGTCGTCGGCCGGCGCGATCGCGCCGGCGGCGGTTCGAGTACCCCGTGGTGCGCGTGGGCATGGTCCGCCATGCGTCGCCTCCACACACGAGAGGATTCAGGACGTCATGCACGAGCACGTGAGATACTCGCTGGCATCCGCCAGACGATGGGCGACGCGGGCATGGAACGCCGGAGTGACTGGCGGACGGCTAGCGCTTCCGCTCGCGCTTTCGCTGACGCTGGCCGGCTGCCAGCGCGCCGAGTCCACGATCACCACCCTCGACGACGCCGCCACCGCGCGCATCGGCGTGATGGCCGGATCGGTTGGTGAACAGATCGTCCTCGCGCGCTTTCCGAAGGCCGACATCAGGACGTTCGACGACATCATGGACGCCGTGTCCGCGATCCGCGCCGGACAGCTCGATGGGGTGGTGACGGCGTTTCCGGGCGCCCTGCAGGTCACGAAGAAGAACCCGGATCTGACGCTGGTGGCGGAACCGCTGTCGGCCGAAAACACCGCCGTGGCCGCGCGTCAGAGCGACACGGCGCTGCTGGCGGCGGTGAACGACGCGCTCGATTCGTTGCGGCGGGACGGTACCCTGACGGCGATGAAGCAGCGCTGGTTCAAACCCGACCTGAGTCCGTACAACGAGCCGGACATCGCGGTCTCGCCCACGGGGGAGCCCCTCACGATCGGCGTGTCGGCCACGCGCGAACCGTTCAGTTTCGTGGATGGCAGCGGGCGCATCACCGGCCACGACGGCGAACTCGCGCGTCGTCTCGGGGCGCTGCTGCATCGTCCGCTGGTGTTCTCCAACATGAAGCTGATGGCGTTGATTCCCGCGCTGCAGTCGGGCAAAATCGATCTGGTCGTGACCGGCATCGCGGACACGCCTGAGCGTCGCAAGCGCGTGGCCTTCTCCACGACATACTACGAGAACGCGCAGCGCATGCTGGTGCGTAAGCCGGGGGGCGACGCGGCGGGTGTGACGGCGGGTGTGACGGCGGCCGCCGCCGACTCCGGCGGGCTGCGTACGATCGCTGACGCCACTACGGGCAAGATCGGCGCGATGCTGGGGTCGGCGCATGAGGCCTGGGTCCGCACAACGTACCCGAACGCCACGTTGCTGCTGTACAACGGCACGCCAGACGTGCTGCTGGCGGTGCAGGAAGGGAAGGTCGATGCGGCGCTGTTCGACGAAGTGCCGCTGCTGGCCATCATGCGGGAAAACCCGGCCTTCGGTACGCTGGGCGATCCGCTGTTCACGTTCGACGTGGGCGCCGGTTTTGCGAAGAGCCGCGCGCCGCTGCGCGCGCAGTTCGATGCGCATCTCGCGGCGCTGCAGGCCAACGGTACGTACGCCGACATGAAGCGGCGCTGGATCGAAACGGGGGCCACCGAGATGCCCGCCATCGACGCCCCCCGCCCGAACGGCGTGCTCACCGTGGGCGTGAACGATGGCAACCTCCCATTTGCCGGCACCATCAATGGCCGGATGTCGGGATTCGATATCGAGCTGGTGGAGCGCTTCGCGGCCAGTCTTGGCAAGACGCTGGTGCTGTCGAACATGGAGTTCGGCAGCCTCGTGGCGGCCGTGTCGTCGGGCAAAGTGGATCTGATCATCAGTTCGATCTACATCACGCCGGAACGGCAACAGCGCATTGATTTCTCTGCGCCGTATTTCCGCATGGACACGCGCGCGTTCGGTCTCAAGACGAAGATTGCGGCCTACCACACGGCCCCCGCGGCCCCCGTGGCGGCGCCCTCGTGGCTCGATGGCATCGGCGCCAGCATCCAGTCCAACCTGATTGAAGAGCAGCGCTACCTGCTGCTGCTGGACGGCCTGCAGACGACGATCCTGATCGCGCTCTTGTCCTCGCTGTTCGGCACGCTGCTGGGCGCCCTTGTGTGCTACGCCCGTATGTCGCCCAATCGCCTGCTCGCGCGGGCGGCGATGGCGTACATCGCGGTGTTGCGCGGCACGCCGGTGTTGGTGCTGCTCATGCTCGTGTTCTATGTGGTGTTCGCCTCGGTGAATATCAGCCCGGTACTGGTGGCCGTGCTGGCGTTCGGCATGAACTTCGCGGCGTACGTGGCGGAAGTCTTCCGCTCGGGCATTGAAGGGATCGACCGCGGTCAGACCGAAGCGGGCATGGCGATGGGCTTCACCAAGACCGCCACGTTCTTGCACATTGTGCTGCCCCAAACCGTGCAGCGTATCCTGCCGGTGTACAAAGGGGAATTCATCTCGATGGTGAAGATGACGTCGATCGTGGGCTACATTGCCGTGCAGGATCTCACGAAGGCGAGTGATATCATCCGCAGTCGTACCTTCGATGCATTTTTCCCGCTGGTCCTCGTGGCCGTCTTGTATTTTCTCATCGCGTGGATCCTCACGCGCGCGCTCGATGCCCTCGAGCGTCGAACCGATCCTCGGCAGCGCCGTCAGGCGCGGAGACCCGCATGATCCGCGTTGAACGGCTCGCGAAACAGTTCGGCACCGTGGCTGTGCTGAAGGACATCTCCTGCGACATCCAGAAGGGCGAGGTGATCTCGATCATCGGCCCCTCGGGGACCGGGAAGAGCACGTTCCTGCGCTGTCTCAACCTGCTGGAGCAGCCCACCAGCGGCGCCATCTGGTTCGACGGCATGAACGTGCTGGGCGCCGAGGTCGACGTGCCGAAGATCCGGCAGCGCATGAACATGGTGTTTCAGGGCTTCAATCTGTTCTCGCATCTAACCTGCCTCGAAAACCTCACGCTCGGTCCGATGCGGTTGCTCGGGAAATCGCCGCAGGAGGCGGAGGCCAAGGCGCGCGAGTTGCTGCGCGTGGTGGGGCTGGGCGAGAAGGCCGATCATCTCCCCGACGAACTGTCGGGGGGACAGAAACAGCGCGTGGCGATTGCGCGCTGCCTCGCCATGGAGCCCGACGTCATTCTGTTCGACGAACCCACGTCGGCGCTCGATCCCACCACGGTGAGCGAAGTGCTGGCGGTCATTCGCAGTCTCGCGCGCGACGGCATGACGATGATCATCGTCACACACGAGATGGAGTTCGCCCGCAACGTGTCGTCGCGCGTGATGTACATGGACGAAGGGGTGATCTACGAGCAGGGCCCGCCGGCGCAGATCTTCGATAACCCCACGCGCGAAAAAACGCGGGCGTTCATTCATCGTATTCGCAGCTACGCCAAGCGCTTTACCTCGCCCGACTACGATCTGTACGCGATGAACGCGGAGATCATCTCCTTCTGCGACAAGCACATCCTGCCGCTCGCCACACGCGAGCGGCTGCTGCTGGTGGTGGAAGAGGTGCTGCAGCTGTACGCCCCGCGGCTGTCGACGGCGCCGCTTGATCTGTCCATCGGCTACTCCGAAACGGAGGAGACGCTGGAACTGGCGTGGGAAGGCCATGGTGCGCCGTTTAATCCGCTCGAGAACGACGACGCCCCAGACGATCTTGGTGTGATGCTCCTGCGTGGGATGACCGACGCCCTCGCGTACGACCGGATCGACGACGTGAACCGCCTGCGCATGCGACTGAAGACGACCTGATCATGCGCCCATTCTCGGCG
>CANHJV010000178.1 GCA_947461225.1 Gemmatimonadota bacterium | reverse complement strand
GGCGATCGCGCCGATGGAGCCCGCGCTTTGCTCGTCGAAGATCGACGTGAAGGTGGTGCCGCCGTTGACCGTCTTGATGATGCCGCCGTTGGCGCCGGCCACGTAATACGTGAGCGGATCACCCGGCACCCCGGTCACGACCGAGATACGTCCGGCGTTGTTGGCCGGACCCACTGACCGCCACTCCAGCGTTTTCAGCAGCGCGGCGGGATTGGCCGCGGGCGGCGCGGTCTTTGCGGCCGGCGTGGGTTTCTGGGCCACGGCCACGGCGGTGGCGGCGACGGACAGCAGGACCAGCGGGGCAACGTGCACGGCGCGAGGCAGCATGACGGATTCCGGCGGGGCAGGGGTGAGGGATGACGCGGTGGGCGGTTACCAGCGCAGCAACTTGGTGAGCTTCACGACGATGGAGCGGTTCTCAAGCTCGGGATAATTCGGGCCAACGGTGGTGCGTCCGTCGCTGTACACCAGGAAGAACTCACTGCCCGGCTGATACTCCCAGCGCATACGCAGGTTGGTGGACATCGACGAGGTGCGCGACTGATACTGCACGAGCGCCGCCATGAACATGCGCGGCGTCACGGTATACGTGAAGCGTGTGCTCACGAGGTTGGCATCGCCGCTGCCGTACGGGCCGTCCACGTGATTGCGCGACAGCGTGGGCTCGATGTAGAACTGCGGCGACAGCTCCACGCGGCCGCGCCAGCTCGTTTCGGTGAGCGTACCGCCGTAGAAGCCGCCGTAGCTCATGGTGATGCCGCCACTGACCCGATGCTGTGGCCCGAGATTGTACGAGGCCTTGGCCTGATTGAAGCGGTAGGTCCCCACCGGCACCGTCACGCCTTTCGCCACGCCAAAGGGCACCACGAGTTGCTCGAATACCTGCGCCACCTCGGCCGACACGATGTCGCCATTAGCGAACTCGGTGCCGACGTACGAGCGGAAGTCTTCGGATTGGAGCGTCCCGGTCATCGAGGTGATGTGGTCGGCACTGCCTTGCATCGTGAATTTCCGCACGTGCGGGACGTGTGCCGGACGGGGGCTGAAGCGCGCGAGTGCGTAGGAACGCTGAAAGCCCGAGCGACGCAGGAATCCGACCTGTGGGTCGAAGCCGTCGCCCACCGACATCTGTTCAAGATTCACCCCGTAGCGATCACCGTTCCAGTCGAGGCGTGCGCGGTAGCTGGTGGGGTCGCGCTGGAGTGAGTCGCGCGTGGTGCGCGCCACGTATCCGGTGATGGCGAGGTCGGTGCGGAGGTTGAACTGCGCATCGGCGCCGACGGCGAGGTGGCTACCGATCGCGCCGGCCGGATCACGCCGCGTCGCGATGAGCCCGAGTCGGCTTCGGCTCAAGATGTCGCGGTTGACGCGCAGGACCGAGAAGTTCGTGGACGGTGCCTTGGCCGCGAGGACGTCGTCGGTCTGCATGCTGAGGGCACCGACCTGCCATGGGCCAGAGCGTCCGAGTACGCGCCCACCGCCAATGATCGGCGCGGGACCGCTGTTGGTGAGGCCGATCCGTCGGCTGTAGAACAGCGTCGGGGTGAGGTTGTCGTTCGGGCTCGCGCCGGGGGTTCCGAAGCCGCCGCCACCACCCCCACCGCCGCCACCTCCTCCGCCACCCCCTCCCCCACCACCACCGCCGCCCACGCCGGCAAAGGCGAAGGCGTCCTGCCCTTCCAGGAAGAACTCGCGTTTTTCCGGAAAGAACAGGGAGAAGCGCGTGAGGTTCACCTGCGCCTCGTCGTCCTCGACTTGCGCGAAGTCGGTGTTGTACGTGAGGTCCGCCACGATTTGCGGAGTAATGCCCCATTTCGCGTCGAGGCCGAAATTGCCGTCGCGCGCATTGCGCACGGCCGGTGTGGCGATGGCGTTGGTGAGCACCGAGCCGAGCGCGTACGGCTTGACGTCGATGTTGAGCCCCCCCTTCGGGGTCTCGATACCGGTCATGACGGCGGCGTCGGACACCTTGTTCAACGCCCGTCGACCCCACGCGCGCGGGACGCCGCTCAGGAAGGAAGTCTCATTTTTCCAGCGGACCATGCGCCGCATGTTCACGCCCCACGCCCCGCCGCCCTCCGCGAAGCGGATGGAGCGGAAGGGGATCTGGATCTCTACCGTCCAGCCGCCGTCGAAGTCCTGCGCCTTGGACGTCCACAGGGCGTTCCAGTTGGAGCTCGGCTGTTCGTTGGTGGCGGAAAAATCGAACAGGCCGCCGATGCGGTTGGTGGAGAAGCCGAAGCCGTTCCGATGGTCGTTGAACGTGTCGAAAATCACCGCGAGGTGATCGTTGTTGTACATGTTCGAGGCGTCGCGGCGCATGTCGCTCATGACCCGACGCGACGGCTCGCTCTCGTACAGGCGGGCGGCGACGTAGATGTTCTCGTCGTCGTACAGGATCCAGGCTTCGGTCCGTTCCGTGGCCGGCGCGCCCTCGTTGGGCTCCTGCTGCACGAACCCCGACATCGGGGTGATGCGGCGATACACGGCTTCGGACAGCGCGCCGTCGAGCGAGAGGCGCTCGTTGATGCGGCTGGCCCGTACGGCCACGCGTCCCTCGGGCGTGCGCGCGGTGCTGGCGTTGTCGCCGGACCCCACGCCCGATGTCGACGGTTGGGCGGACAGCGGGAGGGCCGCCAGACCGAGACACAGGAGGGCGGTAAAGAACCGCTGAGATCGCAGACGCATGATACGTATACGGTGCGCCCAGCGCTGCGTTGACGCCAGTTGGTAACGACTGGCCCTTCGGGGGTGGCGGTTCCCCCCGGCCAGGCTACCCGGTGGGCGACTCGTCGTCGCGGGCATCGGCCCGGGCCCGCGCACGATCGCTGCTCGTTTTCAGCAACCGGTGCGCGGTGGTGCCGGTGATCAGTCGCACGCCACGCTGGTAGGTGAGATACTGATACGCCCACTGCACGAAGACGGTGATGCGATTCCGAAAGCCGGCCAGATACAGAATGTGGATGAACAGCCAGGCGAGCCACGCGATGTTGCCCTGCAGCGTGAGCGAACCAATGGCGGCGACGGCGCGATGCCGTCCGATGGTGGCCAGATCGCCTTTGTTGAAGTAGCGGAATGGCGTACGTGGCGTACCGCGGAGATCATGGAGAATGGCCTGCGCCGCATGCGCGCCCATCTGATTGGCGGCTGGCGCGACGGCCGGCACCGGCGTTCCGGCGTGGGTGAGCACGGACGCGATGTCACCGACCGCGAAGACGTGCGGGTGGTTGGGGACCGAGAGGTCGGGGGCGACGACCACGCGCCCGGCGCGATCGAGTGGGGCCCCCAGCTGTTTGCCGAGCGGCGAGGCTTGGTTGCCGGCGCCCCAGAACACCGTGTGCGCATCGATCCGTTCGCCCGATGCCACCGTCACGCCGGCGTCGTCGACGCTCGTGACGGCGGTATTGGTGCGCACATCGACGCCCAGCTCGCGCAGGTCGCGTTCGGCCCGCGCACTGAGAGTCTCGGGGAACTGCGGCAGCACTCTCGGGCCCGCCTCCAGCAGCACGACACGCGCGGACGCCGGGTCGATGCGGCGGAAATCATGCTTCATGGCCCTGCCCGTGATCTCGGGGATCATGCCGGCCAGCTCCACGCCGGTGGGGCCGCCGCCCACGATGACAAAGGTCAGCAGCGCCTCGCGCTGTCCTTCGGCGCTCGCACGCTCGGCCGCTTCGAAGCTGAGCAGGAAGCGGCGTCGCAGTTCGAGCGCGTCTTCGATGCTCTTCAGACCCGGGGCGTTGGCTTCCCACTCGGGGTGCCCGAAGTACGCGTGCCGCGCACCGCTGGCCACGATGAGGTAGTCCCACGCGACGGTGCTGCTGCCGCCGTCGAGGGTGAGCGTGTGCTGTGGGACATCGATGCTGTGCACCTCCGCCATGATCACCGTCGCGTTGGCCTGATCGCGCAGCATCCAGCGAATCGGCACGGTGATATCGGCGGGATTGAGCACCGCCGTGGCCACCTGATACAGCAACGGCTGAAACAAATGGTGATTCGTCCGGTCGATGAGCGTGATCCGCACATCGGCCTTGGCCAGCGTGCGCGCGGCGGTGAGTCCGGCAAAACCGCCACCGACGATGACCACATGTGGTCGTGGGTCGGTGGCGTGCATGCTGGTGACGCGCGTGCTGGTGTTCGGTTCAGCCTTCACCGGCGATCCGTTGAGAGAGCGTGAGATTCCGCGTCGCGATTATTTCGTCCAGAATACGAGACTGCCGCAGCCGCCAAGCCCGGGCTGGAACTGCGTCGGGACCTGTCCCGCCATGTACACCTCAATGCCGGCGATGTCATTCGGTCGGATGAAACCGTCCAGATCGCCTGACGTGAGGCCGTTCATCCACTGGCCGTTAATGTAAATCGCCGGCTCGCAGCGATCTTCGAACAGGCCCCGCATCATGACCTTCTCCTCGGCGTCCATGGTGCGATCGAGGAACATCCCGGGCACGGAGCGGAAGATTTCCGACGTCACGAACGGCTGCCGCACGGCGATATCGCGGGGGGTCAAGAATCGCCCCACACTCGAGCGGCGACGTTCCTGAAAGCCCACCAGATTCATGTCGACGGTGCGTGTTGCGCTGATCTTCATGGTGTCGAGCACCGACTTGAAGGTCGCGAGGGCGATGCGCAGCGGTGCGACGCTATCGACGATGTCCACGGCGCGCCGTTCGGGATAGTAGCCGACCGCGCGTACTTCCAGCAGGCGCGTTCCCGGCGGCGCGTCGGTGAGTGTCCACTCCCCGCGGGCGTTGCTGCGTGTTTGCGGACCGTCGAGGATGCTGATCTGCGCGCCACTCAGTGGGCGGCCGTCATTGGTGGCTCGCACGCTGCCGCTGAGGCGACCATCGCCCACATGCAGCCGCCGCACCGGGAGGACGGTCGAGTCCTTCATGGTGCTGTCGCGCGGTGGCGGGACTGCGGCCACGACGCGCGCGGCACCGAGATACAGTTCGCGGCGCAGGAAGCCGCTGCTCGAGACCTCGACTTGAATGATCGCCGTGCTGTCCGCGCCGCGCGTTGCCATGAGCGTCATCGATCCCGGGCTCGGGACATGGCAGATTGCGAACCAGCCCGTTTCGCGCGTGGTGGCCAACCGTCGGGGCGTACGACGATTCATCCCGCCGGTGCCGAATGAGAGTTCGAGCCATTCGGCGATCACGGTCACGCCCGATGCCGGCGCGCGGTCGGTGGCCTTGCGTACGAAGCCCATCACGACGGCGCCGGAGTTTTGCGGCGTGGGCGCCCCGCAGATCGCCGTGCGCAGTCGCGCGGCAGATGGAGTCGCCAGGTCGGCGCGTACGGAACCGCCGTCGGCCACGGTGATCGTGCGCAGCAGCGGCTCGAGGCCGAGCGAATCGAGCACCGCGTGATAGAAGCCCAGGGTAAAGCGGCCGCTTGGTGCGTCGACGAAGCGGAACGCGCCGAGGGAGTCCGACACCGCCGTGCGTCCATACGAGGCCCCGGTGTCGGCCGCGACGAGCTGCACCAGCGCGCCACCGAGTGGCTTGCCGGCGATGCTGTCGTAGACCGTGCCACGTACTTCGGCGAGTCGCACGTCGGCGCGCGGTGCTGGTGCCTGCGCCCGTACCGCGGCCGGTGCGGCAAGCGCGGGCATCAGAGACCAGCCGAAGCGCAGGAGGTAGAGAAGCCGCACGGGACCGTTGGCTGAACGTTGGGGAGACGGGAGGAACGTTCGCGTGACGCGTGGGGAATCGGAAGTGCCATTCACGTGTGTCCCGTGCCGACCGGTAGATAAGTTAGAGCGATGATTCCATTTCCTGCCGGCTTTTCGCACTACCTGATCGGTGGTGTCTGCATCGGCCTCGGTGTCTCCCTGCTGTTCGCCCTGACCGGATTGATCGGCGGGATGAGCTCGGTGTATTCGTCGACGTGGTCGTACGTCGTGGACCGTCCGATCTTTCAGCAGCCGCGCTTGGTG
>CANHJV010000177.1 GCA_947461225.1 Gemmatimonadota bacterium | reverse complement strand
GACATCGGCCCCACGGAGTATCCGGCGCGCTTCGTGCCGAACCTCAAGATGGACGTGTCGGTGATGCCGCTGGGCGTGCCCACCGGCGCGTTGCGCGCGCCGCGCTCGAACGCACTGTCGTTCGCCTTCCAGGGGTTCATCGACGAGTGCGCGGTGGCCGCCGGCAAGGATCCGCTGCAGTTCCGCATCGACATGCTCAAGACGGAAATCGCGCCGACCACGCCGCTCACACCGCAGCAGCAGGCCGGCCTGATGGATGCACAGCGCGTGATCGGCATTCTCGAGAAGGCGCGCGAGGTGTCGGGATGGGGCAAGACCAAGCTGCCGAAGGGAACCGGCATGGGATGCGCGTTCTACTTCAGTCATCGTGGCTACTTCGCCGAAGTCGTGCAGGTCACGGTCAGCAAGGCCGGTGATGTGAAGGTCGACAAGGTGTGGGCGGTTGGTGACGTGGGCAGTGACATCGTCAATCCCAACCACGCCGAGCAGCAGGTGCAGGGCGCGGCGATGGACGGCATGAGCCAGGCCTACGGCCAGGAAATCACCTTCACCGCCGGCAAGGTGGACCAGACGAACTTCAACAGCTATCCGTTGCTGCGCATTCGTCAGGCACCGCCCATCGACGTGCACTTCGTGAAGACGGCGTTCTCGCCCACCGGCATCGGTGAGCCGGCGTTGCCCCCGGTGGTGCCGGCCATGATCAACGCGATCTACGCCGCCACCGGCAAGCGCGTACGCCAGATCCCGCTCACCAAGGTCGACCTCAAGTGGACCTGATGGTGTCTTGAGCATTTCCTGATTCCAACGGATTCGATGACGGTTCATTCGGTCACCACGTCCCCGTTCGCCGACCAGCGACCGGGGACGTCGGGTTTACGGAAGCGCACCAGTGTCTTCCAGCAGACGCATTACCTCGAAAATTTCGTGCAAGCGCTGCTCGACGTGGCCGCGCTGCCACCCGACGCCACGCTGGTGGTCGGCGGCGATGGGCGGTACCACAATCGCAAAGCCACCGAGACGATTATTCGCATGGCCGCGGGTAACGGCATCGCGCACGTGATCGTGGGACGCGCCGGACTGCTCTCCACGCCGGCCGCCTCGCACCTGATTCGCTCGGGGGCGCACGGCGGGATCATTCTGTCGGCCAGCCACAACCCCGGCGGCCCCGACGGCGACTTCGGCATCAAGTACAACACCGGCAACGGTGGCCCCGCGCCGGAGTCGTTCACGAACGAGGTGGCCGAGCGTGCGCGTGTCATGCGTGAATACAAGATCGCCGACTTGCAGCACTTCAACCTCGACGACCTTGGCACGCATCAGATCGGTCCGCTTCGGCTCGATGTCGTCGACCCGGTCGCGGCGTACGCGGCGCTGATGGAATCGCTGTTCGACTTCGACGCGATCAGTGGTCTGTTCGCGAGCGGATTCCGCATGCGATTCGACGCCATGCACGCGATCACGGGCCCGTACGCCGTCGAGATTCTCGAACGTCGCCTCGGTGCGCTGTCGGGTACGGTGATCAATCGCGTGCCGCTCCCCGACTTCGGCGGCGGTCATCCCGATCCGAATCTCACCTACGCGCACGACCTGGTCGAAGAACTGTTCGGCGACACGGCACCCGACTTCGGCGCCGCGTCCGACGGCGACGGTGACCGCAACATGATTCTGGGGCAGCGCTTCTTCGTGACGCCTTCGGATTCCCTCGCGGTGCTGGCGGCGAACGCCACGCTGGTGCCGGGTTACGCGCGTGGACTGAGCGGCGTCGCGCGCTCGATGCCGACGAGCGCCGCGGTCGACGCCGTGGCAGAGTCGCTGGGCATTCCCTGTTTCGAGACACCGACCGGCTGGAAGTTCTTCGGCAATCTGCTCGATGCGGGGCGCATTACCCTGTGCGGCGAGGAGAGCTTCGGCACCGGCTCCGATCACGTGCGCGAGAAAGACGGCCTGTGGGCAGTACTCTTCTGGCTCAACATCGTGGCCGAACGCGGACAGACGGTGGAGGCGATCGTGCGCGAGCACTGGGCCCGCTTCGGCCGCAACTACTACACGCGCTACGACTACGAAGGCGTGCCCACCGAGGCCGCCAACGGGGTCATGGCGCATCTACGCGCGCAGTTCGCCACGCTACCGGGCACCACGATCGCTTCGCGCCGCGTGAGGAGCGCTGATGATTTCGCGTACACCGATCCCGTCGACGGTAGCGTGAGCGCGAATCAGGGCATCCGCGTGCTCCTCGACGATGGCGCCCGCATCGTGTTCCGCCTGTCGGGCACGGGTACGGAAGGCGCCACCATCCGCCTGTATATCGAGTCGCGCGAAACGGACGCCACGCGGCTCGGCATGGACACCGCCGTGGCACTGTCCGAGCTGGTGGCAGCCGCGCTGACGATGAGCGAGATGGCGGAACGTACCGGGCGTGCCGAGCCGACGGTGATTACGTGAGCCGTCAGGGTCGGGCGGCCTACGGCAGCGCCCGACCCGCCACGAGCGTGACGTTGTCACTGCCGCCGCGCTCGAGCACCAGCTCCAGCAGTTCGTTACACAGCTGTTCGGCCGACGTCATGCGCCCGATGGCGGCGCCGATTTCTTCGTCGGTCACATGCTTGGTCAAGCCGTCCGAGCACACCAGAATCACCGTGCCGCGCTTGCCCACATCGACGCGCGAAATCACCGGCAGCGCTTCCTCGGCGCCGATGGCGCTCGAGAGCACATGATTGAGCGGCGAATGCTGCGCGCGCTCGGGTGACAGGGCACCGCGATCGACCATCTCTTGCGCGATGGTCTGATCGCGGGTGACCTGCCGCAGCACGCCATCGTGGTACGTGTAGCAGCGGCTGTCGCCCACCTGCACAACGTACAACCACGGCCAGACCACAATCGCGACCGAGAGCGTACTGGCCATCCGACGCCCGTCGAACTGCGCCTCGGACTGCGTGCGCACGCGGTTGTGCGCTTCGATGGCCGCGTCGCGCAACGCCTCGGTGAACTCGTGCTCGTTGGCCGAGCCGGCGGTGTGGTAACAGCGCATCGCCGAGGCGAAGTACTCCGTGACGGCGATCGTGGCGAGACGACTCGCTTCACTGCCGTCCACGCTGCCGCCGACGCCATCGGCCACGAGCATGATCGTGGCGAGCCGCTCGCCACGGAGCGTCATGTGATCAACATTGGGCAGACTGGTCGAACGTACGACCACCTGTGGGTGCACGGTGCAGAGCAGGAAGTGATCCTGATTGCTGGCGCGCACACGCCCCTGATGCGTGATCCCGAAGAGATCGAGTTCGTCGTCCTTCGGACGAGGGAGCCCGGATATCTCTGATAGCGGTGACGTCATGGCCTGACTATCGCACAACGGGGCTGTCGACGGCAACCGCCAGACTCGGCCATGTTCGCGAAACCCACCCAGATCTTGGCCGAGCTGTTGCCCGCGCCGAGGCGAGCCGCCGGCGGCGAGTACGCTTTCGAGGTGACGGCTCCCGCAACCGCCAAAACAACCGCCAAAACAACCGCCAGAACACGGATACCACCGATGACACGGCACCAACACAGATCAGCAAAAAGCGCTTTTGGCTTATCCGTGTTGGTTCAGCAAAATCGGTGCTATCCGTGTTCTGGCTGTTGCGGTTGCTGTTATGGCTGTGGGCTGTTGGCTTGGGGTGGTGGGTACTGAGTTCTGGGTAATGGGTTTGAGGGCGGAGCAAGGCTGACAGATTTCGATGTATGACCACCCTGCTCACGCTCCGGGCCGGCTCTGCCGCGATTGCTCACCTCCGCGACCACGGCAGGCTTCGGGCCGACCACATCGACATCGTGCCTGGTGCCTCGGGAGGCGCCAAGTGGATCGGCATCGGCGGACTCGACCAGTATCTGTTCGGCCACCTGCTTCAGCAGCCGCGCGAGCGTCCGCTGCACCTCATCGGCTCGTCGATCGGCAGTTGGCGCATGGCCTGTCTCGCGCAACGGGATCCCGTGGCCGCCCTCGCCCGTGGGCACGAGGCGTACATCTACCGCCAGCGCTACACGCCCAAGCCCGATGCGCACGAGGTCAGCGACGTGCTCACGCGCGCCCTCGATCATCTACTCGGCAACGACGGCGTCGCGGAGATCCTCTCGCACCCGACGTTTCGCGTGCACGTGATCACCGCCGAATCACGCGGCCTCGCGTCGAGCGCGCGTCGGCCGGTGCTCGCGACGGCGATGGCGCTCGCGGCCGCCGCCAACCTGGTGAGCCGTCGCTCGCTCGCACTGCAGATGCGACGCACCATTTTTCACTCGGCCGGTGACGACTCACCATTTCTGCATCTGCGCGATCTCCCCACGGTGCATCGCACGCTCACGCACGAGAATCTGCGCGCCGCCCTGCTGGCCTCGGGCTCGATTCCGCTGCTCATGGACGGCGTGCGTATTCCCGGCGCGCCGGGTCTGCACTGGGACGGCGGCGTGACCGACTACCATCTCGATCTCGACTATGGCGCGGGTCCCGGCCTCGTACTCTATGCCCACTTCTACGATCATGTCGTGCCGGGGTGGTTCGACAAGTCGCTGTCGTGGCGTCGTGCCGGTGCAGCGAACTTCTCGCGCACGCTATTGATCGCGCCCTCGCCGGCCTTTCTCGCGTCATTGCCGGGCGGACGCATTCCCGATCGACGCGATTTCTTCGACTTTAGCGAAGCCGAACGCATGACCCGATGGCAGACCATTCTCGACGCCAGTGCGGCGCTCGGCGAGGAGCTGCACGAGTTGATCGAAACCGGACGACTGATCGATGCGGTCGTGCCATGGACGTGAGCATGTCTACCCTCGATCGCTATCTCGCCTTTCGCCGATCGCTCGGACCGCGCGCATCGCTCGAGCACCGCACCGTGCGCGCCCGCGGGCTCGACTTTGCCGTGTATCTCACACCGCCCGTTGCCGGGACACTGCCGCTCCTCTGCATCAACGGCGGGCTGTTGTTCGATCATACGCTGCTCTGGCCGGCCCTCGCCCCACTCGCCACGCATCGGCAGCTGGTCTTTTTTGATCAGCGCGGCCGCGGCCGCAGTGCCTCGCCGCCGGGCATTCAGGCGTCGCGCATCGAGTTTGACGCCGGCGATGTGCCCGCGCTGCGCACCGCGCTCGGCATCCCCCGGTGGGATGTGCTCGGTCACTCGTGGGGCGGCGGCATCGCCATGCTCGCCACGGCGCAGGACGTCGAGGCCACGCGGACACTGGTGCTGGTGAATGCGGTCGGCGTGACGAGTGCATGGCTGCCGCTGATGCACGACGCCGGGGTGGCACGACTGTCCGGCGACGCGCAGGAGCGGCTCGCGACGTTCGATACGGCCGCCCTGGCCCTCCCCCATCTGGACGCCCACGCGAATTACACGCAGGCGTTCTTTCCCGCGTGGTTCGCCGACCAGCAGTTCGCCGGACGTATGACGCCACCGAGAGGCACCAGCGCCGTTGGCGCGATCGTGGCGGCGCGGCTACGCCGCGACGGCTACGACTGGCGAGACACGCTGCGTGACCTGCCGACGCCAACACTCGTCGTGCATGGAGCGGCGGACGTCCTGCCGCTTGAGATAGCAGCACAGACGGCGGCGCATCTGGGCCGCGCGCGCCTGCTGCCGATCGCAGAGGCGGGCCACAATCCGTTCTGGGAAGCCCCCGACGCGTTCTTCACTGCGGTGCACGCCTTCCTCGCGGAGGGATCACCAGACTCCTGACGCGAACCGATGAAGACCGCGGAAACGCTGCTCGCCTGCTGTGTGGTCGGACTCGCCTGCTTCATTGGCGGGCAGAGTGTCGGCGTGCACATCTCCGCCACGCGGAGCGAGGCCGCCGGCGCTATCGCGGAGCATGATCCGCGTGCCAGTGACAGCCTGGGCCTCGACGTCGACGGCGGGACAATCGTGACGCGCGAGTGGCGGCACGGCGAAGAACTGCTGGTCGCGTCGTCCCTGCTCG
>CANHJV010000176.1 GCA_947461225.1 Gemmatimonadota bacterium | reverse complement strand
TTTACCGACAGGCGCGGTTGCTGGCCAACCGGTTCCGGGTCATCACCTTCCGGCTTCGCGACGATGCGCGCCGCATGGACACGCTCGTGGCCGACATCGCGCGCCATCTGCACGAGGCCGTGCCCGACGGCACGCCGGCCATCGTGGTCGGCGAATCATTCGGCGGCGCACTGGCCTTGCGCTTCGCGCTCGCCCATCCGGAACGCATCCGCGCACTGGTGATCCTGAATTCGTTTTCGCGCATCACGCCCAAGCTCAAGCTGTACGCAGCCATCGCCGCCGCGAGCATCGTTCCGTGGGGCACCATGCGGATCGTTCGCCGCCTCACCGCCTCGCGCCTGCACTCGTCACACACGCACCGCGACGAGATCAATCGCTTTCTCCTGCTCACGCGCGCCACCACCCGCCGGGGCTACGTGAACCGGCTGCGCATCCTGACGCACTATGATATGCGGCGCCAGCTGAAGGACATTCGCGTGCCCACGCTTTTCCTGGCCGCCGACGAGGACCACCTGATTCCATCGGTCGAACAAGCGACCTACATGTCCGCGCGCGTGCCCAACGCCGCCATGCGCGTCCTACACGGACACGGGCACGGCTGCTTTCTCGCACCGGATCTGGACCTCGACGAGATCCTCAACGACTGGGGACACCGGTAGTCTGAGCAGCCCGCATGCTTCCCGGCGAAGCACGACGGGTCAGCGAATCGCCCGGGCGCTACGCGTCCTCGCCACGGTAGACGCACCCCGACGTACACGTTTCCCGTACCGTGATCTGACTGAGACCGGAGAGGGCGGGCGTGAGTCGTCGCCAGATCCACCGGGCGATCACTTCGCTTGTCGGATTCTCGAGCCCGGCGATGTCATTCAGGTAGTAGTGATCGAGCTCGTCGATGACGGGCTTCACCGTGGCTTTCAGGTCGGCGAAATCCATCACCCATCCCTCACGGGCCGACAAGGGCCCCTGCACGTGGACGGTGACTTCGAAGGAATGCCCATGCAGCCGCGCACATTTGTGCCCCGGTGGCACATTCGGCAACCGGTGTGCGGCTTCAAAGGTGAATTGTTTGTAGATCTCCATCAGCGCCTCCGCTGATCGAACTTAGCAGCGTCGGCCATCGTTGCGGCACCGCCCCCCGGCGGACAGCCCCGGTGGGATGGCGGTGTGCCGTTCAAGCAGCACATTTCCCGCACATCCCTGTCTACGACTCCTTCGGACCCTGCCCTCATGCCCGCCTCTCCCGGACGCCTCGTGCGCGGTCCCCTCGTCACCTTCTCCTGCGCCGTGCTCCTCGTGTCATCCAACACGGTCGGCGCACAGTCGCCAACATCGGCAGCGCTACGGCGGACGCTCGACAGCCTCTCGGCGGCGCACCACGGCGTGGTCGGCTACAGCATCACGAACCTCGAAACCGGTGAGCATCTCGAACAACGCGGCAACGAGACGTTCTCCACGGCCTCCCTGATCAAGGTGCCGGTGCTCGTCACACTGTTCGATCTGGCCGAGCAGAAGCAGCTCACGCTCGATGACCCGATCGTGCTCACCGACATCGACAAAGTCGGCGGTGCGGGCCAGCTGCAGTATCTGCGCACCCCGCTCACGCTGCGGCTGTGGGATGTCGCCTATCTCATGAGCACGCTGAGCGACAACACGGCCACCAATCTGGTCCTCGACCGCATCAAGATCCGGCGGGTGTGGCAGAAGATGGAAGCCCTTGGCCTCGCGCACACGAAGGTCCACAGCGGTTCGATGACCCGCATCGCCAGTGTGGCCCCCGACAGCTCAGCCAAATACGGACTCGGCGTGACCACGCCCAATGAAATGGCGCAGCTGTTCGTGCTGTTGGCGCAGGGCAAGGCCGTGAGCCCCACGGCCGATTCGACCATGCTTGGGATTCTCGCGAACAACGAAGACAGCTCGAAGCTCGCCCGGTTCACCTACGGGACCCGCCTGTCGCACAAGAGCGGCGATGTCGATGCCGCGCGCACCGACTGCGGTGTCTTCTCCCTGCCGGCGCGCGTGGTGGCATGCGTGCTCACGAAAGAGAACACCGACACGCGCTATTGGGTGGACGCCGAAGGCAACGCCGTAATCGGCCGGATCGGCGAAGCGATCGTGAAGGCGTGGAAGTAGGCGACGGCCCGAGCCCCCACGGTTCAGTCCAGCAACAGCAGCGTCTGGCCGCCGTCGTGCACGATGCGCATCACCTGATCTCGGCCTTCCGCCGTCGCGATGGTATGCACCGACTCGCATCCCTGCATGCGGTGACTGAGATGCTCACCGAGCAGGGTCGACGCGCCGAACATCAGCGAGATGCTGCGATCGTGCTTGTCGTACGTCGCACCAACCAGCGGCATACCGTGTCCCAGTGACTGGGCGCCGAGATCGCTGCGATCCATTTCGATGCTGCACGACCGTCCGGCATTGCGGGTGGTGAATGCATTCAACTCCGCATCGAGAACGTCAATCGCGTAGCTGCGCGTCTGCTGCTGCGCCGTGGCAGTGGCGCGGGCCGCCGCGATCGTCCGTGCGCGTCCCGGCACACACAACACCGAGCACGGCGCCGAGCGGACCAGTTCGGTGGTCACGCTGCCCAGCACCATGCGGCGCAGGAAGCCATAACCGTGCGTCGCCGTCACCACGAGATCGGCGTTGATCGCGTCCAGATATTCGATCAGGCGCTCCGACGGATTGCCCTGCAGCATGACCGTTTCCAGCGTGAAGCCGTAGGGCTCGAGGTGCTCCTTCAGCAGCGCGAACCCTTTCTCCGCTTCCTTCCTGTGGCCGTGCGCGTACGCCTCGAGGGTGACATCGGCATCGCTGAGCGCGGGGCCGACGTGCACCAGGCGTACGGTCGCGCCCGGGCCGATCATGCTGACGGCCACCTGCGCAGCGTAGAGACTGAAGGCGCTGAAGTCGGTGGAGATCACGACGTTGGTGGGCAGCGCCTCGATACCCGGCTCAACAGCCAGTACCGGCGTGTCGCCGAGTTGCAGCAACCGGAGCACCGACTCACCGCCAAACGCGCGGCCAAGGGCCGAGTGACGGCCGCGCCCCACCACGATCACTCGCGCATCAGTGGCCCGGGCATCTTCAACGATCTCGTGGAGTGGTTCGCCAACCTTCACCCGGACGGGCCACGGCGTGGCCGAGGGAACGGTGCGCGCCATCTGCCGCTCGATCATCGACTGGCGCCCTTCCAGCAGATAGGGCTCGGCCACCATCGGATACGGCACGGCATCGAACGCGTACATCGGCATCGTGTTCGGCCGCAGGGCGCTGACCACCTGCACCGGGGCGTGCATCGAGGTGGCGAGCAGGCGCGCCATCGGGAACGCGGCATCGGAAGCCGGTGACGTGTCCGTGGCAACGAGGATCGGGCCCGCCGGAGCGACCGTGGGCTCGAAGGTGTTCAGGATCTCGGTGGCAGTGCGGATGTTCGGCGCGTTGGTCGGCATGGTCCACTCCGGAAAGGCGACGTTGAAGAAACGAGCGGTTATGCGCTGATGAGGCGGTTGTCGATCACGGAATGCACGCGATCTGGCTGGCCTTGTTCATCGCCGTGCGGAGCAGTGCGTCTGCAATGGACAAGCGGACGACATGGGCGAGCGCGGGTGGTTCGACGATGATGTGATTTTCGACGGCGCGCACGCCGTCCAGGAATCGCACTGCGCATTCCGCAGCCGCGCGCTCGTAATAGAACGCGGTGCGCCCGTCGAGAATGATGGTGCCGTCAATCACCCGCACGGCCACGCCAGCGGGCGGCACGTTGGGCGATTCGCGCAGCGCGCGCAGCGACTCGGTGAGCAGCTCCTGATCATCGCGCGGCAGTGGCCGCCGATCAGCGAACGTGCCGATCTCCGCCTCGACACCGTTGTCGAAGACGGTGCGCGTCACGGTGCGCGTGACGGGCGCGACTGAGGACAGCGGTGGAAAGGGGGATGGGCCGAGCCCTTGAGACATTGGGGTGGACATCATGAACTCCGTCGGGACAGGCGGGGAATGGAATGGCGAACGCAGAACTTCCGGTCTACGCGGGCTCTCGGAGCAACAGGTCATGTTCCAGTGCAATCCGCACGTAGTCACTTCGATGATGGACGCCCAGTTTTTCGTGAATACGATGGCGATACGTATCCACCGTCTTGACGGTGATCCCCAACTGGTCAGCGACCTCCGGCCCGCTGAAACCACGCGCGATGCGTTCGAGTACCGTACGCTCACGCGCACTCAGCACATCCAGCCGCGTGCTGCCTGCGGCCCCCGTCGCTTGCGGGGGCGTGCGGAGTCCGGTGGCCAGAGCTTTCGCGGTCGTCGGCAGCACATAACTCATCCCGTCGGCCACGATCTCAATCGCTTCGATCAGTTCCGTGACGGACGCGCTCCACGGCAGATAGCCGAACGCGCCGGCCCGGAACGCCTCGAGCACGTCGTCGGGACGCTGCTCACTGTTCAGCACGATGACGTGCGGTGCGAGCGGTAACGTGGACAGCGCGCTGATTTGCCGCACCACGACGGCCGAGTCTCGTTCGGCAGACAACAGCACCACTTGCGCGGCACGATGCGTCGCGTGGTTGATGCATTGCTCGAGTTCGCTGGAGTCACCGACGAGATGGATTCGGGGATCCCGAGCCAGCAGTGACGTGAGCGCCTGTCGCATCAGCTGGTTCCGATCGAGCATCGCAATCCGAATCGGGTCGCCCGTGAATCGGGCACCCCGTCGTCGTATCGAGTCACTTAGCAGCGCAGCGGCAAAGGCGTCAGGTGATTCCACCGGAAAGACGCCTGCCGTCAGTGAACGCTGTAACCCATTTGGGATTCGTGTGCGCATAGAGTACCTCCTCGTTCCCACGGTGCATCGGTGGGGGCGAAGAGGTTATCAGGAGTTCCCCGCTTTTGCTGTCGGGAAAACTCCGGTCAACGGACAGACGTTGCGACGCGCCGGGCCAGGAACTACGCCAGCCACTCCTTCCACAGCTTCTCGTCCACGCCCACACACACTTTATGCTGCAGCCGCACGAGCGGCTGTTTCAGAATGAGCGGCTCATCGGCGAGGATGCTCAGCCAGCGCTCCTCACCGTACAGCGCCTGACGCAGTCCGAGATCGAGAAAGCGTTTTGCGTCACGGTCGATGACCGCCTCGACGCCAAACTTCTGTGTGAACCGCCGGAGTTCACCGATCGACGCCGGCCGCTCCGCCAGGTCGCAGAAGTGGACCTTGATGCGACGCTCCTGAAAGAAGCGCTGTGCCTTGCGGGTGTCGGCACTTTTTTTGGTGCCAAAGATCTGGACCACAGTGTCCATCGTCTGATTTCCGAGGGGAAGCGAGGTAGGGGCGAGCGGGTGCGTCGCCCCCGCGGTCACATGTTCGCTTCCGCGGCGGCCATCTTTGCGTCGTCGAACACCCCTTCGCTGCGCGACACCACCAGCGTGGCGACGCCGTTGCCGATCAGGTTGGTGATCGCCCGCGCTTCCGACATGAAACGGTCCACGCCCAAGAGCAGCGCCACCCCTTCCACCGGTACGGTGCGGGTGGCCGCGAGGGTGCTGGCCAACACAATGAACCCGGAGCCGGTCACGCCTGCCGCACCCTTGCTGGTGAGCATGAGAATGCCCAGCAAGGTCAACTGCTGCGTCATGCTGAGATCCACTTTGTACACCTGCGCAATAAAGATCGTGGCCATCGAGAGGTAGATGCTCGTCCCGTCGAGGTTGAACGAGTAGCCGGTGGGAATCACCAGCCCCACCACCGGCTTCGCACAGCCGTACTGTTCGAGCTTGGTCAGCATGCGAGGCAGCGCCGCTTCGGAACTCGACGTGCCGAGCACGAGGAGGATTTCTTCCTTGATGAAGCGGATGAACTTCCAGATACGGAAGCCGTACGCGCGGCAGATCAGGCCAAGCACGACGAACACGAAGACGGCCATCGTGAGATAGACATCGAGCATCAGGCGGGCCAACGGGATCAGCGTCTTCAGGCCGAACGCTCCCACCGTATACGCCATGGCACCGAACGCACCGATGGGTGCGATCACCATCACCATGGAAACGATCTTGAAGAACACGGCCTGAAAGCGCACGAGCAGGTCGGCAATGTCGCG
>CANHJV010000175.1 GCA_947461225.1 Gemmatimonadota bacterium | reverse complement strand
TCCATCAGACCACGCACGGTGCTGCGCAGCGTGAAGCTGCCGACACGCTTGAGCAGATTGGCCGACAACGATGCGTTGAGCGCGTTGGTGATGCCGTTGAAACGCGAGATCTCACCCGGGCCACCATTGCCGAAGCCTTCCGTCTTCACGCCCTGATCGAGGAAGAAGTCGGTGGAGCGGTCGGAGCGGTCGTACGACAAGTTGCCGTCGACGGTGAGCCACGAGCGGGGCGTGTAGCGCGCTTCCATGGCACCCTGCGTGCGGGCGCGATTCCGGTTGCGCTTTTCGGTGGACAGCACGTACAGCGGGTTCTCTTCGCGCCCTTCGAAGTCGGGCTGGAAAATGAACGGCGTACCATCAGGATCCGGCTGACGCAGGTCGACGTCCGGCGCCTGATTGATCAGGTCGAAGAACGTGTCGTCATACAGGTTCAGGCGTGTGGAGCGGCTGTGATACGCGCTCACGCCGATGCTGAGGTCACTGCGCGGACGATGATCGAGATTGAGCCGAAAGTCGTTCTGATCGTAGCGGCCGCTGTTCAGGACCACGCCGTCTTCCTTCTGGTTCACATACGAGAAGAACCAGTTCGTCTTCCCGCCGTTCTGCGCAATGTTCAGCGAGTTGCGCATGAAATCGCCGGGGTTGAAGAAGCGATCCACCTGGTCGTAGAAGGTGCCCGCCTTGAACGGATTGTCCTGAAAGCGCGCGTAAATGGGATCCGGCACGCGCAGCTCGCGGGGCACCACCTGCCCCGCCGCGTTCAGGAACTCGCCCTGGGCATTCGAGAGGAAAGAATGCTGCTGTGCCCAGTTCACCTTCCGACCGAGCTCGTTGTTTCCATACTCGGTGCGGATGGTGAACTTGGTGGTGCCTTCAGCGAGGCCCGTACCACGGCGCGTACGAATCTGGATCACGCCCGAGGCCGCGCGCGAGCCGTACAGCGAGGCGGCCGCGGCGCCCTTCACCACTTCCACACTCTCGATGTCCATCGACTGGAGATCGGCGCTGGCGGCGTCGAATGAGGCCGACTGAATCACGCCATCGACCACGACCAGCGGGGAGTTACCCTTGCTGATCGAGGTCGGGGTGCGCAGCTGGATGTTCGTGCCGCTACCCGCCTGACCGGTGGGGATCACACTCACGCCGGCAATTTTGCCCTGAATGGTCTCAAGGGCGTTCGACGCCGGCACGGGCGCGTCTTCCGCGCTCACACGACCCACGGAAAACGGCACGCGCGTGCCGGAGGCGGGGTCGACGACACCCGTGGTGACCATCGCCTGCAGGTTGAGCGCGGCGGCCGTCATCTTGACGTCATACGTCAGGGTGCCGCCGGCCGTAACGACAATGCCAGCGCGCACGGCACGGCGATAGCCGAGTCGAATGGCCTCGATGCCATAGGTGCCCGCCGAAACCGTGGGGAAGGTGAAGCGCCCCTCAGCATTGGTGCGCGCCTCGAGCCGTGTCGTGCCGCGCGACAGGAACAGCTGCACCGCTTGCAGCGGCTGCCCCGACGCCGAGTCGGACACGACCCCAACGACGCGACCGGGAGCTGTGCCCTGTGCCTGGAGTGTCTGGGTGCCGGCGAGGCCGAACACGAGTGAGGCCGCGATCATGAACGGCGCGGCAAAGCGAGGGACCATCGTTCCTCCAAAAGAAGCGAGCTGACCTGCGCATAACGGCAGACTGGATTGCATTACGAGACAACCTGCCGATTCGCAGTGCGAACGGGACGCGCCATCCACTATACAAAGGGAGCGACGGAGATGACAGTTGGCACCCGTCGCCACTCGCGACGGATAGCCCCCTCAGCCCAGCGGCGACCTACTCAGCGCCGCAGAGCCCGTCCCGCCAACACATTCGCCATCTTCCGCTCCTGCACCGCCGCCTGTCCGTTCACGAACACCCACACCATGCCCGTGGACAGCGTGGTCGGCTCCAGATAGGTGGCGTCGTCGAGAATCGTGGTGGGGTCGAACACGATCACATCGGCGAACGCGCCGGCGCGCAGCACGCCACGATCTGGAATGCGATACGTCTCCGCCACCTGCCCCGACGACGCGCGCACCATGCGCTCCATCGTGATCACCGGCTTGTCGAGCACGTAGCGACGGATCTTGCGCGGGTACGTGCCGTACAGCCGTGGGTGCCCACCCGACCCGTCGGAGCTGGTCATCACGTACGGATCCTTCATGAATGTCTCGATGTCGGCCTCAGTCATGTTGAACGACGCCACACTCATATCGAGCCCCTCGTTAATCATCGCCAGCGCGGTCTCCACCGCCGACAGGTTTCGCTCGGCGGCCACCTGCTTGAGCGTCTTGCCGATATACGCCTTCGCCGCCGCACTGCCACCGGTGAGCAGCAGCGTGCTGTCACCACCGCGACGACGCAGATTGTCGCGCATGTCCACCAGCATCTTCTCGCGCAGCGCCGCGTCGGCAATGCGCAGCTTCAGCGAATCGTTGCCGCCAGCCTGCGCCCAGCGCGGTACGAGCGCGGCACTCAACCCCGTGCCGCTGGCCGTCCATGGATATTGATCAGCCGTGACCACGCATCCCGTGGCGCGCGCCTCGCGCATGATGCCCAGCACGCTGTCGGCCTTCCCCCACACATCGACGCCCAGCGTCTTGATGTGCCCCACGTTCGCGGTCAGCCCCGACTCGCAGCCAATGCGAATCGTTTCGCGCACCGACGCTAACAGGCCAATCGTGTACGACGATTCGTCGCGCTGATGCGTGTCGTACACACCGCCGAATGGCTTCGCGGCCGAGATCACCGCGATCGCTTCGTCGGTGCTGGCGTAGCTTTGTGGCGCGTAGAAGAGTCCCGAGCCCACGCCGAAGGCGCCTTCTTTCATCGCCTTGGTGATGAGCGCGCGCATGGAGTCGATCTGCAGCGTCGTAGCCGGCGCCGACGACGCACCCATTACGTGGGCCCGCACGGTGCCGAAGCCCACCGTGGCATACGCGTTCGTACCGAGCCCTAGCTTCTCCGACGCATCGAGCACGCGCTTCACATCGAACGGTCCGCGTCCATCGGGGCCGATCGTGACCGTCGTGACACCCTGCATCAGCGACGACGCACTCAACCGCCGCTCGGCATTCAACCGCGGCAGCCCTTCATAGGCGTGCGTGTGCGGATCGATGAACCCCGGCGACACGATGAGTCCGGTAGCATCGATGCGGCGCACGGCCGTGGTGCCGGTCGGGATCGCGCCCACGAACGCAATGCGATCGCCGCGAATGCCCACGTTGGTGAGGCGACCCGGTGCGCCGGTGCCGTCGTACACCATCGCGCCGGTAATGAGCACGTCCACCGCGCTTTGTGCGGGCAAGGCCGCGCCAACGGGCAGTGCGGCGAGAAACGCCCCGAGCACGCCAGCGCGACGGGCGGAGGAGAAGAGAGTCATGATGGGGAGGAGTGGATGGAAAGCGTGACCAACCATGCTACGCGCCGCACACCAGCGTTGCTGCCGTCAAATCTTCGAGCGCGAGGCCGACCGACTTGAACAGCGTGATCTGCGCGCGATCCGTGCGTCCCAGAATGGAGCCCGCCACCAGCTCGCGCAGCTCAGCCACCACCTGCTCGCGCAGGATCACGCCGCGCGCCAGCGGATCCACCAGATCGCCGGCTTCACTCAGCGCGCCATCGTAGCTGTCCACCACGATGCGACTCACGCGCATCGTGTGGTCGTCGGCTTCGCGCATGGCCGGCGTAAATCCACCCACGAGGTCCACGTGCGTGCCGGGCGACAGCCACGCGCCGTGAATCACTGGTGCACGCGACGTGGTGGCCGCACACACGATCTGTGACGCCGCCACGGCGTTGGGCAACGCGTCAGGCGCATCGGCACAGGCCTCCACCGGCAGTCCTTCGCGCGCGAGCGCGGTAGCCAGCGCTGCCGCGCGCGCCGGCGTGCGTCCCCAGAGGCGCACCCGGGTGATCGCCGGCCGCGTGGCGCAGTACGCCCGCACCATGTACGGGGCCAGCGTGCCCGTACCAATGACCAACAGGTCGCTGGCGTCATCGCGCGCCAGATAGCTGGCGGCCAGCACCGACGTGGCCGCCGTACGACGCACCGTGAGCGCCTCGCCGTCGAGCACCGCGCGCGGCTCGCCCGTGTGCCGGTCGAGCAGGAGGTACAGCGCCTGCACCGTGCGCGCCGCGCACGAGTCGGGCATCACCGTCACGACCTTCACGCCAAGCGCGTCGTCGCTCCACGCCGGCATCAGCAGCAGCGAGTCGCGGTCGCTCAGCGCATGCGCGTGACGGCGTGGCACCGTGGCGCCCGCGGCAAAGGCGTCGCGCAACGCAGGTACCAGCGTGGACCACGGCAACGCCGCGTGGACCTGTTCAGCGGAATGATACGGCAGCATCTTGGGATTCTATGCCTCGAGACGCGATACGGAACCAGCAGGTGGACCCCTCCACGCACGTCGTGATCATCGGTGGTGGCGTGATGGGCGCCGCCACCGCCTCCTTTCTGGGGGCACGCTACGGCCTTCGCGCCACGGTGCTCGAGCGTGACGCGTCGTACGCGAAGGCGTCGAGCGCGCTGTCCGTCTGCGCCATCCGGCAGCAGTTCTCCACCGAGATCAACATCCGGATCTCGCAACAGAGCCTCGCGTTCTACCGCGACATCGGCCAGCAGCTGGCCGTCGGACCCGATCGCCCGAGCATCGGCCTCGTGGAGCCGGGATACCTGTATCTCGCCACCGAGGCGGGCGCCCACGTGCTCGAGGAGAATCAGGCGCTGCAGGCGCGCTGCGGTGCGGCGGTGGCACTGCTGTCGCCGAGCGACCTTGCGCAGCGATTCCCGTGGTTGTCGCTCGAGCAGATTGCGCTGGGCTCCCTGGGGCTCTCCACGGCCACGAGCGGCGAAGGCTGGTTCGACGGCTACTCCGCGCTGCAGGCGTTCCGGCAGCACGCCATCGCGCAGAGCGCACGCTTTGTGGAGGCCGAGGCCGTCGATTTCGACGTGCGCGATGGCGCGGTACAGTCGGTAATCACCTCGGCCGGCGACCGTATCGCAGCCGATGCCGTGCTCATCGCGGCCGGCGCCTGGTCGTCGCCGATTGCGGCGATGCTCGGCTTCGACCTGCCCGTTCGCGCCCGCAAGCGCGACGTCTTCTCGTTGCAGGCCAGCGGGCCGCTTCCCGGATGTCCGCTGGTGATCGACCCCAGTGGATTCTGGTTCCGCTCCGACGGCGACACGGGCCAGTTCCTCTGTGGCTCACCACCGCGTGGCGCGGATCTCGACAATGTGCCGCTCGATCAGGTCGATCGTGGTTTGTTCGACGAGTGGCTGTGGCCACGATTGGCCGAACGGGTGCCGCAATTCGACGAACTGCGGGTCACCGGCTCGTGGGCAGGGTACTACGAGTACAACACCTTCGATCAGAACGGACTGGTCGGTCGCCTGCCCGGCACCGACAACGTGTTCGTGGCCGCGGGGTTCTCGGGACACGGACTGCAGCAGGCGCCGGCCGTGGGGCTCGGGATGGCCGAGGTGATCGCCACCGGCGGATATCAATCGCTCGATCTGTCGCCGCTACACGTGGAACGCCTGTTGAACAACGCACCGCTGCTCGAACGGAACATCATTTAGGCCACGGATAGCCGATCCGGGGCATCCGGGGTGGTGTCGAGCAATGCGCGCACCTGCGCCGCCAATGCGTCGATACCGAACGGCTTCTGCATGAACGCCTGGCGCGGCGAGGTCGCGTCGACCACCGCGTTATCGTCGGAGTATCCACTGATGAAGATGACGCGTGTCTGCGGCCTCGCCTCTTCGATGGCACGCAGCAATTCGCGACCGCCGAAATCCGGCATGACGACATCGGCGATCATCAGATCGATGGCGCCCGGATAGGCCTTCGCCAGCTGCACCGCCTCTTCACCGCACCCAGCACAGAGCACGGTGTAGCCGAGGCGCGAGAGTGTGCGGTCGATGAACGTGCGCACGGACACTTCGTCTTCGACCAGCAGCAGCGTTTCTCGTCCCGCCAAGGGGATGAGCGGCGGTGCCTGCGCACCGCTGGGGAACGGCGCGGCCTCCATGGCCACCGCCGGGAGTAACACGCGAAAGGTGGAACCCACGCCCAC
>CANHJV010000174.1 GCA_947461225.1 Gemmatimonadota bacterium | reverse complement strand
GCTCGAGAACAATGCATGGAGCGACGCCGTCGACCGCCATGCGTTCGATGCCTATCTCGGTGCGTGGCAGCCGAGCCCCGGGTTGGTCGGACTCACACAGACGTGGGCGTCTCGTGGCAGCTCCAACGCCGGACGGTACGACAGCCCCGCGTTCGATGCCCTCCTCGACAGCGCGCTCACGACGTTCGATCCGACCGCGAGCCGCCGGTACTGGGCACGGGCGTTTCAGCAAATTGACGAGGACGTGCCGGCGGTGTGGTTGTACGAACAGCGCTCCCCCGTGGCGATCAACCGCCGGTTCATCACGACACCACTGCGGGCCGATGGATGGTTCGTCGGACTGTCCGACTGGCGCGTCGATCCGGCGCAGCGCATCGACCGTGATCGCATCGGGTTGGGGACGCCTCCCTGACCACGATCGCCCGTCGCGTAACCGTGCGCATCCTGCAGAGCGTGGCCGTCGTCTTTTCGGCGGCCACACTCGCGTTCGTGCTGCTGCAACTCGCGCCGGGCGATCCGGCCACGGCCCTCGGCGAAGGGATGGCGCCGGAACTGCGGGCCACGATTCGCGCCCAGTACGGGCTCGATGACTCGATCGCCACGCAATACGGCCGTTGGCTGTGGTCGCTGCTGCGCGGTGACTTGGGATGGTCGCGCGACCAGCATCGGCCCGTAGCCGCCGTGCTGGCCGACGCGCTGCCACGCTCGCTCTTCCTCATGGGCTGCGCCCTGAGCGTGAGCTTGGTGGGCGGCATGCTGATCGGGGCCTGGCAGGGCGCGCGGGCGGGGTCGCGCCGCGACCGGACCACATCGACCGCACTGCTCGTGCTCTACTCGCTGCCGGAGTTTTGGCTGGCGCTCGTGCTCCTCGTGGTCTTCGTGCACCAACTGGGCTGGCTTCCCGCCACCGGCATCACCGACGAGACGTACCGCTACCTGTCGGCACGCCAACAATTGGTGGACCGCGTGCGGCATCTCGTCTTGCCGCTGACCTCGCTCTCCCTCGTGGGCGTCGCGGTCTTCGCGCGGTACCAGCGCCATGCCATGCAGGAGAGCATGACGCAGGCCTTCGTGCGCACCGCACGGGCGAAGGGACTTACCGAAGCGGCGGTGCGCCGTCAGGCGTGGCGCACCGCGCTCCTGCCCGTGCTCACGGTGACCGGCCTGATGCTCCCAGCCCTCATCACCGGTGCCGTGTTCGTGGAGCGCGTGTTTGCCTGGCCCGGGATGGGCTTCGCCATGATCCGCGCGATTGAGGCACGTGACTATCCGGTCGTCTCCGCCGGCGTGATTCTCGGCAGCGCCGTCACAGCGCTAGGCGCGGCCCTCGCCGACATCGCGCGCGAGATCGCGGACCCACGCTTGCGCACCCCGTGAGTCGCCGCGTCTCGCCATCCGTGGTGCTGATCGCGCTGCTGGTGTCCGTCGTGGCTGCCGGACCGCTGCTCACGCCGTACGCCCCGAACGCGCAGCTCGACATCATCGCGCTACGCAGCCAGTCACCGTCGTTGGCGCATCCCTTCGGCACCGATGCGGTCAGCCGCGATGTGCTCAGCCGCGTGCTCGATGGCGGCCGCGTGTCGCTGGCGCTGGCGATCCTCTCCGTCTCGCTGTCGTTAGTGATCGCGACGTTGTACGGCGCCGTGTCCACGCTGGCCGGCGGCGTGGTCGACAGCACCATGCGACGGCTGCTCGACGTGGCCCTGTCGATTCCGCGCCTGCTCGTGCTGCTGGCCGTGGGAGCGCTGTGGGGCGCCCTGTCGTTTCCGGCCCTTGTGCTGCTCATCGGCCTCACGGGATGGTTCGACACGGCGCGACTCGTCACCGACGAACTGCGCGCCCTGAGCGCGCAGGAGTTCACGGTCGCCGCGCGGGCGATGGGCGTGCGAGGGCCCCGCCTCCTCTGGCGTCACCTCCTGCCCCACCTGCTACCCACGCTGATCATCAACGCCAGCTTCGGCGTCGCGGGGACGATCGCCCTGGAAGCAGGGCTCAGCTACCTCGGCCTTGGGATTCAGGCACCGCAGGCGAGCTGGGGGACGATTCTTCGCGACGGCGCGGGGGGCGTCCAGAGCGAATGGTGGCTGTCCTTGTTCCCCGGACTGGCCACCGTCTTCGCCGTTCTCGCCTGCAATGCCCTCGGTGACGCCTTGCGCGAGCGGTTCGCACCGAATCACGTTCCCAGTCTCGCGACACGTCTCGACGTCGCGCCCACCCGTGTTGCCGGCACGACCTCGCCTCCCGCCTTGTCCTCCTCCCGTACCGTGCGCCCGTGACGATTTCTGCCACACGCGACTCGACGACCGCGCCCGATCGTCCGCTGCTCGATGTGCACGCGCTGCAGATCGCCTTTCCGGCGGGCCAGGGCGTGGCGCGCGCCGTGGACGATGTCTCGTTTACCGTAGGCCGAGGCGAGTCGGTCTGCCTGGTGGGCGAATCCGGCTGCGGGAAGTCGCTGACGGCGCTGTCGCTGCTGCGTTTGGTGCCGGCACCGGGCCGTATTGCATCGGGAAGCCGCATCCTGTTCGACGGCGCCGACATCCTGACGCTCGATGACGAGCGGCTGCGCGACATTCGCGGGCAGCACATGGCCATGATCTTTCAGGAGCCGATGACGGCGCTCAATCCCGTCCTCACGGTGGGCGATCAGATCGCGGAAGTCCTGCGCGTCCACACCACGCTCTCGCGCCAGGAAACGTGGACCCGCACGGTGGACATGCTCGCCCAAGTCGGCATCGCCGATGCGGGGGCGCGCGCCACGCAATACCCGCATGAACTCTCCGGCGGCATGCGTCAGCGCGTGATGATCGCGATGGCACTCATCATGTCGCCCAAGCTCGTGATCGCCGACGAGCCCACCACCGCGCTCGACGTCACGATTCAGGCGCAGATTCTCGAACTGCTGCGCGATCTGCGCGCGCGCACGGGCATGGCGTTGCTGCTGATCACCCACGACCTTGGTGTCGTCGCGGAGATGGCCTCGCGCGTGATCGTGATGTACGCCGGCCGCGTGGTCGAGGAGGCGAACGTGGAAGATCTGTTCGCGGCGCCGAGCCATCCGTATACCGAAGGGCTGTTGGCCGCGATTCCGAAGCTGGGACAGGAAACGGACCGATTGCAGACGATCGCGGGATCGGTGCCCCCGCCCACGGCGCTGCCGAGTGGCTGCACCTTTCGCGATCGGTGCCCATACGCCTTCGAGCGCTGCGCGACGGACGAGCCGGCGCTCCTGCAGGTGGGGTCGGCGCATCGAGCGCGGTGTCATCTCATTGAAGAGCCGGCCCGACGCGCCGTGCGTCACGACGTGGTGCGCACATGAGTGCCACGCCGCTGCTCGAGGTGCGCAACCTCACCAAGCATTTCCCCATTCGTACGGGGCTGCTGCAGCGCGTCACCGGCGCCGTGAAAGCGGTGGACGGTGTTTCATTCGACGTACACGCCGGCGAAACCCTCGCGCTCGTGGGTGAATCGGGATGCGGGAAAACGACCACCGGTCGTTCGATCCTGCGTCTCGTCGAGCCGACATCGGGCGAGGTGCGCTTCGACGGCACCGATGTGCTGGCGCTACGCGGCGAAACGCTGCGCCGGATGCGGCGGCGTATGCAGATCATCTTCCAGGATCCGTACGGCTCGCTCAATCCGCGCATGACGGTGGGGGCCGCGATCAAGGAAGGTTTGATCGTGCACGGACTCGCTGAGGGCAGCGCGGCCGACCGTCGCGTGTCCACGCTGCTTGACGAAGTCGGACTACGTCCGGAGTATGCGGCGCGGTATCCGCACGAATTTTCCGGCGGCCAGCGTCAGCGGATCGGCATCGCGCGCGCGTTGGCCGTGGAGCCGTCGTTCATCGTGTGTGACGAACCCGTGTCGGCACTCGACGTGAGCGTGCAGGCGCAGGTCGTGAATCTGCTGCGCGATCTGCAGCGCGAGCGCGGTCTGTCCTATCTGTTCATCGCGCACGATCTCGCGGTCGTTGCGCACATGGCCGACCGCGTGGCCGTCATGTATCTCGGCCGCATCGTCGAGCTCGCGCCGCGGCGCACGATTTTCAGCACGCCGCTGATGCCGTACACGCAGGCGCTACTCTCCGCCGTGCCGGTGCCCGACCCGACCGCCAAGCGTCAGCGTATCCTGCTGCCGGGTGATCCGCCGTCGCCGGCGAATCCGCCCAGTGGCTGCGTATTTCATCCGCGGTGCCCGAATCCGCTCAAGGATGCGGAGTGCACGCGGGTGGTCCCGCCGCTCGAAGAGAAGTCTCCCGGACACTTCGTGGCCTGCATCAAGCAGCCGCGACTCCACCTTTCATCCCACGCGTCGTGACGCCTCCCTCACTCCGTACGGACTCGTCCGCACCAAACCCCGCCAGCGATCGCGCGTTCTTCGGTCATCCGCGCGGCCTCGGCCTGCTCTTCATGACCGAGATGTGGGAGCGCTTCTCCTTTTACGGCCTGCGCCCGCTGCTGGTGCTGTTCATGGCGGCCGCACTGGCGGAGGGAGGCTTCGGATTCGAGCGTCCCGCGGCCGCGGCGATCGTCGGGATCTATGCGGCGTCGGTCTATCTCGCGTCGCTGCCCGGTGGATGGATCGCCGATCGTTGGCTCGGCCTGCGTCGCGCGATCCTGATCGGCGCCATACTGATCACCTCGGGACATTTGTCGATTGGCATTTCGGGAATCGCCGGCGCGGGCCTGGGCAAGATTTTCTTCTTCCTCGGTCTCGTGCTGATCGTGCTCGGCACCGGTTTGCTCAAGCCGAACATCTCAGCCATCGTGGGCGATCTGTACCCCGAGGGTGGCGCGCGGCGCGACGCCGGCTTCTCGATTTTCTATATGGGGATCAACACCGGCGCGTTCGCCGGGACGCTGGTGACGGGCTATCTCGGTGAGCGGGTCAGCTGGCATTGGGGCTTCGGCGCTGCGGGGATCGGCATGCTGTGCGGCCTGCTCATGTTCTGGCTCAAGGCGAAGGACATGCTCGGCAGCCTCGGACAGGACATCGTACGCGATCCCAATCCTGCGGTGCAGGCGAAGCGCGAAGGCGCCGTACGCAACTACACCTTCGGTGGACTCGCTCTGCTGGCCCTGGTGTTCGTGTTGGCCAGCAGTGGCGTCATCACGCTCGATCCGCAGGCCATCGGCGGCGCGATGACGTTCGTGCTCGTCGGCATTGCCGTCGCGTTCTTCAGCTTCCTGTTCGCGTTCGGCGGACTCACCCGCGACGAAAAGCTGCGCTCCGGCGTGATTTTCGTGCTGTTCGTGTTTGCCGCGATCTTCTGGGCCGCGTTCGAACAGGCACCGACCTCATTGCAGCTGTTTGCCAACGATTTCACCGATCGCAATCTCTTCGGGTTCGAGATCCCGGCCACGTGGTTTCAGTCGGTGAATTCGGCGTTCATCATTCTCTTCTCGCCGCTGTTCGCCGCGCTCTGGATCATGCTCGCGAAGCGCAACATCGATCTCTCCAGCCCGACCAAATTCGCGCTCGGCCTGGCCCTGGCCGGTGTCGGCTTCCTGGTCATGGTGTTCGCCGCCAACCGCGTCGTCGCCAGCGGTGGAACGGTGCTCGTATCGCCGTGGTGGCTCATCATCAGCTACCTGTTCCAGACCTTGGGCGAGCTGTTCGTGAGCCCGGTCGGTCTGTCATCCATGACGAAGCTGGCCCCGCGACGCTACGTCGGACAGATGATGGGCATCTGGTTCCTGGCCACATCCGTCGGCAATCTGGTCGCGGGTCTCGTGGGCGGGCACGTCGACCCCACGAAGCTCGAACAAACGCCACTCGTCTTCACCGGCACCGCCATCGCCCTGTTCGGCGCGACCGTGATCCTGGCGCTGATGATCGTACCGATTCGCCGCCTGATGGCCACGGCGAAGTAAGGCCGCGTCGTTACGGCCAGGTGAAGAGGCTGGACGGGGCGGTACGCTCGCGTCCAGCCTGCACATCGCGCGGTTCGTTCCAGAACACACGCGAACGATCGATGCTGGAGAATCGCACCTCGAATCGACGCTGCGGATCGGCACTGATCGGCAGCGCGAAGTCCACGCGCCACAGCCGCCGTGAACGCGGCGGCACCGCCGCGAGCACCGAAATCCCCACGGCGCCGCGCCACGGCG
>CANHJV010000173.1 GCA_947461225.1 Gemmatimonadota bacterium | reverse complement strand
GCGAGCCGATGGCAAGCATCTGGCGCGGACCGGTGCCACGTGGCTCACGCGCGACGATCGCGAGGACGACCTCCGCGACGCGCTCGGCATGTTGCACGCCGTGGTCGGCCAGGAGGTCGACGCGATTCTTGAAGCGCGTGGTGACGTTCCGGCGATCAAGGTGCTCGGGTTCTCGCAGGGCGTGGCCATGAGCATGCGGTGGGTGGCCGATGTGGCCGACCGTGGCGTGCCGGAAGAAGGAGCCGATGTGGCCACGCACGTGTTGTGGGCGGGTGGCCTCGCGCACGATGTGCCGGACGACGCCATGCGCGCGGCGTGGACCGGCACCACCGTGCAGGTGGTGGTGGGCGACAAGGACAAGTTCGCCACCGATTCCTTCCGCCGAACGCTGCGCAAGCGCATCGACGCGATGGGCATCGAGGTGGAAGAGTTGACGTTCGGTGGCGGGCACCGTCTCGACGATGACGTGCTCCGCAAGCTGCTGTAGGGCGGTCCACCACCGCCCGTGTTTATCTCACGCGCCCGGTCGCACAATCACGCCGATCACGATGATGAGCAGTAGGATCGTGGGCACTTCATTGAGCCACCGGCAGGCGGTTTCGCTGAATACGTAGTCGCCCTGCAGGAACTTCTTGCGCGTCCACGAGGCGAGGCCGTGATAGCCGAGCAGGAACAACACGGCGCCGAGTTTGGCATGCATCCACGGCATCTTCAGCAGCGTGGGATTCATGACCAGCATGGTCGCACCGGCTCCGAGGGCCACGACCATCGCCGGTGTCATGATGGCGCGTAGCAAGCGCCGCTCCATGACTTCGAGCGTGGCCGTGACCGCGGGCTCGCTCCGTTTCTGCACGTGGTACACGTACAGGCGGAAGATGTAGAACAGCCCGGCGTACCAGGCTATGACGGCGATGACGTGCAGCGCCTTGATCCAGAGGTAGCTGGTGCCGTTCACGAAGCCCGGTTTCCGTAACGTTAGGTGATGCGGAGAAGGGCGCGGCGGACTTTGCCGACCAGCTCGTGCATCTGCTCGACACTGATGGTCAGCGGCGGCGACAGGGCAATGATATCGCCTGTCACGCGAATCAGCGCGTCCTGCTCATGGAAGCAGTTCACGAAGGCATCGTACGCGCGGGCGCCCGGCAGACCGGCGCGCGGTTCGAGTTCGATGCCGGCTACGATACCGAGGTTGCGCACGTCGATCACGTACGGGGCATCGCGCAGGGTGTGGACGGCCGCCTCCCACTCCGGGGCAAGCGCGCGGGCCCGTTCGAACAGCCCTTCCTGCTCGTACAGGTCCAGGGTGGCGATGCCCGCAGCCGCCGCCAGCGGGTGTCCGCTGTACGTGTAGCCGTGGAAGAATTCGATGCCGCGCTCGGAGGCGTTGACCACGGTGTCGTAGAGCGCGCCCTGCACCGCGGTGGCACCCATCGGCACGGCGGCGTTGGTGAGCCCTTTGGCCATCGCCATGATGTCGGGGGTGACGCCGAAGTGCTGCGCCGCGAACGGGGCGCCCAGCCGTCCGAATCCGCTGATGACTTCGTCGAAGATCAGCAGGATACCGTGGGCCGTGCACAGCGCCCGCAGTCGCTCCAGGTAGCCCACGGGCGGTACGAGTACGCCGGTGGATCCCGCCAGCGGTTCGACGATCACGGCAGCGATGTTGCCGGCGCCATGCGTCGCGATCATGGTTTCGAGCGCGTCGGCGAGGTGCGCGCCCCAGAGCGGCTGTCCTTTCGAGAACGCGTTGTGCGCCAGATCGTGCGTATGCGGCAGATGATCGATGTGCGGCATGAGCTGCGCCGCGAACGTTTTGCGATTCGTCTCAATGCCGCCCACGGAAATGCCACCCCAGCCCACGCCGTGATAGCCGCGCGTGCGCCCAATGAACATGCGACGCTCCGGTTCGCCGCGGGCCTGATGGTAGGCCAGCGCGATCTTGAGCGCGCTATCCACCGCCTCGCTCCCCGAGTTGGAGAAGAACACCTTGTTCATGCCCGTGGGGAGCAGCTGCACCAGCTTGTCGGCCAGCGCGAACGACAGCGGGTGGCCCATCTGGAAGCTCGGCGCGAAATCCAGCGTCGAGGCCGTGCGCACGATGGCGTCCACGATCGACGGCCGGCAGTGCCCGGCGTTCACGCACCAGAGCCCGGCCGTCCCGTCGAGAATCTCGCGGCCGTCATCGGACCGATAGTGCATGTCCTTGGCGCTGACGAGCAGGCGCGGTCGCGCCTTGAACGCTTTGTTCGCCGTGAACGGCATCCATTGCGTGTCGAGGCTCGGGGAGGGCGTGGTCGGAACGGTCATCTCAGCACTCGTGTAGTGATGTGTGCGCGCGGTTACCGCGGATACGCGGTGGACTGCCCGGTGCGCCCGTTGGTGACGATGAAGCTGCCGTCGGGGCTGGCGGACACCTTCAGCCACGCGCTGGTGCTCTCGTCGAGATTGGCGACGCGAGCGTCGGCAACGTTCTCCACGCCGGGGTTCCCGCTGCGATGCAGCTGCCAGCCGTCGAGGGTAGGGATCCCGCGGATGGTCGCGAAGGTGCGCGCCTGCGCCCCTTTGCGCGGGCCGTTGTTGAAGATGGCCACGCGGGGCTTCACGGCGGCGAACAGCGACGGATCCGCGCCATCGTTGCCACCATGGTGGGCAATGAGGTACAGGTCCGCCGTGCCGATCAGATTGGTGGGGCAGGTGAGGGCGAAGAGCGGTGCGCCGCTCAGGTCCCCCACGTCGAGAAAGCGGAACGCCCCGAACTGCACACGGATGGCGGTCGACCGCGGGTTCTCTGTTTTTTCCTGCGCCGGCTCGCCGGTGCCGGTACAGGCCGGGTTGGGCTGTCCGGCGCCGGCCAGCGGCGCGGTAAGCACCTCGCCAGCCGACGCCAGCACCACCACGTCGACGCCACCAAAGGGGAGTCGGTCGCCCGGCTTGGGCTCGGTGTGCGTGCCGCGGGCCCGAAGGGCCACGTAAGCATCGTACAGGGCCATCGTGCCCGGTACGCCGACCTCGGCCTCGGCGCTCGGGGCCGAGTGATCGATGAAATGGCGGATGGGGAGCAGCTGCGATAGTTCGATGACGCCACCCATGTGATCAGCATGGTAGTGGGTCAGCATGAGGTGGTCGATCTGGCGCACCCCCGCATCGCGGGCGGCAGCCAGAATGCGCTGCGCATCGCGGGCCTGCGCTGGGTCGCCCGGTTTCGACGCGAACGTGCCGTCACCGGGGAAGCCGGCGTCGATGAGGAACGACTCACCGGTCGGCGTAACCATGAGGGTCGCTTGTCCACCCTCGACATCGATGAAGTAGATGTCGAGGGTGTTCGCTGCGGGGCTGGTGGCCCCAGTCAGCATCAGCATGGCCAGCAGCCCACCGGCGAGTCGCTTCACGTCTCTGGTCCTGAAGGGGGGAGTGCGGCGTTACTTGCCGGCGCCGGTACGCTTCACACAGGCGCTCGGATACTGCTGGCAATAGCCGGCTCGGCTGGTGCCGACCTGCTTGGACATCAGGACCGCATGCACGACCGCCCGCCCGAGGACATCGGCCCCGGCGTTGAAGATGGCTTGCAGATCGGCGTTGCTCATTTGGGTGGAGGGCAGTGTGGTCGCCATGCCGAACACCGTGTCCCCGTCGCCAATGCCGTGAATGGGACGGATGGAGCGGGCGAGCCCCGCATTGGCGATCTGCGCCATACGCTCGGCCTCGAGGTCGAACAGCGGGGCGTCGGTGGCCACGAGGGCGATCGTGGTGTTGCGCGGGGCGCCGTCCGAGCCGTCGTTCGGACCACCGCGACCGGTGGCCGCCGCGGTGCATTCCTCGGCCTTGGGCTGGACCAGATTGAACTCGTCGCCAAGCTCAAGGAAGAAGCCGTAGGGGAGGCAGGTGCGCGGGTCGAGCGGTGACCCCGCCGGGTTGAGCCCGACGATGGCCGCCACCGTGTAGCCGTTGGACAGTTTCACGCTGGCGGTGCCCATGCCCCAGCCGGCACCCATACCCACGCCGATACGGCCGCTCTGCACGGGGGCCGTGGTGGCGGCTTCCGTGGCCTTATAGCCGAACGAGGCGTCGGGGCGCTTCTTGAAGTTGCCACCGCGGCCGAGGTCCATGAGGATCGCGGCGGGCACGATGGGAACCACGCCGCCGCCTACGGGCACGCCGAAGTTGTGCTCTTCCATCCACTGCATCACGCCCGTAGCGGCATCGAGGCCAAAGGCGCTACCACCACCGAGCATGATGGCCTGCACGGTGCGGACCTGACCGCCCGGCTTGAGCAGATCGGTTTCCTTGGTGCCGGGCGCGCCACCCATCTGGCTATAGCCGGCGGTGGCGCCCTTTTCGGTGCGGATGACGGTGGTACCGGAGCGGTAGCCGCTATCCGAGCGGGTGAAGTGACCGACTTTGAGTCCGGGCACGTCGGTGAGCGAGTTGGTTGGGCCGGGGCCGATCACGGTCACGCGAGCCGGCGGCTGCGTGGCCGGGCGCGCGGGCTGGGCGCGAAGCGTGAGGGCTGGCAGCGCCAGCGCCGGCAGCGCGGTGGCCACCAGCACCCCGGCGCGCCATCGCGCGCCGGGGGAGGTGAAAATGGAACGGGAACGCTGAACCATGGAGGAGTCCGAGACCTTAGTGGAAGGGAAGCACGAACGGAGACGTCTTGTTCTGCACGAGCGTCCGGTTCATGTCGTGCTTGATGACCACGGTCTTGGCAGTGGCGTCGTACGTGAAGGCGTCCATCTCGAAGGCCCGCGGGATGAACGTCGGGACCTGCGCCAACGTGTACGGCTCGCCGTCCTTGGTGTTCTTGTTGGCAATGACTTCCGTCTGCGCCACGGGGAGCTTGATGCCGAGGTCGGCCAGACGGCGTCCTTCGGCGATGAAGATTTCCTGGCGCATGAGGTACAGCACATACAATCCGTCATCCATCGTGCTGATGGCGTCGATGCGGGCGGCGGTCACCGACGTGCCGGAGACGGTCGCCACGCGGACGGTCGGCAGGGAGCGCGTGAGCACGAAGCCATCCTGCAACGGCTCTCCGGGCGCGAACGCGACCTTCGTATCCGCCGTGTTCGGATAGAGCACCTTGCCGGCCGCGCGACCACGCAGCTGCAGGCGGCTGTCCGTCAACTCCGTGGTGCGGGACAGCACCAGCGTCAGCAGCTGCTTCAACCGGTCCTTGGCCGCCGCGAGGTTGTTGTCGGCGAGGTTGGCTTCGGCAAGGATCAGGTGCGCCTCCTCCGACTTCTGGAAGGCGATCGGGCTCTGGACCGTCGCACCCCGGTTGAGGAACTTGGGATCCAGGAAGTCGAGACGCGGCAACGGCTGGAAGTTGTTGACGGAGCTCGTGAGCACGCCCGTCATGCTGTTGGCCGGGCCGTTGACCGGATCAAACGACGCATTGCGGATGAAGGTCGGATTGGCCGCGAGGAGCGCCTGCGCCTCTTCGACCGCCTTGGCTTTGTTGCCCAACCGGTGGTACGCCCGCGCGAGGGCCAGCGTATAGCTGTTCTTGCTGGGCACATCGGTGGAGAGCGTGCGCGCCTGCGTGAAGTCGGCGACCGCCGCCGTCAGATGCGCTTGCGCATCCACGACGGGGCCGTTGGTGACTGCCGGCAGGCCGACGAACATCTCCCCCGCGAACAAGCTGGCGACGCCACGCAGGTAGTAGATCTCGGCCTTGTCGTTGGCGGTCACGAGCGGATCCCGCGGGAAGACGCTGTCCAGCCCGAAGCTCGCCATGTAGCGCAGTCGCGCGATGGTGTTCTGGATCGACGTGACATCGGGGTCGACGTACAGAATGTTCGGCGCGTCGAACTGCTGGTTGTTGGTCGTGTAGTTGTTGAAGTAGTTGTCCGACCCGAGCTCCGCATTCTGCACGACGCCGTTGAGCGTGAGCAGAAACTGGCGGCTGGTGCCGCGCAGCCACGACGCGCCGGCCGCGGGGGTGCTGAGGAACTGCTGGTCGGTGAGGTTCGGATTCCGGACCTCGGTGGGCGTGAACACGTTGCAGGCCCCAAGTGCGGTGGCCGCGAGCATCGGCGCGAACAGGCGGACCGACGCAGGAATCAATGTCTGTCGGCGCATGATCAGAACCCGAAGCGAAGAGTGAGGAGGAAGGTGCGCGGGCTGCT
>CANHJV010000172.1 GCA_947461225.1 Gemmatimonadota bacterium | reverse complement strand
TATCGGCAACGCCGATCTTGGCCCGGAGCGCACCACGGAACTCGAAATCGGCTTCGATCAGACGCTGTTCAGTGGCCGGACGTCGGTTGACTTCACGTATTTCAACGCGACCACGACCGATGCGCTCTTTAGCGTGCGCTCGGTGCCCAGCGAAGGCTTCCTGGCCAACACGCTGAAGAACGTCGGTGAGATGCAGAAGTCGGGCATCGAGCTCGCCGTGAATCACGACGTGATCGACCGCGAATCGTTCGGGCTGAAGGCCGGCATCAACCTCAGCACGAACAACAGTCAGGTCGTCAGCCTCGGCGGTGCGCCGTCGTTCACTGTCGGTAACTCCGGCTGGGTGGTCGAAGGTAAGCCGGCGCCGGTTGTGCGCGGCAAGATCATTCGCAACGCCGACGAGCGTGGTGTCGCGCCGGACACGTCGTCGAACTACGACTTCGGGCCGAGCCAGCCTACCAAGATCATCGGTGGCAACATCAACATCCGCGGCTGGAAGAACATCAGCCTGTCGGTGCGTGGTGAGTATCAGGGCGGTGCCTACATCGAAGAAGGCGCGTCGTTCAACGCGCTGTCTCGCTCGGTGCTCTGGCCCACCTGCTTCGATGCCTACGCCAACATCGCGGCCGGCAAGCCGATCACGGTTCGTGAGAACCTGACGTGCATCCCAGCCAACGTGCGCACGGACATGTTCATCTTCAAGGCAGACTTCTTCCGCATTCGCGACATCTCGCTCACCGTGCCGCTCGGTAAGCTGATTCCGCGCACGGCCAACAGCACGTTCGTGTTCTCGGCGCAGAATCTCTTCCGCAAGAACTACGGCATGCCGCTCTTCGACCCCGAGATGACGAACAACGATTCGTTCAACGCGACCGTGCGCGGCATCAATGAGCAGATCCCGGCGCCCGCGATCTTCCAGATGTCACTCCGCATCTCTTACTGAGGAATGTGCTGATGCTTACTTCGATTTCCTCAGGACGCGCGCCGCGACGCCTGCTTCGCGTGGCCGCTCCACTCGGCCTTCTGGCCAGCCTGTCCGGCTGCGCACTCGATGCCGTCAATCCCGGACCGATCAAGGCGGAGGCGCTCAACTCGCCGTCGGCCCTGTCGTCCCTGGTAAACGGCTCCGGCCGCGATCTGGCCGAGGCCCTCAACTGGACGTCGTATACCGGCGGCGCCGCCTCGCGCGAGATCTTCCCGGCCGGATCCACCGCCGCGTTCGGTATCTCCGTGCAGCAGCAGAACGGCAAGCTCACCGACGATGACGGCGGCACGTGGTGGGATTACTCCCAGCGCGCCCGTTGGACATCCGAAGACGCCGTGACGCGCATTAAAACGGTGCTCGGGACGTCCTCGTCCAGCAGCGCAACGCTGGCGCAGGCCTTGGTGTGGGCTGGCTATTCCAACCGGCACCTCGGTGAGAACTTCTGCCAAGGCGTCATCAACGGCGGCGCGCCCGGACCGCACACGGTGTATTTCGAACGCGCCGAGACGTACTTCACGGAAGCGATCGCGGTGGCGACGGCGGCCAACAACACGAACCTATTGCAGGCGGCCACGGCCGGTCGCGCGTCGGTCCGGTTGCTTCGCAACAACCCCACCGGAGCGGTCACCGACGCGGCGGCGGTCCCCAGCACGTTCGTGTATCGCATGCCGTACTACCAGAACGAACTCGATCAGTACAACCGCATCTTCTGGGCGAGCGCGAACCAGCCGTATCGTGGCCATACCGTGTGGAACACGTACATCGAGACGTATCGACGGGCCACGCGTGATCCGCGCGTGCCCTACGACAGCAGCCTCACCATCCTCGTCGGTGATGCGGCAGTCGGTACACTCGGACGCGTGCGGTGGTACTTCCAGACCAAGTACCCCACGCTCACCTCGCCGATCAACCTCTCCTCGGGTTGGGAGATGCGTCTGATTGAAGCCGAAGCGAAACTCATCGCGAGCGATGTCGCTGGAGCACTCACCTCGATCAACGGTCGGCGGACGTCGTTGTCGCTGGCACCCGTCACGGCCAGCAGCCTCACGGAAGCGTGGGCGGCCCTCAAGCGGGAACGCGGCATCGAGTTGTGGCTCGAAGGTCGTCGCCTCGGTGATCTCCGTCGCTGGGCGGCCCTGAGCCGCCCGGGTGCCCTCGATCCCAAGGAAGAAATCCCGGGTCGCGATCTGTGCTTCGCCACGCCGCTGTCCGAAAAGCAGACGAATACCAATTTCCCGCGCTAGGGTGACGGTGCCGCACCGCGGTACGATCGCCGAGTGATTGATGACGTGGCGCCCCGAACTCGGGGCGCCACGTTTGGCTTCCCCCCGTCGGACCCAGGAGATGCAGTCGATGCGATTGCCCGTTCTCACGTTCATGGCGCTACTGCTCGCGGGAACCCGCGCAGGCGCGCAGCCAAGCGCGGCCAAGGCCGCACCACCCGTATTTATCGACGAGCTCACATGGACGGAAATCCGTGATCGCATGCTCGCCGGCACCAAGACCGTCATCATCGGCACCGCGGGGCAGGAGCAGAAAGGCCCGCATATGGTGACCGGTGAACACAAGTACGTGTTGCAGCACACCACCGAGCGCATCGCCCGCACCCTCGGTGACGCGCTGATCGCGCCCATCATCACCTACGTCCCCGAAGGAAGCTGGGAGCTGCCGCTTCGCGGTCATATGGCGAAGGCGGGTTCGATTACGCTCCCCGAAGATCGGTTCATTGAACTGCTCGTGCACGCGGCGAAGAGCTTGCGAGCCGGTGGCTTCACGACCGTCATTCTGATCGGCGATTCCGGCGGCAATCAGAACGGGATGAAAGCTGCCGCTGATCAGCTCAACGCCGCGTGGAACAACACGGGCGGTCGCGCGCTCTTCATCGGCGACTACTACACGAAATCCGCCGAAGACATTCGCACCTATCTGGGCAAGCTCGGCTTCCCCATGGAGGCTATCGGCAGTCACGCGGGCATGGTCGACACGTCGGAACTGCTCTTCGTGAATCCGGCGCTCGTGCGCCGCGACCGCCTCGCACCGGGGGGCGGCTCACCCGACAGCGGCGTCAATGGTGACCCGACAAAGGCCACCGCCGCCTTCGGAAAGGCGCTGGTGCAGATCAAAATCGACAATGCGTTGGCGCAGATTCGTGCGTTGCGCGCCACGACGGGAGGCTTCTGATGCGCAGAGTGCTGTTGACCGCGTTCGTCGCGATGGGTACGACCACCGCGCTCCAGGCGCAGGACCGTCCGAACTTGCTCGCCGCGCCCTATCTCGAGGCGATGACCTGGACCGAGATTCGCGATGCGATTCAGGGCGGCAAGCGCGTCGCGATCGTCCCAACCGGCGGCACCGAGCAGAACGGTCCGCACATGGTGATGGGCAAGCACAACTACATCGTCACCTTCGCCGCCGGGCAGATCGCGCAGCAACTCGGCAATGCGCTGGTGGCGCCTACGGTGCAGTACGTGCCCGAGGGCGACTACACCCGTCCGAACTTCGGCGAGAAGCCCGGGGTGATTTCGCTGCCGTCGCCCAGCTACGATCGGTTGCTCGACGCGGCCGTGCGATCACTGCGCGTGTCGGGATTCACCGACATTCTGCTGATCGGCGACAGCGGTGGGAATCAGGCGGGACTGACCGCCGTGGCGAATGCGCTCAATGCCGAGTGGGCGGGCACAGGCGTGCGCGTGTACGCGCTGGTGGACTACTACCAGAAGGGGCGCATCCAGATCCGTGACTACCTCAAGGCCACGTACGGATGGGATGAGCAGATGGTTGGATCGCACGCCGGCACCAGCGATACCTCGCAGCTGCTGTACGTGTTCGGCGACGGGATTCGCCTCGATAAGCTCATGCCGAATGGCGGCAGTCCCGACGCCGGTGTGACCGGTGATCCGACCAAGGCATCCGCCGCGATTGGCAAGATCGCCATCGACCAAAAGGTGAATGCGGCGCTCGCGCAGTATCGCGCCTTGAAGGGCGGTACGCCGTAGCGACGTCGCAACGGGTCACAACACGACACATGCCCCGCCGCAACCATCGTTGCGGCGGGGCATGTGTCGTGTGGTGCCGATACGAATGTCAGCTCTTGAAGTTCACGTTGTTCCGCGTTTCCACGTCGGGAAGCGGGATGCACGTCATGTTGCTGTAGGCCTGTCCTTTCCGGTTCACGCCCGACGACGGGAAGGCGATCTTCTTGCGCAGCATGTCGCCGAACCGCTGACCTTCGCTGAAGAGCTGCCGGCGACGCTCTTCGATGACCAGTGCGTTGATTTCGCTGCTCGCTGCCGGCAGCGCCATCGGAGCGATGCTGGAGAGGGCACGCACACGGTTGATGGCGTCGATCGCCGCCTGTCCCGTGGACGCTTCCGCGAGGATCAGCTGCGCCTCGGCGTACGACGCAATCGTCAGCGGTGCCGCACCGCTGCCGCTGAACTTCTGCTGCTGCCACATCGGGGTCACGTTGTCGAGCCCGACGCGGTTGAGATTGGTCACGCGCACACGCGGATCGGCCACCCCGTTGACCGTGAGGCCGCGGTAGTCCGGGCCGACGGAGAGGTAGTTGTTTCGCACCGTGAGATTGTAGATACGGTTCTCACGGCGAACATCCACCTCCGAGAACTCCGCGATGCGCGAGAAGCCGCTCGGCACCAGCGCCGCGTCAGTCGCCGCCCCCGCCAAATTGCCGACGTTCAGACGCGTCCGCGCCCGCCCCACGCGCGCCATGTTCAGCAAACTGGCGTCATTGATTGCGGTCGCCGTGGTGATCGCGTCGGAGAAGCGCTTCTCGGCGATCGCGAACGCCGCGGCCGGCGTGATACTCGGTCCACCGTCGATGGCCAGTTCGCACATCGATTCGGCGAGCAGCACGTACATGTAGCCCGAATAGGCGTCCATCTCGGCCAGCATCCGCTGGCGGTTGGGGACCTGCGCATCGGTGAACGTTTTCAGACGGGTGCTCAGATCTTCCAGCTGAAAGCGCGCCTGTTGCGCGGGCGTATAGAAACCCATGGACGTGGTGGTGCGGCTGCCGGGACAGCTGCCCGGCGCCTGCTTGATCTCCACGATGCCGCGCCATTCCCACGGGTGATTGTCGACGAATCCGTTCGACGACAGGTACTCGCCGGAGAGCATACCGGTGGTGGCAGCGAACTGCACGAAGGCACACTGTGCCGACTGGAGTGCCGCTGCCTCAAGAATCGGAGCGAGGCCGGGATCGCTGAGCGCATCCGCGGTCACGCGTCCAGGGTTATCGACGGCAAGGAGGCTGTTGCACGACGCGGTGGCCGCGAGCGAAAGCACCAGCGTCGCGCGCCGGAACGTGATCTTCATCATGATCGTCTCGGTGGGTCAGAAGGTGAGTCGGACCGTGGTCACGAAACTTGCCGTCGGTGGCAGGATCGTCTGGAATCCGTTCGACAGCTGGCCGACGGCGCGGATCTCTGGATCCCACGCATGGCGGCCGGCGATATCGACATTGATACGACCGTCGCGTGACGTGTTCCATCCGTGCTGCTCCGTCCAGAGCATCGACAGATTGCGGCCGGCGACGCTCACCGAACCGCCCTGCGCGCCGATGAACCGCACGAACTTCGGCGCGATCGTGTAGGTCGCCGACACTTCACGCAGGCGAAGGAATCCGGCCTTGTACGTACCCGGTACGTCGGCCTCGATCGCGCGGTAGACCTGCAGCAACGGATCGTTGCGGAGCAGAACCGCCTCGGTTGACCCCTGGTTGTGCAACGCGCGGATTTCGGTGTTCGACTGGATGTGACCGCCGTTGCCGTCCACGCGGGCATACAGGCGAAGGTTCTTGAACAGCGTGACCGTGGAATTCACACCGAACTGCCACGTGGGCTGCGAGTGCCCCCAGTACACGCGCGGTGCCGACGCGCAGGGCACATCAGCTCCACCCTGCTCGAGCCCCGCCTTGCCCGTGCCGCCGTCGCAGATGGACGTGAGCACCGTGCCGTTGGCGTCGATCGTGGCGGACTTCACTTTGTACATGAAGAAGTCGGCGATGCCGAAGCCCACGCGGTTCTGCGCCTGTCCACCGCCACCGACGGTGAGGAACTGCGTGCCACCCATGTCGACGATCTGGTTGCCGTTGTTCGAGATCTGCGTGCCGACTTCCCACGCCAGCTTCTC
>CANHJV010000171.1 GCA_947461225.1 Gemmatimonadota bacterium | reverse complement strand
GGGACGGGGCTCCAACCAGCGACTATTGCTCCGCGTTCACTCGCTGGCAAGACTGGTTTTTCGGATCGCCGTGGGAGGGGCCCACAGCCCACAGCCCCTCGTGAAACCGCACGGGATCTCCTTGCGTACAGAGATACCGAAGTGATATCACTTCAATACCAACCCCTCCGCAGAGGTTTGCATAATGTTCCGCGAAATCCAGGCGAAGCCCTCCCCCGGCATCCTGATGGCCGTCCTCATCGGTGTCGCCATCCTTATCGGCGGATTCGTCTTCTTCACCGGCGCCCGCGCCGAAAACGGGCTCGAAGCCGCCGTCGGCCTCGTGCTCATGACGCTCGCCTGCCTCTGCATGCCGGGGCTCTTCACCGTCGCGCCCAACGAAGGCAAAGTCCTCACGCTCTTCGGCACCTACAAAGGCACCGCGAAAACGCCCGGCCTCTGGTTCACGAATCCGTTCATGACCAAGAAGGCCATCTCGCTGCGCATCCGAAACTTCGAGACCAACAAGCTCAAGGTGAACGATGCCCGGTCTAATCCCGTCGAGATCGGGGCCATTGTGGTCTGGAAAGTGATCGACACCGCCGAAGCCACCTTCGAGGTGAACGACTACGTGCAGTACGTGGCCGTGCAGAGCGAGTCGGCCGTGCGCGCGCTGGCGTCGGCGTATCCGTACGATCATCACGGCGACGACGCGATCGCGTTGAGCACGCACCCGACGGAAATCTCCAAGGGCCTGCTCGAGGCGTTGCACGACCGGCTCGGCAAAGCAGGCGTCGAAGTGCTCGAAGCGCGGATTAGTCACTTGGCGTACTCCCCCGAGATCGCGGCCGCGATGCTGCAGCGTCAACAGGCCAGCGCGATCGTCGCCGCCCGTCAGACGATCGTGGAAGGCGCCGTGGGCATGGTGGAGATGGCGCTCGACGCACTCTCGGCGCGGCAGATCGTGACACTCGACGACGAGCGCAAAGCGTCCATGGTGAGCAACCTGCTCGTGGTGCTCTGCTCGGATCGCGCCGCACAACCGGTGGTCAACACCGGAACGCTCTACTCCTGATCAAGCGAACGGCATCTCATGGCTGAACGCAAGTCATTCCTCATTCGCGTGGACCGCGATGTGCTCGACGCCGTCCAGCGGTGGGCCAACGATGACCTGCGCAGTCTGAATGGCCAGATCGAGTTCCTGCTGCGGCGCGCGCTCCGGGATGCCGGACGCGTGTCGACGCAGGCGCCGGCCGATCGCCAGACCCCGGACGACCACGTCGACCACGAGTCCTCTTAACTCCCACCGAACGCCTCCATGCTGCACATCATCTTCCAACGCTCGCGTCGCGGTGGCATCATCGCCCTGATCGTCACCGTGGTTGCGCTCGTCCTCGGCGTCGTGTTCGCCACGACCGCTCGCGCGCAGTCGGCCCCCGCCTACCACTTCGTCTATTTGCGGAGCATCGATACCCTCGGCACCGAAGTCGTAACGCCGGGGCCATCGTCGATCACGGGGCTGCTCACCATGCGCGGTGCGCCGGTCATTCGGTGGGAGCAGCAGCATGTGAACACCATGCCTGGTCGCCTGACGTTGTCGATCTTCGCAGCCGGCGTACCCACCACCGGCCTGCCCACGCAGAACGTCGTGGTGAACATGGTCGGCGACAGTGCCAAGCTCACCGTCTCGGCGAATGGCACCACGAGTGAACAGGCGCTGGTGAGCGCGACCGGGGCCGTAGCGCTGGTTGGTAACTCGGTGCTGCATACGGCGCTGATGGCCGATCACGCGCGCGGCGCCAACAAAGCGTCACTGCCGGTCTTTCTCACCAACGGCGGCCGCACGATCACGGCGACGGTCACTCAGCAGGGCGATACCACCGTGTTCTCGATCGGTGGGATGGACGCGCGCATTCTGTGGGACCCCAACGGCGGCCCGCGCGAGATCACTATCCCCGCGCAGAATCTGCGCGTGGTGCGCACGACGGGTGCCGTGAGCCCCTCGGGTGCCCCAGCCACGATCGACTACGGCGCCCCGGCCAACGCGCCGTACACCGCCGAAGACGTGGTCATTCCCACGACGCGCGGTTACACGTTGGCCGGCACCCTCACGCGGCCAAAGGGCCAAGGCAACGCCGCGGCGAAAGTGCCCGTCGTGGTCACGATCAGCGGCAGTGGCCCGCAGGATCGCGACTCGCGCATCAGCATCGTGCCCAACTACGCGCCGTTCCGCGACATCGCCGACACGCTGGGCCGCCGCGGCATTGCCGTGTTGCGCTTCGATGATCGCGGCGTGGGCGCCAGCGGCGGCGCAGCGTCACGCGCGAACGCCACCAGCGCCGACTTCGCCGATGACGTGGCCGCCGTGGTCGCCTATCTGCGCACGCGCTCCGACATCGACGGCACGCGTATCGCGCTCGCGGGACACAGCGAAGGCGGCTTCATCGCGCCGATGGTGGCCGCCACGGATCCCACCGTGCGCGCCATCGCCCTGCTGGCCGGCCCCGCCTACAACGGCCGTCGCGTGCTCGAATTCCAGAACGAGAACGCCATCAAGGGCGCCACCCAGCTCACCGAAACGCAGCGCGATTCGATCCGGCGCACCGTCCCGAAAGGCCTCGATTCGATCGCCGCCGCCAACAGCTGGATGGGCTTCTTCATGAAGACCGAACCGGCCGCCGCCCTCAAGCGCGTGAAGCAGCCCACGCTGGTGCTGCAGGGCGACACGGACCAGCAGGTCACCCCAGAGCAGGCCGACACGATCGTCACCATTCTCAAAAGCAGCGGCAACGCGCGCGTGACCATGCACCACTTCCCCGCCACCAATCACCTGTTTCTGGTCGACCCATCCGGCGCGCCCGGCGGCTACACGGCGCTCAAGGACACGAAGATGCGACGCGAGGTGCTGGGTACGTTGGCGGACTGGGTGGTGCGGGTACTGCAGTGAACTGCCAACTGCTCAGGCCGTAGGCGGCTTCACCGTCGGTGGTCCGACAAACCGCCGCCGCTCCCCCCCGTACCACGCGACCGCCGCCAACAGCGCCGCACCCACGATGATGCCGAGCGCCTTGCCGTTGGGCGGTTGCACGCCGATCACCAGCAACAGCGCGATACCGACTACACACACGCACGCCAGCCAGCGATAGTGGACGCCCACGGTCCACGGCCCGAAGGTGGTCCACGTACGGCCGTACGCGCGCAGCCCCAGCACCGTCGGCATCAGGTACGACAGATACAGGAAGATCACGCTCACCGACGTGATCGTCGAATACACCGGCGTGTACAGCGTGAAGGCAATCGCGAGCAAGCACGTGAGCCAGATCGCCATCACCGGCACCTGTCGCGTCGGGCTCACCTGCCGGATCTTCGCGGAGAACGGGAGCCCGCCGTCACGGGCGAACGCGAACATCACGCGTGATGCCGACGTGACCGTGGCGAGCCCGCACAGATACTGCGCCATCGCGATGCCCACGAACAACAGCGCCGCGAACGCGGGCGGCAGCACCGAGCTGATGGTCCACACCACCACGCGGTCCCCCTGCTGCGCGGCCGTGTCGAGATCGGGCATCGCCAGCACGATGGCGCACAGCATAACCCAGCCGAAAATCCCCGACACCAGCACCGAGCGCAGGATGCCACGCGGCGCATTGTGTTCCGCGTTGACCGTTTCCTCGGCCGTATGTGCCGACGCGTCGAAGCCGGTGATGGTATAGGAGGGGAGCATCAGCCCGAGCAGAAAGAGCCACGCGGTGGACGCCCCGCGCGGCCACACCGGTGCCGACGCGGGCAGACCGCTGTAATTCGTGAAGCGCACGAGGCGCGACAGATCGAGCGATGGCGCCGCGACGAGAAGACTCACCGTGAGCACGACCGCGACCACCAGAATGAGCACACCACTGAAGTCGGTGAGGCGCGTGGTGGCGCGGATGCCAATGTGGTTGATCAGTGCCTGCGAGCCCGTAATCGCCGCCACACCACCGATCTGGAGCCAGAGCCGTGTGGGTGCCGACAGCGTGGACAGATCCACCCCGAGCGACGGCAGCATCGCCCCGGTGATGAACAGGTAGGCGCCCACGTTGATCGCGGCGAGCACCGTGACCAACCCGAGCAGATTGAGCCACGCCGTGACCCATCCCCAGCCGCGACCACCGAGGATGGACGCCCAGTGATACAGCCCGCCCGCCGTGGGAAAGGCGGAGGCTACCTGCGCCATCGTCGCCGCAAAGGCGATCGCCAGCAGCGTACCGGCCAACCAGCCCACCACCACCCCGCCCCCACCGGCGGCGCTGAAGCCGAGGTGGAACGACGTGATGCCGCCGGCCAAAATGCAGATGATGGACAGCGAGATCGCATAGTTGGAAAACCCGCTCATCCGCCGCAACAGCTCCTGCCGGTACCCGAACCGCGCGAGCGTCTGGGTGTCCTTGCTCAACATCTCCTGGTCGATCATGTCCGGTACATGACGACGGCGGCGGTCGGCGATACCGCGGGAATGGACGGCTGATTCATGGCGGGAATTCTCGCGGCGGCGGACGGGATGGGCAACCGGCGCACCTCCCTCCTCCCTCCTGACACCCTCCTCCCTCCCCCCTCGGCTGTTAGCCGTTCAGGAGCCACCCACCAGCACGGCCTCATCACCGCGCGTTATTGTGTGTCTGCCGGTGCGTCACCACGCGTCCCCGGGCCACGTCCCCTCCTAGAGATCCCAACCGCATGCGACACGCTTCACTGTCGATCGCCGCCGCCGGCCTCGTGCTCAGCGCCTGCGCGCCGAAGCCGACCCCCGCGCCCACCCCCGCGCCCACGCCAACCCCCACCGCCGCACCGGGCGGTCGTCCCGCCGGCGCCCCCAACCAAGGCGGCGCACAGGGCGGCACACTGGGCGGCGGCCAGCCCGGCGCCCAGGGTGGCGCCAACGCCGCGCAGGATCCGCAGCCGCGCCCCTACGCCACCGTCATCACGCCGCGCGCCATCACCAAGAGCGGCGTGTTCAAGGTGCACTCGGTCGGCAGCCGCTTGTACTTCGAGATCCCGCGCGCGGAGCTCGGCAAGGACTACGTCATCGTCACCACGCTCGCCGGTACGCCCGACGAGATCGGCATTCGTGGTACACAGGGCGGCAATAACCTCGTGCGCTTCGAACGTCGCGACAATCGCATCTTCGTGCGCGAAGCCGATTACCGCGACATCATCGCCGATAGCGCCGCCTCGCAGCGCATGGCCGCTGAGTTGATCGGCGTCACCAAGATTCTCGCCGCGCTCAACATCGACGCGTACGGCCCCGACAGCTCGGCCGTTGTGGAAGTCACGCGCATGTTCACCGGCGGCGTGGCCGAGTACACCGCGCTCGGACGTCGCGCCACGGTCGACGCCGCGCGCTCGTACATCGATCGCTTCGCCGCGTACTCGCGCAATGTGAACGTCACCGCCGTGCAGAGCTTCACGCCGCAGGGCGGAGCGCCCGGTGGTGGTGGTGGCGCGCCGGGTGCCGCCGCCGCGACGGCGCCGACGACCGAGAAGTACACCTTCTCCATCGCCAAGCTGCCCGACATCCCCATGCAGCCGCGCTTGCTCGACGACCGCGTGGGTTACTTCGGCGTGCAGCAGCGTGACTTCTCCGGCGCCACACAGCGCGTGGAAACCAAGCGCTACATCTCGCGGTGGCGCCTCGAGTGCTCCGACAAGAAGGTCGGCAATCTCTGCGTGCCTAAGAAGCCGATCACGTACTACCTCGACCCCGCCACGCCGGCGTGGTTGAAGCCGTGGATCAAGAAGGGCATCGAAGACTGGCAGGTCGCCTTCGAAGCCGCCGGCTTCTACAAGGGCATCGTCGCCGCCGAAGCACCGGCCAACGATCCCGACTTCTCCGGTGAAGACGCCACCGTCGCCATGGTGCGTTGGCTCCCGTCGTCCACGGAAAACGCCGTCGGTCCGAGCCTCAAGGATCCGCGCACCGGTGAAATCATCGACGCCGACGTGCAGACGTACCTCAACGTCATGAACCTCGGCCGCTCGTGGTACTTCACGCAGGTCGGCCATCTCGACAAGCGCACCCACAAGTTCCCGTTCCCCGACTCGCTCGCCGGCCGCCTGCTCGAATACGTGACCGCGCACGAAGTGGGACACACGCTCGGCTTCCCGCATAACTTCAAGGCGAGCTCCATGTACCCCGTGGACTCGGTGCGCTCGAAGACGTTCGTGAAGACGATGGGCCATACGCCCACCCTGATGGACTACTCGCGCTTCAACTACGTGGCGCAGCCGGAAGACGGGATCGC
>CANHJV010000170.1 GCA_947461225.1 Gemmatimonadota bacterium | reverse complement strand
GACGTGGAGTCGACCATGGCGACCATCGCGGAGCTGCCGGTTCCGCTGTTGGGTGACTGGAGTCTGCTCGAGATCCTCACGCCGGAAGGACAAATGCGGCGTGCCGCGGCCGCCCACATGGATCCCGTGCGGCACGACGAGTCATCGGCGCTGGTGTCGCGCGTGGCCGAGACACTCGATGCGGATCTCCCGCCGGCCAGTGCCGGGCGCGTGGCACGCGAAACCGCTGCGCAGCGCGTGGCCGACGTGGCGTCGTGGTTGTCGGCGAATTTTCGCGACCAGACCTCACGCGATCGCGCGGAGTCCCTCGGGGCGAGTGCGGTGTTGATCGTGCCACTCCGCGCTGGTAGTCGGGCAATCGGGGCGTTGCATCTGGTGCGCACAACACCCGGCGCGACGCACACCATCGACGAGGTGCAGGTGGCCGACCAGTTTGCCGGACTCGCCGCGTTGGCACTCGAGAACGCGCGACTCTATCAGGAATCGCGACGCGCCGTGCGCGAGCGCGACGACATGCTGGCCATCGTCTCGCATGACCTGCGTAATCCGGTGAATGCGATCGTGATGTTGACCGGTGCCGTGTTGAGTCGTGAGCCCGGCGACACGCGGCCGCTGATGGAGCGTGACGATGTGGAAGCGATTCGCGGCGCCGCGCGGCAGGCGGACGGATTGATTCAGGATTTGCAGGACGTCTCGCGCATTGCCAGTGCCCGACTGTGGGTGGAGCGTCAGCCGGTGCTGCTGTCGGACGTGGTGAAAGAATCGGCCGACATGTTCGAGCCCGTGATGGAAGACGCCGTGCTGCGGTTTGTGCGACGTATCGATGAAGAACTTCCGCCGGTGCAGGCCGACCGCCAACGACTGGGGCAGGTTCTGTCCAATCTCCTCGGCAACGCCGTGCGCTTCACACCGCACGGTGGTGAGATCGTGATCACGGCCGAACGGCAGGCGCGCAGTGTGCGGGTCAGCGTGCGCGACACCGGTCCCGGCGTGTCAGCCAGCGACGTGCCGCGCCTCTTCGAGCGTCACTGGCAGGCGCCGCGCCTCCTGCGGGCGGGCTCGGGCCTCGGGTTGTTCATTGCGAAAGGCATCATCGACGCGCACGGCGGCGAGATCGGCGTGGACAGCGAATTGGGCAAAGGCAGCGAGTTCTGGTTCACGCTGCCGCTGTAGCACGTTGCGCAAACGAAACAGCACCGCGGACCCGAAGGGCCGCGGTGCTGTTGTGTTCGCGCAGAACAGGCGACGTGTTAGTGCTTGGCTTCGGCAGCGGGAGCCGCTGCGGCGCCCTCGGCGGCCGGCGCGGCCTCGTGCGTGGCCTCGCCATGGCTCGCGGCCGTGCTGTGCTTCGCGTTGTCTTCCGCGTGATACACCTGGAAGTTCATCGGGTCGCGCGGATGCCGATACGTATTCTTGTGGATCGTGTAGGCGGTGAACAGCAGCCCCAACGTGGCCACCGTGGTCACGGCGGCAGCAGGCCAGCCCAGCTTATTCGGATCGTACGCGACACTCATGAAGACACCCCGACAGGAAAGCGCAAACGGCGAAGAATTCGAACTTCAGCCAACGGAAGCTAAACAAAGCCGCCTCATTCTTCCACCCTCGGCCCGGTATCGCTCGCCTGATCGACGAGACGGGCCGGAATGATGGCGGTGCTGCCATAACGGTCCCGGATCCGATCGAGTGCCCGCGTCAGCGCCCGGTCCTTGGCATTCTCCACCGGTTCTCCCTCGGTGGGTGGGGCAGGGGGGGCGGCGAAGAAGCCCAGTTGTACGGCGGGACCCGTCCCCACGGCGTCGTCGTCGAAGTGCGAGAGGCCGATGCCCAGCAGACGCACGCCGACCCGCCGTTTGCCCCGAAGCGCCCGGTACAGCACCCTGGCGGCCTTGATCACCGATTGCTCGGACTCGATCGCCTGGGCGAGTGTGCGCTGGGCCGACCGCGTTGTGAAGTCGGCGTCCTTGAGCTTCACCGTGACCGTTCGCGCCCGGAGCCCTTGGCGACGGAGGTCGGTGCTGACGCGGACCGCCAACCGGAGCAGTTCGCGCTCGATCAGGTCGTCGTCGTGCAGGTCGCGCCCAAAGGTCTCCTCTCGGCTCACCTGCTTCTGCACCTCGCGGGGCGTCACCACGCTGTCATCGATGCCCCGCACGCGGCGGTGCAGCCATGCCCCCGCACGCTCGCCAAGGCGCGACTGCAGGTCGGTTATGCACCACCGCTGCGCGTCGGCGATGGTGTCGAGGCCGATGCGCTCCAGCGTCGCGGAGAGCCGCGGGCCGACCATCGGCAGATCGGCCAGCCGGAACGGGGCCAAAAACTCGCCTTCGCTACCGGGCGTCACGCAGTGCACGCCGGTGGCGCCGGTGCCCGGTTTGGGCTTGGCCAGTTCGACGGCCATCTTCGCCACCAGCCGCGACGTCCCGGCGCCGATCGACACCGTGAGGCCGGTGGCGGCGAAGACGGCGTCGCGTATTCGATGCGCCGTGGCCTCGAGCGACTCGTGCCCGTAGAGCGCCTCGGTGCCGCCCATGTCGCAGTACCACTCATCGATGCTGGACGCCTGCACCACCGGTGCGTAGGTCGCCAGCACCTGCTGGATCTCCTTGCTGCGGGCGCTGCAGGCGCCACGGGGCACCGGCACGCAGGTGGCCTGCGGGCAGAGTTTGAGCGCGCGCGAGATCGGCATCGCTGAGCGCACACCGTATGCGCGGCACTCATACGACGCACTGCACACCACGCCGCGCGAGCCCGGACGCCCACCCACGATCAGAAGCGACGCCTTGCCGGCGCCGTCCGGATCTTCCTGACGCGCGACGGCCACGAAGAACGCGTCGGCGTCGACCAGCAGAATGCGGCGTGGCGAAAGAGTGGTCATGTCCGGAGAAAGCGGTGGCCCTTACGCAAGCTAGCAGTAATCTTGAAGGATGACGCCCGCCATCCTGCTCGTGCGAAAGGCCAAGATCGCGCACGACGTGCTTGCCTACGAGCACGACCCGGCCGCCGAGTCCTACGGGCGCGAAGCCGTCGATCTGCTGCAGCTCGAGCCCGCCATGGTGTTCAAGACGCTGGTGGCCGACGCGGAAGGCGTTGGACTGGTGTGCGCCGTGGTGCCGGTGCTGATGATGCTCGACCTCAAGGCGCTGGCCGATGCCGTGGGCGCCCGGCGCGTACGCATGGCCGACCCCGCCGCGGCCGAACGCGCCACGGGCTACGTGGTGGGCGGGATCAGTCCGCTCGGCCAGAAGAAGCAACTGCCCGTTGTAGTCGATGCCAGTGCGCTCGCCTTCGAACGCGTGTATGTGAGCGCCGGCCGTCGCGGGCTTGAACTCTCGCTGGCCCCGATGGATCTGGTGAAGCTCGCGCGCGGACGGACCGGGCCGATCGCGCGCGCGTAGCCGGTCGTTACACCGCGCGTGGACGCGAGGGCCCTTCGGCGAATTCGTCGAGCGCCGGTCCGCGGCCGCGTGCTTCCACCGGCCAGCGCGTTTCCACCGCATGGCCACGCACGCCGATGATCTCGTCGAACAGATGCACCACGATGCACACGTGGTTCGGTACGACGCGCACCTGATCGCCAAGGCGCGGACGCCACGTGGTCTTGGAGAGATCCAGGATGCCATGCTCTTCGGACATGCGCGACACCACGACCTCTGGGTGATCCAGCAGCGCGCCATAGCCATCCCCCTCGGCGCGAAGCGGCTCGCGCCCCAGCGCTTTCGTGCCGGCATCGATCACGGCCTGTCCCTTCACCGCCACGCTCACGACCGTGGCGAGCACGGTGAGCGCGCAGTCATCCCAATCGCAGGCGCCGATCATCGCGGTGGTGCGATCGTTGTAGACGTAGGTGCCCGGGCGCACTTCGTTCACCCCCGGGACTTCGTGCATGCGCCACGCCGCCGGCGTCGAGCCACCGCTCACGATCCGTGGCGGAAGTCCCGCGGCTTCGAGCGCCGTAACATATCCGCTGATATCCGCGCCGAGTTGCGCGAGGGCGGCGCTCTGTTCACCCACTGTCTCGCGAATGTGTCCGGGATAGAACAGCATGCCGGCGAAATTCAGCGCCGACGCGCGGTCGATATGCTGCGCTATCGCGACCGCACGTTCGGGCGACGACACGCCCACGCGGTGCATGCCGAGATCCGCTTCAACGAGCACATCGAACTGCCGCTGGCCCAGACGGGCGGCCACGTTGAGGGCGTCGAGCGCGTGGGCGTCGTCGGCGGCCACGGTGACGCGGACGTCCTGAGGCAATCGCGCCAGCCGTTCGAGCCGCGCGGCCCCGACCGGCGGATAGGCGATCAGGATATCGTCGCACACCTCCGCCATCACCTCGGCCTCACGAAGCGTGGCGCAGGTCATCCCGATCGCCCCCCGTCGCAGCTGCTCCGCCGCGATGCGCGGTGACTTGTGGGTTTTGACATGCGGCCGAAGTCGGAGCCCGTGCAGGGTGGCGTACGCCGCCATTCGGTCCAGATTGAACGCGAGCCGATCCATGTCGACGATCGGTACCGGTGTCTCGAGCTGTTCGAGATACGTTGTCATCGCGCCCCCCTTCTCTTCGAGACTGTAGAAAATGCCACACGCTGACGCGCCGTCCGATCGTCCGTGGACTCCGGTCGTGCTGCCCAACCTGCCGGCCCCTGCCGGAGCCTACTCTCCGGGCGTGCGCACCGCAAATAATACGAGCCTGATGTTTGTCTCCGGGCAGACGCCACGCGATCAGGCCACCGGGGAGATCGTTGCCGGCGACGTCGAGGCACAGACCCGCCTGACGCTGGCGAACATGGAGCGCATCCTGATCGCGGGGGGCGCCACGCTGGCCAACGTTGTCAGCATCACGGTGTATCTGGCCGACGAGAACGACTGGGGCACCTTCGATCGGGTGTACCGCACGGTCTTCTCACCGCCGTACCCCGCGCGCGCCGTCGTGGGGGCCTCGCTGCGGGGCATCCTCGTGGAAATCTCGGCGATCGCCGCGCTCTAAGCACTCGCGATGTCGCGCGCGATGTCGCCGCCGCGGATGGTGGTGTATGCCACGCATCGGCCGTTTCGCCTGCACTGCGATGCGCTACTGCGCGAGGCGGGGGTGCTCGTGCGTCTCGCCAGCCGACAGGCAGAACTCGCCAAAGCGCTGGGGGACGGAACGACGGCGGCGATCATCGTCGGGGATGACGTCCACGATGCGGAGGTCGTGCGCGAACTGGTCCACGCACTCGGACACGCGCGACCGGTGACCCTTGGGCCACCGGTGCCCATCATGCAGCGAGCGCCCGGCGAATCGATCGAGGAGATCGTCGCCCGGGCGCTCGCCGTGATGGACCCGCCGATGGCTCAGCCGAGGTCGAGCGAATAACCTTCGCCGCGCACGGTGCGAATGTCGACCGTACTGTCCGACTCCCGCAATCGCTTGCGGAGTTGTGCGATATGCACGTCGACCACGTTCGAGCCGGGATCGAACTGCAAGTGCCACACATGTTCGAGCAGCATCGGTCGCGTCACCGTTTCACCGGCGCGCATGGCGAGGAATTCGAGCAGCGCATACTGCCGTGCCGTGAGGACAACCTGCTTGCCGTGGCAATGCACGTCGTGCGTCACGCGATTGAGCGTGAGATCGCCTGCGCTCACGCGCTCCATCGATCGCGCCCCACCGCGGCGGATCGCCGCGCGCACCCGGGCGGCAAGCACTTCGTTGGGAAACGGCTTCTGCAGGTAGTCATCGGCCCCCGCATCGAGCGCGCGCACCACATCGGCGGTCGTATCGTACGCCGTGGCGACGACGATCGGCGTGGTGCTCCCCTCGCGACGAAGATCCTGAAGCACCGCGAGTCCGTTGCGGTCAGGCAGTTCGAGGTCCAAGACGATCGCATCGTACGGGGTCGCCAGCGCAAGGCGGCGTCCATCTTCGGCCACCGGTGCAATGTCGACATCGTACCCGTCGTCGACGAGCACCTGACGCATGAGATCAGCGACGAGTCGATCGTCTTCGATGACAAGAATCCGCATTCGCGTGTCGGATTGAGTAGGAGCCATGCGGTGGAAGAGTCGTGACGGGAGGGAAGGTCGGAGGGAGCCGTAGCCGGGGGGAGGGCTGACGCTATTGTAGGCGAGCTGATCCCTTCGCCTTCTTACGGTATTTTAATGTGTTTGCATCACAGTTTTGTCATGATGAACTCCAATTCATGAAGTTGGTCCAGCGGTGTACGGGGCCGATGGTCATCCGTCGCCTTTGAGTCGACGAATGGCCCGTCGGTCTCGCTTTCCCGGCTTGCTGTCGCCGAAGGCAAACCCCGT
>CANHJV010000169.1 GCA_947461225.1 Gemmatimonadota bacterium | reverse complement strand
GTGCGGTCGATGCGAAGTGGTCGACGCTGGGATTGCCGCCCATGAGTAAGCCGTGAGTCGCATCGTGCCGCCGAAGGGTGCCCGCGACGGCCAGCTCATGACCGGCGAATCGTTGCTCGTGCGCCTGGCCAACTTCGTGAAGCTGCCGCACACCGTGTTCGCGATGCCGTTCGCACTGGTCGGTGTGCTGTGCGCGAGTGTGGTGGCACCGGTCACGGCGAGCATGGTTGGCTGGGTACTGCTGGCGTTTACAGCGGCGCGCTTTGCGGGTATGGGGTTCAATCGCATCGTTGATCGTGATGTCGATGCGATCAATCCGCGTACGGCCAAGCGCGAGCTGCCAGCGGGGACGCTCTCATTGGCGCAGGCCAAAAGCTCGGTCGCCGTGGCGAGTGTGTTGTTCGTGGTCGCCGCGTGGCAGTTGAATACGCTCTGTCTCGTACTGTCACCGGTCGCGCTGCTCTGGGTGCTGGGGTACAGCTACACGAAGCGCTTCACACGCTATTCACACCTGTGGCTTGGTCTCGGACTCGCGATCGCGCCGGTGGGCGGCTATCTGGCGGTGACCGGTGCGTGGAGCGACCCCTGGTGGTTCCTGTGCGTGCTCGCGCTGGCCATTGTGTGCTGGAGTGGCGGCTTCGACATGCTGTACGCGCTGCAGGACGCCGAGTTCGATCGTGCCAATGGATTGCACAGCATGCCGTCGGCCATCGGCGTGCCGAATGCCATTCTCTTTTCGCGCACGCTGCACGTGATCGCGGTGACGTGCCTGTCGGTTGTCGTGTCCGCGCGGCCGCTGGGCGCGGGCGTGGCCGTCGTGCAGACGGTGTTATGGGGTGGCGTGGCCTTCGTCGCGGCGATGTTGGTGTGGGAGCATCGTATGGTGAAGGCCGATGATCTCACAAAGCTCGATGCGGCCTTCTTCACCATGAACGGCATCATTTCGCTGGGCTTTCTCACGGTGTTTGCGGTTGCTCGCTTCCTCGCTTCCGGAGCTGTCGCATGACGCAGGTGGCCGCTCGACATCCGGTGGTGCTGGCGATCACGGGCGCCTCTGGGGCGCCGTACGCGGTGCGGCTGCTGCAACAGCTGGTGCTGTTGCAGGTGCCCACGTGGCTGATCGTGTCGAGTCACGGTTTCCGCCTATTGGCCACGGAAAGCGAGATCCCCGACCTACCCACACTGCGGGCGTACGTTGGGGCGGCGGCGTTCGACGCCTGCGTCACGGTGTTCGATGACAACGACCGCGGGGCCGCGCCGGCGTCGGGATCCGCGAGGTCGAGTGGCATGGTGGTGTGCCCCTGCAGCATGGGCACCGTGAGTGCGATCGCCCATGGCACGTCGCGCTCACTGGTGGAACGCGCGGCGGATGTGGCACTCAAAGAGCGGCGAAAGCTGATTTTGGTTCCACGGGAAACACCGCTGTCGCTCATTCATCTGGAGAATCTCACCCAGGTCACGCGGGCCGGTGCCACGGTGATCCCGGCGGCGCCGGGCTTCTATCATAAGCCGTCCAGCATCGACGATCTGGTGGATTTCATGGTGGCGCGCATTCTCGATCATCTCGACGTGGAGCATACGCTGGGCAAGCGCTGGGGCGGCGAGGGTGCGTAGCAGAGGGGGCGGGGCGTTCCTTTTGCCGATCCGAGTCGTCGGAAGGCAGGTGCCTATCATGCGTTTGGAGTCCACGCCCCGGGGCTGAATGCCGCAGATCACAATCGAGCCGATCAGGCTGACGCCCGACACGTACCGCCACGAGTTCAAGACGAAGGCGACGAAGGCATTCCTCGTATTCGTCTTCTGGTGCCCGTTCGGGCTCGGGATCGCGTCGATCATGGGCTTCAAAGGGACGACGCGGTTTCTCGTCGCCCTCGCGTTCGCCGTCGTCCTGGCCATAGCGGGGGTGCTCGCCATCTTGATCGCCCAATCGATTGGGGCGAGCGTTCTGCAGACGTTTGTGAACCCACGCGGCTCCCGATCCCCGGCCGCGATTACGAGCCGTGCGGAGTCGCTCGTCGCCCGCGGGCAGTACGACGAGGCCGCAGCGGAGTTCGCCGCGCTGCGAGCCACGTATCCCCACGACGTTTCCCTGCTGCGCCTCGAAGCCGAGTTCCACGCCGGCGTGGGCCGCAATCCGCAGTCCGCCGTGCAGCTATTCAACCAGCTGCGCCGGGTCCCGGACGTGCCGGGCGCCGTTGAGCGCTATGCCACACATCGGCTCCTGGACCTGTATCTTGGAGTGTTGGCCGATCCCGGCCGCGCCATGGTGGAGCTCCGGCGCATGGCCGATCGCTTCCCCGACACCCCCGACGGACAGGGCGCGCTCGCCGAACTCACACGACGGCGTGACCACCTCGCACAGGATCAGACGCACACATGAAGGAAGCCACGATCATTGGCCTGATTTCCGATACGCATGGTCTGGTGCGCCCCGAGCTGTTCGCGGCGCTTGACGGCGTGTCGCGGATTTTTCACGCGGGCGATGTGGGGCCGCCGGAAGTCCTGATCGAACTCGCCACGATCGCGCCGATTCAGGCAGTGTGGGGAAATACCGACGCGCCAGGCCGACCGGACCTGGTGGAGCGCATCGACGAAACGATCGACGGCGTGCGCATCGTGGTTACCCACGGACACGAAATCGGGAGCGTGAATCCGCCGCGCTTGGTGAGTGCCTACATGCACGCCGATGTGATCGTGTACGGGCACACGCACGTGCAGCTCGTAACCAAAGCCGCGCGCCGCATCGTGGTGAACCCCGGTGCCGCGGGGCCGCGGCGGTTCAAGCTGCAGCCGAGTGTGGCGAAGCTGTACATCCTGAACGGGAAGGCGGATGTGGAGTTGATTCCGCTGGGGATTCCCGAGGACGTCGTGGTGGACGAGGATGGATTGGAGTAGGCCGACGGACTCACGTGAGTCTGTCGGAATTCCGCACCAGGGCCTGAAGCGCCGCCACCACCGTGTCGCCCTTGAGCGCCACGTCGTTCGGCCGCGTACGGAACCAGGACTCGATCATCAGCAATTCATCGAGGTGATCGACCACCGCTCCGGTGGGTACCTGCACGCCGCGCTGCTCGAGCGCCTGTAGTGCCGTGACCGACTCCACATCGGCGCAGCGGGCCTCGGCGACCACGCGACCATGCCGCACGAGATACAACCGGTCATCACCGTCACGCCCGGGCATGGCGTACACGAAGCTGGGCTTGGTGATCGCCTCGCGCACGCGCGCCAGCTGCCCGTCGAGTTCCTGTAGCGCCGTGAGCCGATCGCGGAGCCAGCCGGCGCGCTCGTAGCTCAGCGCGGCGCTGGCTGCCGACATTTCGCGCACCAGCTGCTGATGCGGTGAATCGTCGCGACCTTCGAGTACGGCCCGAGCGCGGGAGAGCTGTGCGCGGTAGGCGTATTCGGTGGTGGCGCCAACGCACGGCCCGAGGCAGCGACGTGTTTCGTAGCGATGGCAGCCGGGGGTGCGCTCGAGCGACGGATGCACCATGTCGTCGAAGAGATCAACGGCATCGTGCAGCACCATGGGCACACGGTCGGTGCAGTCACGGAGCCCCAGCGCATCGTTGAGCACGCGCAGCGCCTCAACCAGGGGGCGACGCGACGCGAAGGGGCCGATGACTTGCGCCGCTTGTTTCGCACGCGCCGCGGCACTGGCCCGCTGAATGCGAAGCCGAGGGGCGGGGCCGCCAGCGACGGTGATGACCCACCACTTATCGAGCGGACGCGCGGCCTTGATGTTGTACTTGGGAAGATGGGCCCGAATGAGGCGCACCTCGCGCAGGAGGGCCGCGAACTCGCTGGGCATCGGCTCCCACTCAATGCGTGCGGTTTCGCGCAGCAGTCGTGCATGACGGTGCTCGGGCCAGGGCAGGCGGAAGTACGACAGCAGTCGCGTGCGGACCTGCGTGCTCTTGCCCACGTACAACACTTCGCCGTGCACACCGCGCATGAGGTACACGCCGGGCACGTTGCGCATCTGCTCGCGCACCTGCGCCCGCAGTCGTTGCACATCGGCGTCGGGCGAGCCGACCGACAGGTCGAGCTGGGTGGCCAGCTTGGCGCGTGATTTCCCGCGCCCGATGCCGAGCCCTGTACCGCCGAGCTTAGCGCTGGCAGTGAGCGCAGAAGACCGTGCTGCGGCCGTCGATCGCGTGCGTCCCGACCAGGCGGCGGCTGCAGGAGAGACAGGGCTCACCGGCGCGCCCGTAGGCTGCCAGCTGCTCGACGAAAGATCCCCGTTCACCGCGGGCATCCCGATAGTCGCGGAAGCTTGTGCCGCGGGCCGCGATGGAGGCGGTCAAGACGGCACAGAGCTGCGCCCGCAGGGCCGCGCTTTCTTGCGCAGAGAGAGTACGCGCTTCGCGCGACGGATCGATCCCGGCCAGCCACAGAGCCTCGTTCGCGTAGATGTTGCCGACGCCGGCGAGTCGTTTCTGATCCATCAGGAACACTTTGATGGCCTGTTTCGACTCCCGAACAAGTCCCGAAAACTCGGCGTCGCCGAGCCGCGGGTCAAGAGGTTCGGCACCTAATGCGAGCGAATACTTCGTGAAACGTTCGGGTGACATCAACGCCACGGTGCCCAGCCGCCGGACGTCGCGGTAGTGCAGGGCACGGCCGTCGTGCAGCTGAAGCGTGACCGCCACGTACGCCCGGTCGGCCTCCGATAGCGAGCCGTCATCGACCACCATGCCGCCGGTGAAGCGCGGCTGCACCACCACCCGCCACGGGGGCTCGGCGGCGTTCACGCGTGCCGTGTGAGGCCGCATGTCCAGGACGATCAGTTTCGCCCGGCGCCAGACGTGCGCAATCTCGAGTCCCGTCAGAGCCTCCACGAAGCCCGCGGCGTCGGCCTCACGCAGCACGTCGGCTTTGAGCACCTCGACACCGACGATGGTGGTGCCGCACACCATCGCGTCGAGGTCCCGCGCGATGGTTTCCGTTTCGGGCAGCTCAGGCAAGTCGCGCCGCTTCCCGCCAGCCGATGTCGCGGCGATAGATCGCCCCCTCGAACTCGATGCGGGCGGCGGCCTCGCGGCTCGCCGCCTGCGCATCGGCGAACGTATCGGCCATGGCCGTCACGGCGAAGACGCGTCCACCGCTCGTGCGCAGCGACCCGTCGTCGGCGCGCGCGGTGCCCGCGTGATACACCCGCAGGTCGTCGCTGAACGACGGCAACGTGATGTGCTGGCCGGTGATCGGGGCATCGGGATATCCCTGCGACGCGACCACGGTGGTGACCGACGCCCCCTCACGCCACGTGAACGGCGACAGGCTGCCGATCCGACCGCCGTGAGCCACCGTCATCATGGGGTCGAGCAGGCTGCTGGTCAGCATGGGCAGGATCGCCTGCGTTTCGGGGTCGCCGAACCGGCAGTTGAACTCGACGACCTTGGGGCCTTCTTCCGTGAGCATCAGCCCCGCATACAGCAGGCCGGTGAACGGCGTGCCGCGCTTGCGCAGCGCGTGCAACGTCGGGAGGAAGATGCGCTCGGTGACGTCGTCTACGAGCCCGGGCGTGGAGAACGACACGGGCGTGTACGCCCCCATGCCGCCGGTGTTCGGGCCTTCGTCGCCATCGAGCAGGCGCTTGTGATCCTGCGCGCCGATCATCGGCATCACGTTGTAGCCGTCGGTCACCGCGAACAGCGACAGCTCTTCGCCGGTCATGAAGGCTTCTACCAGACACTCGCTACCGGCATCACCGAACGCTTTGTCTTCGAGCACGCGCTCGATCGCGGCGTCGGCCTCTTTGAGCGTGTGGCAGATGATCACGCCTTTTCCGGCGGCCAGTCCGCTCGCCTTGATGACGACGGGCACCCCGAAGCGCGTGCGAACCGCCTCCTTCGCATCGGCCGACTTCTTGTGCGTTTCGGCGCGGGCGGTGGGGATACCGGCGGCCATCATCAGCGCCTTCGTGTCGGCCTTCGATGTCTCCACCTTGGCCGCTCCCATGGTGGGTCCGAACACGGGCACGCCGATGTGCTGTAGATGATCCACCAGCCCGATGGCTAACGGCGCCTCCGGGCCCACCACCACGAGCTTGACCTGCTCACGCGCAGCCAGCTCGGCGACCTCGATCGGGTCGGACGCATTGACCGAGACCACACGGGCCAACTGGCCAATGCCGGGGTTGCCCGGACCGGCCACGAGATCGATGGTGGTGTTCTCGCGCGCGAGTGCGTCGGCGAGGGCATGTTCGCGGCCGCCAGAGCCGAGGAGCAGGATCTTCATGGCGGGAAATCTAGTCCAATACGAGAGTGAAGCGCGAACCGCTCACACTCGAAGAAACGATCACGCAGAGCAGCAGAGGGC
>CANHJV010000168.1 GCA_947461225.1 Gemmatimonadota bacterium | reverse complement strand
CGGACCGACATGTCCCACGACAAGCATCTCCGCTGCTCCTTCTGCGGCAAGTCCAAGGACGCCGTCCGAAAGTTCATTTCGGGCCCGTCGGTCTACATCTGCAACGAGTGCATCGCGCTCTGCAATGAGATCCTGGCCGAGGACGAGGAGCGGGAAGTCGCCGAGGCGATCACCCAGGTGCCCACCCCCCGGGAGATCAAGAACATCCTCGATCAGTACGTGATCGGGCAGGAAAACGCGAAGAAGGCGCTCGCGGTGGCGGTCTACAACCACTACAAGCGCATCAACGCAGCGGGCAACGCGCGCGAAGATGACGTCGAGCTCGACAAGTCGAACATCCTCCTGATCGGCCCCACCGGTACCGGCAAGACGCTGCTCGCGCAGACGCTCGCCCGCATCCTGGATGTGCCGTTCACGATCGCCGATGCGACCACGCTCACGGAAGCCGGCTACGTCGGTGAGGACGTCGAAAACATTCTGGTGCGGCTGCTGCAGGCCGGCGACTTCAATGTCGCCGAGTGCGAGCGCGGCATCGTGTACATCGACGAAATCGACAAGATCGCGCGCAAGTCCGAGAACCCGAGCATCACGCGCGACGTGTCCGGTGAGGGCGTGCAGCAGGCGCTGCTCAAGATTCTCGAAGGTACCGTGGCCAGCGTGCCGCCGCAGGGCGGCCGCAAGCACCCGCAGCAGGAATACATCCAGATCAACACCAAGGATATCCTGTTCATCTGCGGTGGCGCGTTCGACGGCCTCGAGAAGATCATCGAGGCCCGCACGGGGCGTCGGCAGCTCGGCTTCGACAACAAGAAGGGCGACGGAAAGGTGGTCTCGATCAAGCAGACCACGCCGAAGACGCCGTTCGCGGAAGTCGAGCCCGACGACCTGCTCCGCTTCGGTATCATCCCCGAATTGGTCGGACGCTTGCCGGTGTGCGTGCCGCTCGAAGCGCTCGATGAAGACGCGTTGGTCCAGATCCTCAAGGAACCGAAGAACGCCCTGACCAAGCAGTATCAGCGCCTCTTCGGTCTCGAGGATGTGAAGATCACCTTCGAGGAGTCCGCCCTCCGCGCCGTGGCCAGCAAGGCGCTGCGCCGTGGAACCGGCGCCCGCGGCCTGCGTGCCATCCTCGAAGAAACCCTGCAGGACACGATGTTCGACCTTCCCACCCGGGATGACGTAGTCGAAGTTCGCGTCACCGAAGCCTCCGTCTTGCACGGTGGTCCACCGCTCCTCGAAATCGCGCCGAAGCGGCAGAAGAAGGAAGCCTGAGCACGAACCGCACTTCAAGGACCGGCAGCCTACGGCTGCCGGTCCTTCCACTTCGCGACGTGGTGTTGTTCCCCCACGTCGCCATGCCCCTCCTGATTGGACGCGAGGGGTCTCTTGCCGCCGTCAGCGCGGCGACCGACGGCACGCAAGAGCTGCTGCTGGTCACCCAGCGCGACGCCGATGTGCACACGCCCGGCTCGTCGGACCTGCACCGCGTGGGTGTGATCGCGCGCCTGCAGCAGGTCACACGGCTTGCCAGCGGCACCACCAAGATTCTGGTGGAAGCCGTCTCGCGGGTGAGCGTGCAGCGCTACACCTCGTCACGCAGCAGTGCCCTGCTCGAGGCGCGCGTCACGCCCCTGCCGTTGCGCCCCAAGACGGGCAAGTCGGCACCGCGCGATGACGCCCATGCGACGCTGCGCCATGCCCTCACCATGTTCGAGGAGTACGCCGGTCTGCAGCGGCGCTTGCCGCCCGAAGTGGTCGGCCTCCTCCAGGCCCTCGATGACGAACAGCGCATCGCGTTCGGCATCGCGGCGCACCTGCAGGTACCTATCGAACAGCGTCAGCGCCTGCTCGAAGCGCCGACGCTCGCGGAACTCTCGTCGCAACTCGTTTCGGTCCTTGGCAGCGAACTCGAACTGCTCAAGCTCGAGAAGAAGCTCGACGAACAGGTCCGCGGATCGCTCTTTCAGAATCAGCGCGAGTTCTACCTGCAGGAGCAGCTGCGCGCGATTCACAAGGAACTCGGTCAGGAAGACGGCGACGAGCTCGAAGATCTGGCCAAGCAGGTGGCCGAGCGTGGCTTACCGCCAACGGTCGCGACGCGGGCGCACCGCGAACTGCGGAAGCTCAAGCGCAGCTCGCCGATGTCCCCCGACGCCACGGTCACGCGTGGCTGGCTCGATTGGGCGCTCAATCTGCCGTGGACGGTGCGCTCAGACGACACCATCGACCTTGACCACGCGCGCTCGGTGCTCGAGGCCGATCATTACGGCCTCGAGGAAGTGAAGGAACGCATCCTCGACTACATCGCGGTGCTCGGACGCGTCGGGCATCTGCCCGGCCCGATCCTCTGCCTGGTGGGCCCGCCCGGCGTCGGCAAAACGTCGCTCGGGAAGTCGATCGCCCACGCGCTCGGGCGTAAGTTCGTGCGCATGGCGCTCGGCGGCGTGCGCGACGAAGCCGAGATTCGTGGGCATCGACGGACGTACATTGGTGCGCTGCCCGGCCGCATCATTCAGGCCATGCGTCGCGCCGAAACGATCAATCCGGTGATTCTGCTCGACGAGATCGACAAGCTCGGAAGCGACTGGCGCGGTGATCCGGCCTCGGCGCTGCTCGAAGTGCTCGATCCCGAACAGCACCACGCCTTCAACGATCACTTCCTCGAAGTCGATTACGACCTGTCGCAGGTGCTCTTCCTCACGACCGCCAATTCCCTGGCGTCCATACCGGAAGCGCTGCGCGATCGCATGGAGATCATTCGTCTGCCGGGCTATCTCGAGCCGGAGAAGATCACCATCGCGCGTCGATTCCTGCTGCCGCGACAGTTGGCCGCGCACGGTATTCCGCCCGACCAGGTCACGCTCGAGCCGAATGTGCTGTCGGCACTGATCCGTGGCTGGACGCGCGAAGCCGGCGTACGCGACCTCGATCGGCGCATCGCGCGCGTGTCGCGCAAGCTGGCACGTCGCGCGCTCGCGCCCGACGCGACAGTCGTGATCACCAAGGACGAACTGCCGTCGATGCTGGGTCCGGCTCCGCACGACGAGCAGGAGAGTGGTCTTCGCGATCAGGTCGGGGTGGCGTCCGGTCTGGCGTACACCCACGTAGGCGGCGAACTGCTCGAAATCGAAGTCAGCGTCGTGCCCGGACGTGGACGCCTGCAGCTCACCGGCACGCTCGGCGATGTCATCAAGGAATCGGCGGCGGCGGCGCTCAGCTATGTGCGTTCACGCGCCCACGCCATGGGGCTGCCGGCCGACTTTCATCGGACGCGCGACATTCACGTGCATTTGCCCGCCGGCGCGACCCCGAAAGACGGACCGTCAGCGGGTATCGCGCTGGCGACCGCGCTCACCAGCGCGCTCACGGGCATTCCGGTGCGCGGCGACGTGGCGATGACAGGCGAAATCACGCTGCGCGGTCGGGTGTTGCCGATCGGTGGCGTGCGCGAGAAGGGGGTGGCCGCGCACCGCCATCACATCTCGCATGTGATCGTGCCGCAGGGCAACGCCAAGGATCTGGCGGAACTGCCCGACGATGTCCGAAACGAAGTCACGTGGCATCCCGTGCGCACGATGGATGAAGTGCTCGCGCTGGCGCTGCGTTCTCCCCTGCCCGACGTGAGTGATGCGATGGTGATCGAGACCGAGATGGAGCGCCCCACGTGAGCGAGGCGCCTCCCGCGACCACCGACCTCGGCGCGCCGATCATCGTGCCGCGCGTCGACCCGTTGGTGATCAAGAGCCTCGAGTATCTCGGGCCGATGGCCAAGCAGGGCGGATGGCGTCCGGATCCCAACCTGCCGGAGATCGCCTTCGCCGGCCGCTCCAACGTGGGCAAGTCGTCGTTGCTGAACCGCTTGATGCGGCGCAAGTCGTTCGCGCGCGTCAGCAACACGCCCGGGCGCACGCGCGAGATCCACTTTTTCAACGTCAACAAGCTCTTCTGCCTGGCCGACCTTCCGGGGTATGGCTATGCGAAGATCTCGAAGGCGCGGAAGGCCGAGTGGCGTCCGCTGATCGAGGGCTATCTCACGGACAGTCCGGTGTTGCGTGGCGTGGTGCAGCTGCTCGATGTACGCCATGATCCCACCGAAGACGACCTCACGATGCTCGACTTCCTCGCGGATCTTGGCGTCCCGACGATCTTCGCCGTCACCAAGATCGACAAGCTGCGGAAGCTCGAGGTGAAGCCGCGCCTCGAAACGCTCTCGAAGTTTCTCGGGTTGGACATCGATCAGATCGTGCCCTTCAGCGCCACCACGGGACTTGGCCGCGATGAACTGGCGTCGGCGTTGATCGACCTGCTGGCGCTTCCCGACTGGAAGCTTCCGGAGCCGTCGGATGATTTCGCCGACGACCTGCCGGAGGGACACGCCGAACAACCGTCTGCACCAGAGGCGACGTGATGATGGCTGCGAAACACACCGTGGTGGCCGTCCTGGCGAGCGTGCTGTACGCCTGCGCCTCGACGTCGACGATGGTCGCGCAGGTGCCGCCGGTCATGCCGCCCGCCGGTCAGGCGGGCACGCAGGGTGACACGCTCGACCCGAACTGGATTCCCGCGGGCTTCGGCACCCTGCGCCAGGACGACATTGCGCTGAAGGTGTCGCCGGCGAACGGGCTGCAGGTCCGCGCGATCCCGCTCGACGAGCGCATCATCCGGCTTTTGTCGCCGGATTCGTACCGGTCGCTGCGCGAGCTCGTGACCAGCAAGGAGCGGGAGTTGCTCGCCGTGAAGGAGCGAAACCGCCTACCGAGCTACTCGATCTGGTATGTGAGCTTCTTTGCGCAGGAGCAAGGCGAAACGCGCTTTTCGCCGCAGGAGTTCATCATCAACAACACCGGACGCGACTTCCGGCCGCTCGACATGCTGCCGATCACCCCGGGGTTCGGCGAGTACCGGTTGAAGCAGCGCGAGGTGCAGTCGGCCCTGCTCATCTTCGACGGGCAGGTCGACGTCAACCAGCCCATGTCGGCCCTCATGGAGAGCACGCCGAGCGTGACCGACTGGAACCGCGTGATTCAGCGGATCGAGCGCGAGCGGTCACTCGTGCGCTCACGCGCCGCCGCTGCCCCGAAACCGCCGGCGTGAGGCGTCGGGCCTGCCGCCGGCCCGACGATCAGGCGTCGGGCACGCGGAGCACGTCTTCCACCGCGCCGGCATCACCATCGCGCAACAGGTGCATGGCATAGCGCACGGCCTCGTGCTCGCGCGGCCAGGCCAGATGCTTGATGGCCGCCGTGGGCGTACGCCAGGCCGTGGTATCGTGCTCATGGCTCAGCATCACCACGCTGGCATGCTCCACGACCGCGGCGAAGACGACGGCCATCTGGATGGTGTTGTGCGGCGTCAGGTAGAACGGATTGACCGCGAGCGTGTACAGCCGCTGCACGACCATGCCCGTCTCCTCGAGCACTTCACGCCGCGCGGCGTCGGCCGGGGCCTCTCCCGGCTCGATACGGCCATGCACGAGCTCCCACGCCCCCGTGCAGCGCACGCCGACGGCCCGGCGCAGCGTAAGCACCCGCCAGCGATCTCGGCGACCGTGCGGAGCCGGCGCAAGGACGACGACATCGACCACACCGACCGAGATCTGGACGTCGGCCGTCGGGATCGCCGGCCGTGCGGGACGTGAAGGGGTCATACCCAATGGTACGCCGTCGCTTGCCATGCAGCGAGCGTGGCGGACAACTTCCTCGTGATGACTGCTCTCGCTGATTTCCGCGCTCGTGCCGCACAGTGCCGCGCCACCGGTGGACTCGTCCCCGTGTGGAGCGACTGCTTGCTCGATCTCTGCACGCCCGTGGCCGCGTTCGCCAAACTGCGTCGTGGCCCGTTCGCGTTCCTGCTCGAGTCGGCCCCTGCCGGCGGCGAGTCGTGGGCGCGCTACACCTACCTCGGCACCGAGCCACGCGGCGCGTGGCGCCTGCGCGACGGGGTCGTCGAGGATTGGGACGAGGTGCAGGGATGGCATGGCGCGCGGACACCGGTCGACCCGATCGCCGACCTGCGTGACATCGTGCGCGACATGCGTCCGGTACCGGCCCCGGAGTTGGGCGCACTCTGGAGCGGAGCGATTGGCTTCTTTGCCTACGACGTGGTCCGGCATATCGAGAAGCTGCCGCATGCGCCGCCACGCGCGTTGCACTATCCCGACGCCTGCTTCGTCTTCACGAAGTCGCTGGTCGTGATCGACAACTGGCGTGGACAGGCGCGCGTGATCGCGTCGGTGCCCGTCCCGGCGGGCGCCTCCGATCACGCACTCGAGGCGCTGCACGCCGACGCGGTGCACACGCTGGCCGATATCATCGCGCGCCTGCAGGGACCGGACGTGCTGCCGCCGCTCACGCTGAAT
>CANHJV010000167.1 GCA_947461225.1 Gemmatimonadota bacterium | reverse complement strand
GTCGTGACGTAGGTGGGATCGGTGAAGCGGGCAATCTCACGCTCCAACGCCGCCATCGCCGCGCGATACTTATCGGGCGTGGTCTGGCCACTAATCGAAATCGGGCCGGTTTGATTCAACGTGTAGTAGTTCACACCGACGCCCTGCCACAGGCCGGTATCGACGAGATTTTTCTGAAAAGTCGACCCCGGTGTGTTGAGCACGTCGCTGAACACATCGGCGGCGAACGTCGCGCCGGGATCCTTCCCGACGCTCGGCCCCTGCCACTGAATCAGCACCGCCACGGCGTTGATCGGCTCTTCGCTGATGTGTGCCTTGTTGCCATCGAGCGCGGGAATAGGCGGGATCGGATCCGCCTTGAACGGATCCTCACCACGCGGCCACGCGCCGAACACCTGCTCAGCCAGGGAAAACACCCGTTCCGGATCGACATCGCCGGTCACGATGAGGGCGCTGTTGTTCGGCACGTAGTATTTGCGCTGAATTTCGCGCATCTGCGCCGGCGTCACGTTGGCGATCACGGTGCGATCGCCGATGGTGTTCTTGCGGCTGAACTGGCCGGGGTACAGCAACTCCGTGGCCTTCTGCTGAAAGGCGAAACCAGGCTGTGCTTCGTTGCGGTCGTACTCCCCGAGCACGACTTCCTTTTCGCGCTTCAGTTCGTCGTCGCGGAACGTCGGGTTGATCAGCGCGCTGGCGAGAAAGCGCAGGCCGCCAGCCACTGAATCGGCGGGCAGCGTGAGGAAGTAGTTCACGCGCTCTTCTTGCGTCGTGCCGTTGAACACCGCGCCCAGTTCGGCGGCGCGGTCGTTGAAGGCCTCGGCATCGGGCAGATCCTTATTGGCCTTGAAGAACATGTGTTCGTACATGTGCGCCAGGCCGGCGTACTCGGGGCTCTGCGTGAACGCCCCGTTCCGCACATCGATCTCGAGCGTGGCGATCGGCACGCCATGATTCTCCACGACGATCACTTCCATGCCGTTCGGGAGCACCTTCCGGCGCAGCACCTTGGCCAACTCGGCGCGGGACTGTGCCGGCAACAGCTGCGGTGTGGCCGCGGGGATGGCCGCCGCGAGCAGGGCAGCGGTGACGAGGTGCCGGAAGGACGGCCGGGCGCCGAAGGGTGCGGGCATGCGACGTCGGAAGAGGAAGGGGCGGGCGGTGTCACCCGAACAATGGCGCACGGACCCACTCCGGGGGAATCTTTCGGCATGACTCCCACCCAGATCGCCGACGCACTCGTCGCGGCATCCGCCAACGCATCGGCGTCCACGCCGCTCGATCGCAGCCGACTGCAGCTCAGTGCCCCGCTGGCCCCGTACACCACGTTCCGCATCGGCGGTCCGGCCGACGTGCTCTTCGATGCGCAAACCGCCGATGAGCTGGCCACGGCCATTTCGGCCGCCACGCAGGCGGGAATTCCGTGGTTCGTGCTGGGGTTGGGCGCCAATGTGCTGATCGGCGATCGCGGCATCCGCGGCCTCGTGATCCGGAATCGGGCGGCCGCCCACACGATCTCCCCCGAGGGGAAGCTCTGGACCGAGAGCGGCGCCGTGATCCAGGACCTGGTGCTCGATACCGTGCGGGCCGGCTGGTCGGGACTCGAGCACTACATCGGCATTCCGAGCACGGTCGGCGGGGCCCTCTGGCAGAACCTGCACTTTCTGTCGCCGGCCCCCGAGCGCGAGCGGACGATGTTCATCGCCGAAGTGTTCGAGTCGTGCGAGATCCTGGCCGAGGAGGGCGATCGTCGGGAGGTGGACGCCGAGTACATCCAGTTCGGCTACGACGACACCGTCTTTCACCACCGTCGGGATGTGGTGCTGAGCGCCACCTTCCAGCTCACGAAGGCCGATCCGGCCCGGCTGCACCAGATCCTGCAGGAGAATCTGTCGTGGCGTGGGTCGCGGCACCCGTGGCTGCAGGTGCATCCCAGCGCCGGCTCGATCTTCAAAAAAATCGAGGGCGTGGGCGCCGGTCGCCTGATCGATCAGTGCGGCCTCAAGGGCTTCCGGGTGGGCGACGCCCAGATCTCGCACATTCACGCCAACATCCTGGTGAATCTCGGGCAGGCCACAGCGGCCGATGTCCGAGCGCTTGTAGCCCATGCCCAGGCGGCGGTGAAGGAACGGTTCGGCTACGAACTACAACCCGAAGTCGGCTTTATCGGAGAGTTCTAGCTCGGAGCACCTCGAGGAAACGAAAACGGGGAGGACGGTGTCGAAACGCGTATGAGGGTTGGTCCGTAGCCTATGGCAGACGCCCTGCTCGCTCCCCCGAATCCCTCCCCGACGTGCTTCGTCGTTTCCTGTCGCTCGCTGCCCTGCTCTGCCTCGCCCTGTCGGCGACCGTGTCACCCGCCGCCGCCCAGCAGGTCGATGTGATCCGCGGCCGGATCACCGGCACCGAGAATGAGCCGCTCGACAACGTGGCCGTGGTGGTCACGTCGATTTCCGGCAACGTCAATCGCACAGCCCGCACCGATCGCTCCGGCCGTTTTACCGTGACGTTCCCCGGCGGCGACGGCGACTACCTCGTGACTGTGACCGCGCTCGGCTACGGCGTGAAGCGGTTTGAACTGAAGCGCGGTGCCGACGAAGACATTCTCATTGCCGACGCCAAGCTCTCGAAGGTCGGCGCGGTGCTCGACGCGGTGAAGGTGATGGCGGCGCGCGAGAAGGTGTCGCGCAACGACGTGCAACAGGATGTCGGCGGCACCGAGCGGGTGATTCAGAACAACAATGCGCTGCCACCCGATCAGATGGGCGATCTCGCGGCGATGGCCGCGACGCTGCCGGGTGTGCAGTTGGTTCCTGGTCAGGACGGCGGTGCGAACGGCTTCTCGGTGCTCGGTCTCGGCGCCGATCAGAACAACACCACGCTCAACGGCATGATGTTTGGCGGCGCGGGATTGCCGCGTGATGCGAGCGTGCTCAGCTCCCTCATCACGTCGCCGTACGACGTGTCGCGCGGTGGATTCTCCGGCGGTCAGTTCAGCCTGCGCACGCGTCCCGGTTCGAATTTTATTGGCCGAGGGCTGAGCTTCGTGGGCGATGCCCCACCGCTGCAGTGGAGCGATGCGGCCGCGCGCGCGAATGGGCAGGAGTACACCAATGGCTCACTGGGAGGGTCGGTGTCTGGCCCGCTCATTTTCGACAAGGCGTTCTACAACGTGTCCTTTCAGCTGGGCCGTCGCAGCAACGACCTGCAGACGCTGCTGAACACGTCGAGCACCGGATTGCAGGCGTCGGGCGTGGCCGCGGATTCCGTGCAGCGCCTGGTTGGGATTCTGCAGAATGCGAAGGTGCCGATCAGCTACAACGGACTGCCGTCCAGCCGACTTGGCGATCAGGGGTCGGTGTTCGGGGCCATCGACTTCACGCCGCCGTCGAGCACGAGCGGTGCGGCGTATAATCTCACGTTCAACGGCAACTGGAACAATCAGAATCCCGCGTCGCCGCTGAGCACCGGACTGCCGACCACCAGCGGCGAGCGCACTTCGCTGAGCGGTGGCCTGCAGGGTCGACACAGTGGCTACTTCACGCTGCGCGGCATCGGCATCCTCACGGAAACCTCCGGCGGCATCAGCGCCTCCAGCAACGACGGCTCACCGTACATGGATCTGCCGGGCGGGCGGGTACGGGTAAACTCGAATTTCGGCGACGGCACCAACGGCGTGCAGAGTCTCGCCTTCGGCGGCAATCAGTTTCTCGGCACATCGCAGACGTCGAACAGCGTGTCGGCCATGAACACGCTGTCGTGGTTCAGCGCCAACAACAAGCACCGGCTCAAGCTGGGTACGGAAGTGCGGCGCGATGGCTCGTCGCAGGATCAGACCGTGAATCGGCTGGGCACGTTCGCCTACAACTCGCTGGGTGACCTGCAGGCGGGCATTCCGATCTCGTTCACGCGTACGCTCTCCCCGCGTGAGCGCAGCTCTAGCATGATGGTGGGCGCGATCTCGCTCGGCGATTCGTACCGGCGCACCAATCGCCTGCAGTTTCAGTACGGCGTGCGGGTGGACGCCAACCAGTACCTCGATGTCCCGGCGCGCAATACCGAAGTAGAGCGCCTGCTTGGCGTGCGCAACGATCTGGTGCCCAACGGCGTGTTCGTGAGCCCGCGGGTGGGGTTCTCGTGGCAGTACGGCACGGGCCCGCAGATCGGCGCCTTCGATGGCGCCTTTCGTGGTCCACGTGCAGTCGTGCGCGGCGGCATCGGCGTGTTTCAGAACACCCCCCAGGCCACGCTGGTCGGTTCAGCCATCGACAACACCGGGCTAGCCAGTGCGATCCAGCAGCTCGCCTGCGTGGGGCCCGCCACGCCGATTCCCGACTGGAACGCGTATGGCAATCCGTCCCTGATCCCCACGCGATGCGCCGACGGCAGCACAGGCACGGTGTTCTCGAACGGCGCCCCCAATGTGACGCTGTTCGCGAAAGACTACGCCGCGCCCAGTAGCCTGCGGTCAAACCTGAGCTGGTCGGGGCCGGTGCTCTGGAACCACTTCAATGCCAGCTTCGACGCCACGTACTCGCTCAACACGCGGCAGTCGAGCTTCGTGGATCGCAACTTCGCCGGACTGCAGCGCTTCACACTGGACAACGAAGCCGGTCGTCCGGTGTACGTGCTTCCCAGCAGCATCGTGCCACTCACCGGTGCCATCGCCGCTGGCGACGGCCGCGTGGCGTCGCCGTTTCAGCGCGTCACGGAACAACGCAGCGATCTCCACTCGCGTAGCGCGCAAGGTAGCGTGCGTCTGTCGCCGACGAACTTCAGCACAAATTTCAGCTGGAGTATGAGCTACACCTACTCGAACGTGCGCGAGCAATTCCGCGGCTTCACCAGCACGGCCGGTGATCCGCTGGCGGTGAACTGGTCGCGCTCGACGTTCGACTCACGTCATCAGCTCACGTATAACCTCAGCTACAACGCGTTCGACTTCATCCGCCTGGGTTGGTTCGGCCAGTTCCGCTCGGGCACGCCGTTCACCCCCACGATCGGTGGCGACGTGAACGGCGACGGCTTCGGCAACGATCGCGCGTTCGTATTCAATCCGGCGTCGAGCGATGCGGCCACCGCGGCCGGTATACAGGCGCTGTTAACCAGCGGCTCCCGCGTGGCGCGCGAGTGCCTCTCGTCACAGCTTGGCGCCCTGGCGGCGCGAAACAGCTGTCAGGGCCCGTGGGTGAGCTCGGCCAACCTGTCGATCTCGTTCAATCCGATCAAGCTGCGTCTGCCGCAGCGCGCGAACCTGTCGTTCAACGTGTCCAATCCGCTCGGCGCCGCCGACCTGATCCTGCACGGCGAGAACAACCTGCGTGGCTGGGGACAGCAGCCGTTCCTCGATCAGTCGCTGCTGTACGTGCGCGGCTTCAATCCGGCCACCAAGCGCTACAGCTACGAAGTGAACCAGCGTTTCGGTGCCACCAACCCGCAGTTCAACAGCTTCCGCACGCCGGTCACCATCACCGCGCAGTTGCGCTACGACATCGGCCCCACGCGCGAACGTCAAGTGCTCACGCAGTCGCTCGACCGCGGCCGTCGCACCAAGGGCACGAAGGCGGGGGAAGCGATGATCAAGGCGCAGTTCGGCAACGGCGGTGTGCCGAATCCGCTAGCCACGATCCTGCGCGATCAGGACACACTCAAGCTGTCATCAGATCAGGCCGACAGTCTGGCTACGATGAACCGCCGCTACACCGTGCGTTTGGATTCCATCTGGGCTCCCATCGCGAAGCGGTTCGCCGACCTCCCCGAGCGGTACGAGCACGACGACATTTACGCGCAGTATGTGAAGGCGCGTGAAGCGAGCATCGACATCCTGCGCACGTACGCGCCGGCGGTGAAGGGGCTGTTAACTGACGCGCAGCGTCGCAAACTGCCGCCGTTTGTGGCCAGTGCGCTCGACGATCGCTACCTCAAGTCGATCCGCTCCGCGACGTCGGGTGGGGGTGGCGGCATGATGATTCCCGGCGGCGGCGCGATGATCATGGGCGGTGGCATGGGTGGTGGCACACAAACCATCATCATGCGCCAGTGAGTGCATCGACCGCTTCGCACGCTGTTCTTTCCTGCTTCAACCTCACTTACGGACCCGCATTCATGACTCGATATCGCGCTTCCCTGCTCACCCTGACCGCGCTGGCGACGGCGCCGGCGCTGGGCGCGCAGGCCTTGGGGCCGCAGGCGCGTCCCCCCATCCGACCACTCGGTGCGGTGCACGCCACCACCACCGATTCGCTGGGCACGGTGAACAACGTGCGGGCGCTGCCCGGCGGCCGATTGCTGATCAACGATGCCACGAGCCGTCGGGTGCTGCTGGTGGACTCGACGTTCAAGTTGATCAGCATCGTGGCGGATTCCACGAGCAGTACGGCGAACGCGTACGGCCCCCGGTCGGGCAGCTTGATCGCATTTCGTGGCGACTCCACGCTGTTCGTCGATGCGGCGTCGCTGTCGATGCTGGTGATCGACCCGGCGGGGAAGATCGGCCG
>CANHJV010000166.1 GCA_947461225.1 Gemmatimonadota bacterium | reverse complement strand
CGAAGAGCATCGCGCCGATTTCGAACGCGAGATCAAGCGGCCGCTGGTGTCGCTCGTGGAAGAGGTGGACGTGCATCTGGCCGGGTTCGCGCCGGAGATTGTGGGGTCACCGAAGAAGTCGGTGTTTCGTATTCATCGCGACGTTCGCTTCTCGAAGAACAAGGCGCCGTACAAGACGCACGCGGCATGCTGGTTCTTTCATCGCGACGCGGGGCGTGGCGTCGGCACCGAAGCGGCCCACGGTGGAGCGGGCTTTTACTTCCACCTTGAGCCGGGTAAGTCCTTCTGCGGCGGCGGTATCTGGATGCCGCCACGCTCGGCGGTGCACAAGATCCGTCAGGCGCTCACCGAAGATCTCCATGGATTCGAGGAGATCGTGAAGGGGCGTGCCTTCCGTCGTCGCTTTGGCGATCTGGATACGGATGGGATGCTCACGAGGCTGCCGCGCGGATTTGCCGCCGATCATCCCGCGGAAGCTTGGCTTCGGTATCAGTCGTATACCGCCTGGACCGCGTTGACACCGGACGAGGTGACGAGTGTCACGTTGCCGAAGACGCTGGCCGCGCATTTCAAGGCGATGACGCCGTTTGTGCGATGGCTCAATACGGCGCTGGGGTTGAGCGAGGCGACGAGGCGCTAAAGCGCTAACTGCCAACTGCTTAGGGGGCAGGAGGGAGGGTCCCAGCGGTTCAAGGGGCGGTTCAAGGGGTCAGAGTCGTTGAACGCCCGTTCAACGACTCTGACCCCTTGAACCGGACACCCTCCTCCCTGCCCCCTCAGCGTTTGGCCGTGATGCTGTCTCTGCGGCGGGTACCATCTACCCCCGCCTCCAGTGAGATTCCGTGTCCATGTCGAAGTCGCTGAAACTCACGCTGGACATTGTGATCGGTGCTGCCATACCGATTCTTGTCCTGAAGTACGGGACCGCGCCGCTCGGGGCGCTCAATGCGTACCTCACGGCCGCGATGATCCCGGTGGTGTGGGTACTCCTCGATCTCCTGGTAATCACCCGCCGCTTCAACTTCATCACGGCGTTCGTCGGTCTCACGTCGCTCATGCGCGGAGCCCTCGCGTTCTGGTACGTCGACGGGCTGCTGTTTGCGCTGAAGGACAGTGCCAGCTACGTGGTGTCATTCCTGGTGTTTGGCGCCACGGCCATGCTCGGGTCACCCGTCACGCGCGCGATCGCGTTGCAGGGGTTGAGCCCCGACACGCCGGAACGTGAGCAGCAGATGGAACGCTTGCTGGATGAGCCGACGGTCGGGTACGCCATGAAGAAGGCGGGTATCCTCATCGGCGTGACGAATCTGGCCGCGGGTGCCGTGAACTTCGTGATCAACTACCGCGTGGTCCTCGCGCCCTTCAACACGCCGGCGTTCAACGATCAGGTGGCCAACGTGAATGCGATCACGCGGTTCGTGCTCGTGCTGCCCGACATGGTCGCGATCTTCTTCGCCTTCTCGATGATGTACAAGGCGATGTACGCGTTGCTGCCGGCGAACCACGGAGGCGATTCGGATGCCGGAGACTTCTGGACGCTGCTGGCGCGACGCGAGGATGCCGTCACGCTGGTGACAACGGGCGACGCCAACGGTGCCGCGCTGGGTGCCGACGACGTGCACACGCGCGCGGTGCGCCAAGCCCGGGAAGAGTTTGGTCTGAGCTAGGGCGCGGCCCGGTGCGTGTGGGTCGACGCACAATTGATTTCTGACATGCCTGTTGGGCGAATGCATCCGAATGATTGTACCGCCACGTTCGGACTGCAGCACCAGGGGAGTTCTGCGACCCGTCCGTGACTTTCGTGTGACGCGGTCATCTCGAATTCTTCGCACGCGTCGCCGTATGTGCTCCGCGAACGACCGTCGCCATCGCGATCGTCGCATCCGCTCCGCATCTCCACATACCAAGGACGCTGCTCCCATGCGCTACCCCTCCACGTTCGCCACGCGCGCGCTGGTTGCCTCGTGCAGCCTGCTCGTTGCCGCCTGTAGCGATGACGCCGGCACCGACATCAAGCCGGTCGCGCCCGTTGCCCTCAAGAATCAGTCGGTTACGCCGGTGCTCGCGAAGTCGCTCATCTCCGGCGTCGAGATCTACAGCTTGATCGGCAGTGACGATCAGCTCCCGGGGTCGCCGAACTTTGTGTTTGGCGGCTCGGCCGACGGCGCCGGTTTCACGCGCAACACCGACGGCAGCTTTACGGTGCTGGTGAATCACGAAGACAACTTTGCGGTGTCACGTGTCAAGTTGGACGCGACGCTCAAGCCGATTTCTGGCGACTACATCGTCAACTCGACGGCCGGCCGCTACCGTCTCTGCTCCGCCACGCTGGCGACGCAGGAGACGCACGGCTTCGGCCCGCTCTTCCTCACCAATGGTGAGAGCAGTGAAGAGTCGGAAATTCTGGCGGTCGATCCGTCGGCACCGGCCAACACGCCGCGTTACCTGTCGGCGCTCGGACGCTGGAACTCCGAGCAGTCGCTGCCGCTCCCGAAGATCGCGTATCCGAACCGCACCGTGATCATGATCGGCGACGACGATTCTGGTGCCGAAGGCGGGCAGCTGGCGATGTACGTGGCGAACACGGTCGGCGATCTCGATAACGGCAACCTGTATGTGCTGGCGCGCACCGACAACAACACGCGCGAGCGCGACATGGTGGTTGGGCAGACGTATCCGGTGCAGTTCCGGCAGATCGCCAACCAGAAAACGCTCACCGGCCGGCAGGTCAACCTCGCCACGGTTACGGTGAACGCGATGCGCTTCGCCCGCGTGGAAGACGTGGATTACCGCAAGGGCTCGGCCGCCAACAACCGCGAGATCTACTTCACGGTGACCGGTCAGAACAACACGGGTGTGAACGCCGATTACAGCCGGAGCAAGTACGGCCGCGTGTATCGCGTGAAGCTCGACGAGAGCAGCCCGCTCAGCGGCACGCTCGAACTGGTGATGGACGGCGACGATCGTAACGGCCCGGCGAAGCTGTTCCAGAATCCTGACAACATCTACGTGGGCACGAACTACGTGTATGCGCAGGAAGACGACAACGGCTACGGCGACGAAACGCACGACGGCTACATCTACCAGTACAACATTGCCACCAAGGATGTGCGCCCCGTGATCGAACTCGATCACCGTCGCACCGCGGCCGACGCGGCGCTCTACAATGCCGTTGGTGCGCGTCCGGCGGGTAAGGCTGGCTGGGAGTTCGGCGCGATGGTCGACGTGTCGGCCGAACTGGGCCAGGAGAACACGTTCATGCTGTCGCTGCAGCCGCATTCGTGGCGCGGCACGAAGTATCGGGGCGTGGACGGCGGCACCGTGCGTCCGACCGAAGACCAGGCGAGCCAGCTGGTTATCGTGAAGGGACTGCCGCGCTAGTGGGCAGTGCACGTCGTGTGAAGGGGCTGGTCGCAGCGGTGCTGGTCACCGCTGCGGCCGGATCGTGCGCCGATCCCGTGATGAAGGATGCGGAGGCGCGACGCAGTGACGAGCGCGCGGGGCGCGCGCAGGCCTCGTGGCGCGTCGAGATGGATTCGTTGGTGGCGCGCGTGGCCCGGCTGGACAGCGCGGTGTCGAGGCTCGACACGAGTGACGACGTGCAACGCGCCCGTGAGCTCTTCACGTCGGCGCGATCGTCGTTCAAGCACGTCGAACTGGCGCTCGAGTACTACGCGCCGACGACCTCGCGCGAGCTCAATGGCCCCGCGCTGCCGCACGCGGAGGAGCACGAGGGCCCGAACATCGTGACGGCCCCCACCGGGTTTCAGGTCGTCGAAGAAGCGTTGTTCAGCGCCGATCCGCGCGCCGAACGCGAGGCGCTGCAGACCGAAGTCCGTACGCTAGGGCAGATCCTCACGCGGGCGCGCACCATGATCGGTTCCCAGGTGGTTACCGATGATCGCGTCTGGGATGCCGTCAAGCTCGAAATGGCCCGCGTGGTGTCGCTTGGCATTACGGGCTTTGATTCGCCGGTGGCTGGACTTTCGCTGTCGGAGGCGGACGCGGCGCTGGAGGGCATTGCCCGTGCCATCGCACCGTACCGCGGCGATACGACGGGATGGACGGCGGTGGATTCGGCGTTGATCGGAGCACAGCGTGCATTGCGCACCAGTGCGAGCCGCGATGCGTTCGATCATCTCGATTTTCTGGTGCGCCACGCCAACCCCCTCACGCGCGCACTCAACGCGCAGCGGGTGGCGCTCGGGATCGGTCAGCCCGACGAACGTCGTGCGTTCCGCATGCAGGCCGTCACACTGTTCGATGCGGACGCGTTTGATGTACTGGCGTTCGCACCAATCGACACGCGGCAGGAGCCGGCCGCGCGCGTCGCGCTGGGCCGTGCCCTCTTTCATGACACGCGACTCTCGGGCAACAACTCGCGCGCGTGCAGTTCATGTCACATCCCGGAACGGGCCTTCACCGACGGTCTGAAAGCAAGTCCCGGGCGATCGGGGCAGCCGCTGCCGCGCAACACGCCCACCGTGATCAACATCGGGCTGCAAGTCGGCTCGTTCAGTGATTTGCGCACTACCTACCTCGAAGATCAAATCACCGAGGTGGTGCAGAATGTCGACGAGATGCACGCGCGTCTCTCGGAGGTGTCCACGTCACTGACCGGCGACCGCGCGCTGGCCGCGCAGTTCCGTGCGGCGTTCGTGAGTCGGGCGGGCACCGTGGATACCGTGGTCACGCCCGCCCGCATTCGTGCCGCGCTCGCGGCGTACATGCGTAGCCTCACGTCGTTGAACAGTCCGGTCGACCGTGCGCTTCGCGGTGATACCACAGCATTGAATGCCGAGGAGCGGGCCGGCTTCAACGTGTTCGTGGGGAAGGGGAAGTGTGCGACCTGCCACTTTCTGCCGCTGACCAATGGGACGGTGCCGCCGATGTTCCAGAAGTCGGAGCTGGAGGTGCTCGGTGTTCCGGTACGTGCCGTGACAAATGGCGGACGCATCGATCCGGATGTGGGTCGATATCGCATCTCCATCTCCGCGCCGAACAAGTACGCGTTTCGCACGCCAACCCTGCGGAACGTCGCGTTGACCGCGCCCTACATGCACAACGGGGCGTATCCGACGCTGGAGTCAGTGGTCGACTTCTACAATCGCGGTGGTGGCGCTGGCATCGGTATTGAACTGGACAACCAGACCCTTCCTCCGGATGCGCTGAAGCTGTCGGCGGGCGAGCAACGTGCTCTGGTGTCCTTCATGAGAGCACTGACGGACACGACCGGAACGCAGCGCCGGTAGCCCACGCCGCCGATCCGGTGCCGAAGGCGCGCCGAACAACCGTCGTTCGGCGCGCCAGCACTGGCGCCCAGCCCGCCGAGAACCCAGACTCCACCGGTCGACATTCTCCCGCCGGGTCTCGTATGGCTACGCTGATTGCCCCCGAAACCACCCCAGCCAGCACACGCGCTTTTCCTGCTCAGACCAGTCGCCCCTGGGGGCGACCTCGTGGCGCGCGCCACAAGGTCGGTCACCACGAGCTGACCGGTCAGTACCGCATCGATCTGCGCGATCAGGCACCGGATCTGTTCGAGGACGTGAGTGCGCTGGACTGGTCCACGCTCCGCTGGCAGGACGTGGGGCGCCCGTATCGCACCGAGAAGTGGTCGAGCGCTCGGCGGCGTTACGAGCAGGAACATCACCAGCCGCTCCCGATCGCCGACGGATGGCGCCTGTTCAACACCGCCTTCCACCAGTTCTTCCTGACCGATGTACCCGAGGCGCAGAGCCACGCGAAGGCGCAATTTGGTGCGGCCCTGTCGCGGCTGGATCTGCATGAGGCCAAGGAGGCCCTGGAAGACATCGCCTACCTCGCGGTGTGGAACAAGATCATGCGCGTGGAAGACGCGGTGTGGGATCCCCGCGGCAAGCGGGCGCTGTTCGCCGGCCTCGACGTGAAGAAGCCGCGCATCCTGTTTCTCGGCGCCGCCGACGGCTACGAGGCCATGCAGATCGCCGCGATGTATCCGGGCGGCGAGATCGTGCTCGTGGACTACGATGCCTTCTGCGCGACGGACCGCTTCGGCAAGTTTCCACTCGATTATCCGTTTCTTGGCGTGGATCCGACCACGGGACACCAGCGCGTGTGGTACCGCGACGAGATGCCGATTCACTTCGAGGTCGCCGACATTCGCGACCTGACGTACGGGAGGGAATTCGACGTGGTCGTGTCCATCGGACTGCTGGAGCATTTCCCCGACGCCTACAAGGCGGAGTGTCTCGAGATGCACCGGCGCTTCCTCAAGCCGGGTGGCACCGTCGTGATGACTACGCCGCGCAATCAGTTCAAGTCGCGCGTGTTTTATACCCTGATGGCCGATTGGATGAATCATGGCTATCGCGAACTGATGGACGTGCACCAGATGGGGTTGTACTGCCACGAGAACGGCTTCGATATTCTTCGGGCTGGCGTCATCAAGGCGCACAACGGGTTGGTGATGACGCTGCGGTAACGCAGGTCGCTTTCGCAGGTTGCTCATGCAGGTTGTCTTTCCACTTCGAACATCGGGACACGTGTGACTCTCCT
>CANHJV010000165.1 GCA_947461225.1 Gemmatimonadota bacterium | reverse complement strand
CTTTCGTGGCCCACGGAAAACCCGATGACGTCGTACCACTCGGTGGCCACCATGGTGAGGAGATCGCTTTCAGACCACGGCGCGCCGACCAAGACGCGCCAGCCGTCACGTAACAGGAATTCGCCAACAATAATAATGCCGAGCGTGTGCTGCTCGCCGGGAATGCACGTCAGTAGCACGCTCCCGACCGGTTCGCCGTGGGAAACGTCGGCCAGAAAGACTTGCGAGAGATCGCGCAGCATGCGCTGCATTCGGCCCAGCGAAACGGTCACCTCAACGAAATCACACTCGTCGTTGTCCCACAACTCACCCAAGCGGCGCGCCGATGGAGCCAAGAGGTCGAGATATACGGACTCGACGGACGCCCCCTCGGCCAGCACCGCGTTGATGAACCGCTCCGCACAGGCGTCATCGGCGCTGCGCACGGCCGCCACGAACTCCACCACGTCGCGCTCAGACAACTCGCGCGCGGCCGCCGCCGAGATCGCGGGCGGCACCGGCCCCGCCCGGTGGCTCGCCAAAAGACGGGGCACGAGTTCGTTCTCAATGGTTCGCTCAACGCGCTCGAGGCGCGCAGTTCGACGGGGGGCCGGAGGCGATTCCATCTCGTCGTGGCTGGTGCCCACGCGGCGCGGCACCGAAATGCTGCCGGACGCGGCGGGCTGGGGGGGAGCGCCGAACATTGCCGCGTAGTCTCCTGGGCGCAAGCACAAAAACGGGATCCGGACAGGTTCCGCTCGTCCGGCCATCTCACCGGCGAATGGTGTTACAGCCTGAAGCCATTGTCAAGAAAGGTTGACGTAAACTTTTCTTGACAACTTCTGCGCCATTCCCTACTCTCGTGTCATCTGGGAACGCGAACCCCCGGTCAGAGATGGTGACATGAATACGCCCACACACGCCTCGGACGCGCTCATCGCGACCGCCGGCGCCCGATCCCCGTCGCCACAGGCGCCGAGGACCGGACTATATACGCCCGAAGAGCGCCTGCGTCGTGATGCCACGAAGTGGACGCTCGTTCAGGGTATCCTTGCGCCCGTCCAGTTCGTGGTCATGGCGGTCTCCGTCTGGCTGGTGCTCCGGTATCTCCGCACCGGCGACGGACTCGCGGCGGCCAACATCTCGGTCGTCGTCAAAACGATCGTGCTCTACACCATCATGGTCACGGGTGCGATTTGGGAGAAGGTCGTGTTCGGCAAGTACCTCTTCGCCGACGCCTTCTTCTGGGAAGATGTGGTCAGCATGGGCGTCATCGCGCTGCACACCGCCTACCTGGCCGGTCTCGCCTTGGCGTGGGCGCCGCGCACCCTGATGGTGCTCGCGTTGGTCGCCTACGGCACGTACGCCGTCAATGCCATCCAGTTCGTGCTCAAGCTCCGGGCGGCCCGCCTGCAGGAAGCCGCGTCACTCCGACCGGTGGTGACCGCGTGAGCACCGTCATGGAACTCCCCGTCATTCGCGAGCGTGGGCAGCGCGAAGTGTTCTGCGGACTCACCGGCATTGTGTGGCTGCACCGGAAGATGCAGGACGCGTTCTTCCTCGTGGTTGGGTCCCGTACCTGCGCACACCTCGTGCAGTCGGCGGCCGGTGTCATGATCTTTGCCGAACCGCGCTTCGCGACCGCCATTCTCAGCGAACGCGATCTCGCCGGCCTCGCCGATGCCAACGACGAGCTCGATCGCTGTGTCCGGCAGCTCCTCGGTCGGCGTCCTGACATCTCGACGTTGTTCCTGGTGGGCTCGTGCCCGTCCGAAGTGATCAAGCTCGATCTGCAGCGCGCCGCTGAGCGGTTGAATGAGCAGTTCCTGCCGCGCGTGCGCATTCTGAACTATTCGGGCAGCGGCATCGAGACCACGTTCACGCAGGGCGAAGACGCGTGCCTCCGCTGTATGGTCCCGCATCTGCCCGAGTCCACCAGTGCCACGGCCGAGCTCATGGTGGTCGGTACCATGGCCGATGTGGTCGAAGACCAGTTTACGCGGTTGTTCGCGCAGCTCGGCGTCGGGCCGGTGCACTTCTTCCCGCCGCGGATGGCGCGTGACCTCCCGCCCGTGGGGCCCAACACCAAGCTCCTGCTCGCGCAGCCGTTCCTGGGTGAAACGGCGCGGGCCCTGATCGCACGCGGGGCGACGCTCCTGTCGGCGCCGTACCCGTTCGGGGTGAATGGCACCACGGCGTGGCTCAAAGCCGCGGCCGACGCGTGGGGCGTGAGCGCGGAACGCGTTGATGCGGTCACCGCCGCACCAGCGGAGCGCGCCCGTGTCGCGCTCGCACGCTACGGCCCGTGGCTCAAAGGCAAGCGCGTGTTCTTCTTCCCCGACTCGCAGCTCGAAATCCCGCTCGCGCGCTTTTTGTACGAGGAGTGCGGCGTCGAGTTGGTCGAGGTGGGCACGCCGTATCTCGACAAGCTCATGATTGCGTCGGAACTCCAGCGTCTGCCGGCCACGGCGCAGATCAGTGAAGGACAGGACGTGGAGAAACAGCTCGATCGGTGCCGCGACGCGCGCCCGGATCTCACCGTCTGCGGACTCGGACTCGCGAATCCGCTTGAGGCCGAGGGGCTGCGCACCAAGTGGTCCATCGAACTCGTCTTCTCTCCCGTGCACGGCTACGAGCAGGCGGGCGATTTGGCAGAACTTTTCGCGCGGCCGCTGGATCGCGCGCAGCGACTCGCAGTCTGAGGATCACGGCATGGAACTGACGCTCTGGACGTACGAAGGTCCGCCGCACGTGGGCGCGATGCGCATCGCGACTTCGATGAAGGCCGTGCACTACGTGTTGCACGCGCCACAAGGCGACACGTATGCCGATCTGCTCTTCACCATGATCGAGCGCCGCGACGCACGACCGCCGGTCACCTATACCACGTTCCAGGCGCGCGATCTCGGCGGCGACACGGCGGAGCTCGTGAAGTCGGCGGTGCGCGACGCGTACGAGCGCTTCAAGCCCGACGCCATGCTGGTCGGCGAGTCGTGCACGGCTGAACTCATTCAGGATCAGCCGGGATCGCTCGCGATGGGCATGTCGTTGCCGATCCCCATTGTGCCGCTCGAACTGCCGGCGTACTCGAAGAAAGAGAACTGGGGCGCCAGCGAGACGTTCTATCACCTCGTGCGCACGCTCTTGCTGCCGCTCGCGCCGCCGCCCGGCTCGCCGCCCCGTGAAAGCGTCGCGGCCGCGGCCACCCGTGAGCACCGCCGTCCGCGCTGCAACCTGCTCGGCGGCACAGCCCTCGGCTTCCGCAATCGCGACGACGTGCGCGAAGTCACGCGGCTGCTGCAGGACATTGGCGTCGATGTGCATGTGTGCGCCCCGCTGAATGCCACGGTGAAGGACATCCAGGCGATGCCGCACGCTGACTTCAATGTCGTCCTGTATCCGGAAGTCGCCGACACGACCGCACGCTGGCTTCAGAAAACCTTCGGGCAGCCCACGGTGCGCACGGTGCCCATCGGCGTGCTGGCCACGCGCGAATTCGTCGAAGAAGTGGGCAAGGTCGCCGGCATTGATGTGTCGGCATTGCTCGAGCGCGAACGCGCCGGGACGGCACAGGTGGATGCCAGCCGGTCGCTGCTGCCGTGGTATTCGCGGTCGGTCGACTCCACGTATCTCACCGGGAAGCGCGTCTTCGTGTTCGGCGACGCCACCCACGTGATGGCGGCCGCCCGGATGGCGAAGGACGAACTGGGGTTCACCGTGGTCGGCATTGGCACGTACTCGCGGGAGTACGCCCGACCGATCCGCGAGCTCGCGGCGGCGCTCGGCGTTGAGGCGCTCATCAGCGACGACTATCTCGCCGTTGAGCAGCGCGTCACCGAACTGGCGCCGGAGCTGGTGCTCGGCACGCAGATGGAGCGCCACATCGCCAAGCGTCTCGGTGTGCCGTGCGCGGTGATCTCGGCGCCGATTCACGTGCAGGACGTGCCCGCGCGGCATTCGCCGCAGATGGGATTCGAAGGCGCCAACGTGATCTTCGACACCTGGGTGCACCCGCTCATGATGGGCCTCGAAGAGCACCTGCTGCACATGTTCAAGGACGACTTTGAATTCAGTGACGGTGCGACGCCGTCGCATTTGCACGCCTCGTCCGCCGCGACCGATGGTGAGCGGCCGGCGCGCGCGGCGTCGATGGGCGCGCAGAGCATGACACCGTTCTCGTCGCGCGCAGCGCTTGTCCTCGAAGCGCCGGAAGCGGCCAGTGCCGTGGGCTTCGCCGAAGAAGAGGACGAAATCGACGCCGTGGTCGCGGTCGCGCCGATCGTCACCAGCTGGCTCGCGCCGGCCGAAGCGGAGCTGAAGAAGATTCCCTTCTTCGTTCGGGGCAAGGTGCGTCGGAATACCGAGAAGTACGCCCATGACCGCGGGATCGCCGAGATCACCGTGGACCTCATGTACGACGCTAAGGCATTCTATGGCCGCTAGCTCGGCGGCGAGGCCAATTCCGATTCGCGTGGCGATCACGACGCTCGACGCGCACCTGGCCGATGCTTTCGAGCGTGCGGGGGCGGCGCTCGTGCGCGACATCCCCGGCCTCACGATCACCATGCATGTGGCGGCCGACTTCGGCAGTGATCCGCTCGCCGCCGAGCGCGCGCGTCAGGACATCGCGCAGGCCAATATCGTGGTGTGCACGCAGCTCTTTCAGGAAGAGTACGCGAACGCGGTGTATGAGGCGGTGCTGGCCCGTCGTGATGCGGCGGACGCGGTGCTCTGCGCGCTCTGCACGCCGGAACTCGTGAAATGCACGAAGCTCGGCAAGTTCGACATGAGCGGGGGAGAGTCGCGGTCGCCGCTCTCCCCGATCAATCTGCTCAAGAAGCTGCGCGGGTCGCGCGGCGACGGGAAGTCGAGCGGCGAACGGCAGATGTCGGCGCTGCGCACGCTGCCCTCCATTCTCAAGTTCATCCCGGGCACCGCGCAGGACGTGCGCGCCTACTTGCTGCTGATTCAGTACTGGCTGGCCGGCACCGCCGAGAACATCGAGCAGATGGTGAAGTACGCCATCGATCGATACGCCGACGGTCCTCGCCGGGCGCTGCGCGGCAAGCTCAATCCGCAACAGCCGCAGACCTATCCGGAAGTCGGACTGTGGCATCCGGCGCTGTCGAATCGCGGGATGACCGAGCGTGTGGAAGAGCTGCCACGGCTGCGTGGTGCGGATGCGGGTACGGTGGGTGTGCTCGTTGGCCGGTCGTATCTGCTGGCTGACAACGTGGCCCACTATGCGGCGGTCGTGCGGGCCCTCGAGGCCAAGGGATTGCGTGTGGTACCGGCGTTCGCCTCCGCGCTCGATGCACGGCCGGCCGTCGAGAAGTACTTCACGAACGGCAAGGGACAGGCGACGATCGATGCCATGATCAATCTCACCGGCTTCTCGCTGGTGGGTGGTCCGGCGTACAACAACTCGGAGGCTGCGCAAGACGTGCTGCGTGGCCTCGATGTCCCGTACATCACGCTGCAAACGCTCGAGTTTCAGACCATTCAGGAGTGGCGGAACGATGCGCGCGGCCTGAATCCGCTGCAGGCCACGCTGCAAATCGCCATTCCCGAACTCGATGGGGCCATTGTGCCCACTGTGTTCGGTGGAAAGGGTGAACCCCAGCCGGGGAAGGCGGCGGCGTCCGAGCCGATCACCGAGCGCATCGACCGCGTGGCCGAGCGCGTGTCGAAGCTGGTGGCGCTACGTCGGATGGATCGCGCGCAGCGCAAAATCGCGCTCATTCTGTTCAACTTCCCGCCCAATGCGGGGAACACCGGCAGCGCCGCGTATCTCGCGGTGTTCCCGTCCATGCAGCGCGTGCTCGCGTCGCTCAAGGAACAGGGGTACACCGTCGAGTTGCCGTCGAGCGCCGACGATCTGCGCGAGCGTATCACGGGGGGCAATCGCGAGCGCTACGGCGCGCCAGCGAATGTGCACACCACGATCCGCACCGACGATCATGTGCGCCGAGAGCCGTATCTGGCCGAAATCGAGAAAACATGGGGCCCCGCCCCCGGACGTCAGCTATCCGACGGACAGTCGATTCAGGTGATGGGCCTGCAACTCGGGAACGTGTTCATCGGCGTGCAGCCGTCGTTCGGGTGGGAAGGCGACCCCATGCGTCTGCTGTTTGAAGGGGGCTTCGCGCCGACGCATGCCTTCAGCGCGTTTTATCGGTGGTTGCGTGAGGACTATGCGGCGGATGCGATTCTGCATTTCGGCACGCACGGTGCGCTCGAGTTCATGCCCGGAAAGCAGTCGGGACTCGATGATCGGTGCTGGCCCGATCGTCTGATCGGTGATGCGCCGAACGTGTACTTGTACGCGTCGAACAACTCGTCCGAAGGCACGCTGGCCAAGCGCCGCGGCAACGCCACGTTGGTGTCGTATCTCACGCCGCCGGTCGCGAACGCCGGCTTGTATCGCGGCTTGCTCGATCTCAAGAGCACGCTCGATCGCTGGCGTGCGCTCGATCAGACCAAGGCCAGTGAGGCCTCGTCGCTGCGCGAACTGATTCAGCAGCAGGCGGCGGCGGTGGAGTTGGCCGAGGCGGCACCGGCATGGACGGCGGG
>CANHJV010000164.1 GCA_947461225.1 Gemmatimonadota bacterium | reverse complement strand
CGAGGACATCAGGCGCCCGTGTAGTTGACGGACACGCTGATTGTTCCCGCATACGAGCCGGACGTCTGCGAGGCACCCGGCGTGGCCGTGGCACGGAGGCGAAGGAAGTAGCTCTGCGAGCTGCCCGCAGCGCCACCCATCGTAACGTTCAGGCTGTTGGCGGTCGCGGTTGTGAGCGTGACGACGCTCCCCGATGCGTCCGCGTCGGTAGTGCCATGACGGAGCTCGACCGCGCTCAGCGGGATATTGTTGGCGCCGCTGCTGATGGTGGCCGGCACGGTGATGCTGAGTGCCATCTCCGCTCCACCTTCGCCGCTGATCGTGAAGCGCGCGCGACCGGCACTCGCGGCGTTATCGGTCCAGGCAATGGTTTTTGCCGCGAAGGGCGAGTACAGATTGCCGAACCGCAGGGCTTCATTGGCCGTGAGCGTGAGCGGCGTGAACACGCGAGCGGTCACGGGTGTGGTAGCCGTTTGCGCCGAACTCGCCTGGGCGTGCGCAGCGGAAACGGACACGAGGGAACACGCCACGATGGTGGCGGCCCGCTTCAGGGTAAGGATCATCGTCGGTCCTTGCAGAAGAATGGATTGTGGGTGGGACGTGACGTCCCCGGGGCACTACAGCTGCGGGTGATGAATACATCATGAAGAATCGCTCACCACGCCAAGGGGTATCGGCAGGCCTCCAAAATTCTTGAGCGTTGGCAGGAACCGGACGCTCAACCCGCCCACGCTCAAGTTTTCGGGCCAGATGACGATATGAAGTTCAGTTCACAGTTTACGGATCAAGCTCTCGCGCGACGATGCGCGTCTCCGGTTCCTTCATCACGATGTCACGCTTCCATACAAAGCGGCCGCCGATGTGGCGGCTGTGCATCAGCGCCCTCCTGATCGCCGTGCGCCTTCCGGCTCAGGCGGCGAGCGTTTCGCCGCAGGCGGTCGTGATGTCCGACCGCGCGCCGAGCGGTGCGTTGACCGTGCTCAATCCGAACGATGGCCCCATCGAGGTGAGTCTCTCCCTTCGGTTCGGGTGGGTGGAAACCGACTCGGCGACCGGCCGCACGGTGGTCCGGCTCACCGACGACTCACTGAGCCGCGGGAACTCTGCGGTGTCGATCGTCCGCTTCGCGCCGTCGCGCTTCCGACTGGCCGCCGGCACCGCTCAGGTCGTCCGCTTCGTCTCGGTGCCGGGGGCGAGTCTGCCCGAAGGCGAGTACTGGGCTCGCGTGCTCGTCAGCGCCAAGGCCGCCGACGGGGGCCTCCCCTCTGGGGAAACGGGCGTGGCGGCAACGGGAAAAGTGAACATTGAAGTGCAGACCGTCCTGCCCGTCTTCTTCAGGAAGGGTCGGGTGCAGACCGGCCTGAGCGCCGACGTGGGCAGCGCCGAGTGGCACGGGGACACCATCACTGTACGCCCAACCTTCACCCGACTCGGCACCGGCGTGGCCCTGGGCGCCCTCCGCCTGGAGGCTCTCGACGACCGCGATCGCGTACTGGCGTCCGCCAACCGACAGCTGGCCGTGTATCGCGCGCTGTCGCCGAGCTTCGAGTTGCCCGTGGCGCCGCAGGATGCGGCACGCGTGACATCGATCCGGCTCACCGTCACTTCGCAGCGGCCCGACCTCCCGGAAGCACTCCCTCTCCCCTTCCCGAGCGTCGTGCAGCGCGTGCCGGTGCCACCTCGCCCGTCGCCTTCCGACCTTGGGATCGTACAACCACGGCGATCGTCGGGCGGCCCGTCGGCCGACGACGACCCATGGTGGATCCCAACAATAGAAGGCTCCGAACGAATCGCCGGCCTCGACACCCTTAGTCGAGCGAATCTGGCGCCTGCGACCGACTCCGTTCCGGCCCGCCTGCGCCCCAACCGAGACACAACGACCGCCCGAGATTCGCTGGCCGTGATCCCTGACGCGATGGGGATTCTGGCGGTCGTTTATAACGACGACGAGCTCGGCACGGTCTTCACGCGAGTGGGGGCGACGCAGGAGCGCCCGCAGATTCCCCTCCGGCAGTTTGCCAGTTTGCTCGGCATTCAGATCGGGACTGCCGCGTCAACGAACACGATCGAACTCCGGGTGCCGACCTTTCGCGCCATCGAGGCGACCTACGAGCCCCGAAGCGGGCGCGCCACGCGCCGCGCCTTCGGCGGCCGTACGGAGACCCAGGAGTTCCCCGCTGACACCGTCGGCCCCGACGGCGGGGAGCATTTTCTGGATCTGGCACCATTGGAGTGGATCACGGGGATCGCGCTGCAGCTGGACGTCGCATCGGCGAGCCTGCTCCTCGTGGCGGAGCGGTCGAGCATTCCTCGGTTTGCGTCGGCGATCGCTCGGGCGGAACGTCGGCGCGCGACGGCGGAGGAATCGTGCCCCTCAGTGCGAAGCAGCGGCGAACGCCTCATTCACGGTGGGTGGCTACCCGACGGGATCTCCACGACCTACACGCACAATTTCGACAATCAGTCGGGCGACTACGCCTCTCAGGCAACGATCGGCACCACGGTGTTGGGCGGCGGCCTGCTGGCGGATGTTCGTGCCACTCGGTTCGGGAACTTCGAGCACCGCCACGCCGAAGTCGGCTGGATCGGGGGAAACCCCATGAACCGCTTCATCCGGCAGGTTCGCCTTGGCAGCGGAACGAGTACGGGACTGACGCCACTCGCCGGGCGCGGGATCGCGCTGACAAACGCGCCGTTCCTTCGTTCGCGCCAGCTGGGATCGATGACCCGAAGCGGTACCGCTCCGCCTGGCGCGGAGATCGAACTCTCGCGCAACGGGCAGGTGCTGGGAGTGACGGTGGCGGACAGTGCGGGCAATTGGGTGCTGCCCGTTCCCATCGACTTCGGCCAGAATGCCCTTGAGCTTGCCATCTATACACCGGACGGCGTGTCGCGCCGCGCCACGCTCTTGAGCCTTGAATCCGACTTGATCCCGGCGCGCAGCGTGGAATATGGGCTGACGATTCAGGACAACGACACGCCCGAGAGCGACTGTCGTCGCCGCCTCGGCCAGTGCGGACTCGTGTCGAACGTCGACCTCCGTGTCGGGCTCACATCGCGATACACCGCACGTATCGGTGCCTACGAACTACGTCCGCGCGATGGCAGCCCCGCCCAGCGCCTTCCCTATGCCTCCGTCGTGGGCTCACCCACCGACTGGCTGCAAGTACGCGGCGAGGGTGCACAACGTGGATGGTGGCGAGGGCGCGCGGTTGTCCAGCCCTCCCTGCGCTTGCGCGTCGAAGTCGGGAGCGAGGCCGTCGATCCGCAGCAGCCGCCGTTCTGGATGTCAACGCTGAGTCAGTCGTTCCGCCGGGAGACCAGTGGGGCGATCACCGTACGCCCGCTGAGCCGAGACCTGGGAAAGGCGTGGTTTTCGGCACAGTGGCGCCGAGCGGAGAGCCAGCGTGGTAGCGCCGCCGTGCTCACCACGACGGCAGGGGTGCGTTTCGCCCGCACGCTGGTGCAAGCGACGTACGACCGCATCGAGGCCCAATCACCCGTGGTGCCGCGGTTCATTTCTGGGCGCCCCGGCGCCACGGTGACCGTCCCCCAGATCACGCAGGGCCCACGCTGGCTCCGACGCACATTCGCCTCCATCAGCACCCGATTCACTGAGCGGCGCCAGGTCGAGTTAGTGAGCAGTCAGCTGTCCACCAACGTGTCGCGCGGCATCTTCCTTCAGGGAGGCGTAGACTGGGTCCGCAACGGTGGCTCGAGCATGCGCATGCAGCTGCAGTATCAGGGGCGCATGGCCACGTTCTTTCAGGACGTGGTAGGTGGCATGACCGGGCGTGCCCGGAGTACCACTAGCGTCATGGGCTCGGCGACGATGTCACGCCGCGGCATGCAGCTCGATGGCGACGTGGTCGCGCTGCGTGCGCGCGTCAGTGGGGTTGCCTACGAAGATCGCAACCACAACGGGCGCTTCGATCCCGACGAACCACGACTTGCCGACGTCCCCGTACGCGTCGGCGGCCAGTCGGTGCGGACCGATCACCTCGGACGGTACATCGTCACCGGTCTCCCCGTGCTCGATGCCATGGCGGTTCAGGCCGATGTTGACAGTTTTCTCGCGCAGGACGGCCGCATCCTGATGACCGGACAGTCACGGCAGTGGGCCATGTTGGCACCCTTCGGCGACACGCGCATCGACTTGGCCTTCGTGGACGAGACCACACGCCCCGGACGTCGCGGCGACGACGCCGCGTTGGCTGTGCCACCGTCGCGCAGCGAGGGCCCGTCAGCCGCCTTCGAGTCATCGCGTCAATGATACCCGGTCGAATCGATCCTTCACGTGGGCGCCGTTGGGGCACCTTCCTCATCGTCGCCGCCGGCGTCATCACCCTCCCGACGTCAAGCCGCTCGCTCGGGGCGCAGGCGATTCGTGTGGTCGCAAGCCAGTCCCTCAATTTCGGGACGATGGCGCCGCGGCTCGTGCGCACCGTGGCACCAGCCGCGGCGGGAGCCGCCGTGTTCACCGTGCAGGGACCGGCGAACGCGTCGCTCCTGATTACGCTCACGCTGCCGGCTGTCCTGAGCAACGGAGGACAGGCCGTTCCGCTGACCGCGTGGAGTGCAACGACGGCGACGGGCGCCAGCGGGTCGCCGGTGAGCGCTACACCGATTTCCGGTGGAGACGTCGCCCTCGTTCTCGGGGCCGACGGCATCGGTGTCCTTCGGCTCGGTGCAACAGCCAGCCCCAGTTTTGCCGTCGGCAACGCCACGTTCACGGCAGCGATCACGTTTGTGGCGCGCGAGCCCTCGAGCTCGCGGCTCAGCCTCACCGCCCAGTGCGTGGCGTCTGCGGTGGTCGTGCAACCGATCTCGATTACCGCGTTACCCATGCACTTCCCCGCGGTCTACGCGGGTGCGGCGTCGGTCATTGCACCTGATAATCCACGCGCGATGCGCTTGCTGTTCGATGGCGCACTGTTGTCCTCGATCGAAGTCACCTTCGACGCGCTCCCTTCGGTGCTCACCCGAGACGGCGGTAGCGAGACCCTCCCGATCACGAGCTGGCTTCAACGTACCGGGGCGAACTGCCTCGGAGCCTCGAGTGTGGCACTCACGGGCGGTGTTGGCGCCCTCGCCCTCACCGAAGCGACGGCGGCCGGCGGTCGATCGGCGTTGTGCCTTGGTGCCACCGTGACGCCGTCGCCGTTACAAGCGTCCGGCACATATCGCGGCAACGTCACCGTGTCCGTCCGATACACGGGCGCGTGATTCATACATGAACAAGCTGATGCCTGATCGCTCGAACACCCTGGCGCGGCGTACGTCGGCACGCCGATCCATACGCATCGTCGCCGCCGCACTACTCGGCTCCGCCGGCGCGTGCAGTGGCGACCGCACACTTCAAACGGCACCCGTGGTCGAGAGTCCGCGCACCAACAGCGTGAACCTCGCCCCCGTGGCGATGTTCACCGTGTCGCCGCGTTGGCCGAAGCCCGGCGACACCGTCACGTTCAACGCGTCCTACTCGACGGATCGCGATGGCGCGGTGCAGGCGTACGAGTGGACGTTGGGCAATGGCGCATCGCAGGTCTCCGGACCGGTGTCGCGCACGATCTTCGATCGTGCCGGCACCTACCCCGTCGGTGTCACCGTGGTCGATGACAGTGGAAGCCGGCACGTGCGCACGCTCGATCTCGCCGTGAGTGACAACGCACCGGCATCGTCGGTGAGCGCCGCGCAGTCGCAGATGACTGTGGGGTCACTGGCGATTCTCCCCGATTCCGCCACCGTCGTCACCGTCACCGCGCGCTCGACCCAAGGTCTCCCGGTGCCGAACACCCCGGTGTGGATCAGCGCCAACGGGCAACAGGTCGCCATTGTGCAACCAGCGACTGTCACGAGCGGGCTTGGTGTCGCCACGGCAGCGCTCAGTAGTGCGCGCGCCCAAACGCTGCAGCTCTACGCCATCGCGGACTACGTCTTGCTCTCGTCGGCGCCCGTCCTGATGATCGGCGCCGGGAGTGTGCAGCCGACGCTCAGCACCGTTCGCCTGACCGACCCGCGCCTGACCGCGTCGGGCGACAGCACGTTGCTGGAGGTCACGGCGCGGGACGCGAAGGGGAATCCGATTGCCGGCGCGTCGGTTACCGTCTCGGTGACGGGCGGCGCCGCGACCGTACGGAACGAAGGACTCACCGATAGCGCTGGGCGTCGCGTGGTCACGATCCTTTCTAGTGCGTGCGGGGGGACGACGTTGACGCTGCAGGCCTCGGTGAACGGGATCGCCGTCGCCAGCCCCACGACGCTGATCGCGGATGGCTCGAGCGTGTACGGCCTGTGTGGTGCCGCGCTCTGGCTGGACGCGACCGACTCCACCACCATCACACAAACCAGTGGCGCCGTGACGGTATGGCGGGACAAGTCCGGTGCGGCACGACATGCAACTGGTGTTGCCGCGACCGGACCCACACGGATCATGTCGGGAATGCTCAAGAACATGTTGCGCTTCGATGGCACCGACTTCCTGTCGCTGCCCGGCCTCGAAGGCGCGACGATGTCCGGCGTCCCGTTCACCGTGCTCGCCGTGGAACGCCGACGGACGGCCACCGACGGATATCTGCTGGGCGGCTCGAGCGGCACCGT
>CANHJV010000163.1 GCA_947461225.1 Gemmatimonadota bacterium | reverse complement strand
TAGCGCGCGCTCGCGCGATTCCGTCATTGCCGCGGCCGCCACCAACCTGCGGCGCACGCTCGAAACCGGTGTGACCACGGTGCGCGATCTCGGCGCCAGCAACTACGCCGACATCGGCATTCGCGATGCCGTGAACAGCGGGGCGATGATCGGGCCGCGCATGTTCGTGGCCGGCTACGGCCTCTCCAAGGTCAGCACGCCGCCGGTGGAGGGCCAGCCCTCGCTCGCCACGCGCGGTCGTGTGCGCGACACGATCGACATCAAAGCCGCCATCGAGGCGCAGGTCGAGGCCGGTGCCGATTGGATCAAGATGTACGGCTCCACCGGCACCTACGCCAATGTCACCGGCGTGCAGACGTTCACCGACGTGGAGATGCGCGTCGCCACTGAAACGGCGCATCGTCTCAAGCGACCCATCGCCATCCACTCGTACGGCGACTCCGGTGGCCGCGCCGCGCTGCGCGCGGGCGCCGAATCGGTGGAGCATCCCGCCGGCTTCGATGATGCCACGCTCGCCGAATGGGCGAAGCGCGGCACGATGTACGTACCGACGATCGATCACAACCGCTTCTACGCCGACAATGCCTCGCTCCTGGGCTATACCAGCGAGCAGGTCGCCGGCCTCGATTCATTCCGCCTCTTCAATCTCGAAACGGCGCGTCGTGCGCACAAAGCCGGTGTGCGCTTCGCCATGGGCTCGGACGCCGTGTACTGGATGTTCGGCGAGAACACGCGTGAACTCCGCTGGTTCGTGAAGGCCGGCATGACGCCCGCGCAAGCGCTGGCCACCGCGACCACGAACGGCGCGATCTTGCTCGGACAGCCCACCAAGCTCGGACGGATTGCCCCAGGATTCTTCGCCGACATCGTCGCCGTTGAGGGCGACCCGCTGGCGAGCATCGACGTCGTGATCGACCGCGTGCGGTGGGTGATGAAAGGCGGCGCTGTTGCCGTCGACAAGCGCTGATCGTCCTGCGCCCGATATGATCGATCGCCGCCGGAGCACCTATCGGACCCTGCGCCGCGCTACGCATGCGGTCATGATCGCGATTGCCTGGCTTGCCCAAGTGACGGTCGGTCGCTCGGCGCACGCACAAGCGCTGCCCGAGCCCAATCGCGTCGAAGTGCATGTGCTGGACATTACGGTGCAACAGTGGGGCGGACTCCCGCAGGGCACCGTGTCGAAGCTTGTGGTTGATCGGAACGGACATGTGTGGGGCGCCACGTTCGGCGGGCTTATCCGTTTCGACGGGCTTCGGGTAGAGACGTATAACTCGCGTCGCGTGCCGGTGATGGTCGACAACAGCGTGGCTGCGCTGTTTCCTGACGCCGATGGGTCGCTCTGGTTCGGGACCGTTCGTGGTACGATCGGACGACTCGTGAATGGACAGCTCGTGGACACGCTGCCGTCGCCGTCCATGGGCTCGGACCAGGTGGTGGACGACATCGCTCGGCTGGACAGCGCGACGATCGTGATTCGGCTGGCGGATCGCATGCAGCTCTTTCAGGCTGGCCAGTGGCGTAACGGTGCCGCGCTGCCGGTGGCTCGCTCGCCGTTCTTTCAGCGGTCGCCGAATGTGCTCTGGTTTGCGACCGAAAACCGCGTCACGGAGTTGGCGGCCGGTGGCGCGCAACAACGGCCAATCGGCCCGTTCGGTCTTCCGTGGGACTTAGAGCAGCGCGTGCATGTGGACCATCGCGGTCACGTCTGGCTTGGGGGCCGTAGCGGCCTGTCGATCCTGAGCAAGGGTGTGTGGCGTCGAGTGGCCGGCATCGACAGCATCGTCCACGCGATCGCGTCGAATCCCAACGACTTGGCCGAGGCGATTTGGGTCGGTTCGGGACACCAGCTATTTCGCGTCCGCACGGATGGCGAAGGCGACCTGACCGTGGGCGTCGAGCGTGTCCTCACGTTGCCAGCTCCGCCGATCTCGCTGGCGTTCACCGGCGATGGCGTGCTCGTGGTGGGGTCGCTCGGCCGAGGGCTGTTCACCGTGCGATCGAACATTGCCCGGGTGGAGGCAATTCCGACGCGTCGGTCGAACCGTGAAGTGTCGGACATCGTCAGCGATCGCGCCGGCCGACTCTGGGTGGCTCCCGGATGCGGCGATGCGCATCTCATCACCCCCCGCGGGGCCGTGGAGGATAGCGTCATGCTGGGGCCCGACCACGGGTGTGTGACGGCCTTGGCGTTCGACGAGCAGCGTCGGCTCTGGATCGGCCACACGGACGGAGTCCGCCGAGTGGATCGGAACGGAGTGAACGTCGAATGGGCGTTCGATGCCTCCACGTTGGGGGCGAGCACGGCCGGCGCGACGACCGTGGTCGCGCGCCCGCTCCTGCAGGCCGGTAACCGGATGCTCGTCGGCATGAGCGACGGCCGTATTGCGGAGATTGGGGCAGACGATCGATGGCGGTATCTGCCCGGCTGGGGGGCGATTACGAGACGTCCTATCGAATCCATGACGTTGGCCCCGGACGGGTCGCTCTGGGTGGGGCAGTCCGGCCGCATCACGCGCTCGACGGCCGGGCGCCTGGCGGTGTACACCGTGAAGGATGGCGCGCCAGTATCGATCCCACGTGTGCTGCACCCGGATCGTCGCGGCGGTGTGTGGATCGGCACGTATGGCAGCGGCCTCCTACACTTTCGCCCCGGCCGCGGCTCGAGAACCGTTCCGTTACCGGATGAAACCGTATCGGGCTTCGTGGTGGATTCCGCCGGCCGCCTCTGGATGCCCGGCAATCGTGGCTTGACCGTGTTGCCGCTTCGACGTCTGGCCGAGTGGGTAGCCGACAGCAGCGTCGCGCCCGACGCGCGATTGCTGACCGACGCCGACGGCGTGCCGGAGGGCAACAACGGATCACCCGCCGGTGCCGTCGTCGACGGGAGGTATCTGGCCTTCGCGAGTATTGAGGGACTGGTGATCGCCGATGTCTCGCTGCTTCCGTCCGCGGCGCGGTCGACGGTGGTCCTGATCGACCGTATGGTGAGCGCGCGGCGCACGCTCGAAGTGCCCCGCATCGTCCGCCTGGAGACGGATGAACGAACGGTCGATATCGAGTACACGATGCCGGTGTATCGCTCGGCGGAGGCGGTGCAATTCCGCTATCGTCTGGTGGGGCGCGACGACGGCTGGATCCCGCTTGGTGCCGCGCGACGATTGCAGCTCGCGGCGTTGCTACCGGGGCGCTTCACGCTGGAACTCCAGGGGCGTGCGCCCGGCGGATCGTGGCGCCAGGCGGAGCCAGTGGGCCTCGAGGTCGTTCCGTATTGGCATGAGCGGCCGGCGGTGCGCGTGCTCACCGCCGCCGGCCTCTGCGCGCTGCTCTTCGGGCTGTATTGGCAGCGCCAACGGACCGTGCGCGCACGAAACGACGCGATGGCACTGTCGATCACCACGCGCCGCGACGCCGCCGAATTGAGCGTCCGGCATCAGCGCGAACTCGCGCAGGTCGGACGCCTGGCGGTTGCCGGTGAACTCACGGCCTCGCTCTCGCACGAACTCGGTCAGCCGCTGGCGGCCATCGTCAACAATGCCGAAGTGGCACGGCGCCTGCTGGCGCGACGCGACGAACGGCAGGCGGTCGCCGCGGGCGGTGACATGGAGGGCGTGGACGGTCGCGACAATCGGGCCGCGATCGGCGGCGGCAGAGACGGCAGCGATGCCGTCGACGAGGTCCTCCACGATGTCGTCCTGCAGGGGCAGCGTGCCTCGCAGGTCGTTCGCGAGTTCCGCCGCTTTTTGCAGCATGGGCAGGGCGAACGCGAACCGATCCTCGCGCAGGACATGTTGGAGAGTGTGGTCCGACTCGTCCGCCATGAATTTGTCGACGCCCGTGTAGAACTCACCCCGCGGGTCGATCGGTCCCCCCCAACGTTCTGGGCGGAGCGCGTGTTATTGCAGCAAGTCCTGGTGAACCTGCTGCAGAATGCGTTGGAGGCCACGCGCGGGCAGCCCGTGCGTCGCGTGCTGATGCGGGCGCGACCAGCGCGCGCAGGAATTCGCATCTCGGTGGCGGATAATGGATCTGGGTTCGCACCGGACGTACGGGATCGCGCCTTTGAGCCCTTCGTGACGACGCGCCCTACCGGCATGGGGATGGGGCTCGCGATCGCCCGTCGACTGATCGAGGCGCACGGCGGGTTGATTGCCGTGGGTAAGTTGCCGTCAGGAGGCGCGGTCGTGTCCTGTTGGCTACCGGCGTCGTCTGCCGTCGGCGTCGCCGCCGGGGCCAACGCGTCTGTCATGGGAACTATTCTGAATGATGTCTGAGCGTCCGGTAACCGGAGTCGACCAACGCACGGTGCCTGCGGCTTCGCCGTCGGCCCCTCCCCTGCACGTGGCCGTCATCGATGACGACACGGCGGCGCGTACCTCGATGATGCGGCTGCTGGAAGTCTCGGGGTACGCCGCCCACGGCTACGAGCACGGCCAGGCGATGCTCGACGAGCCGGCACCGGAGCGGTTTTCCTGTCTGGTGATGGATCTGCAGATGCCCGGCCTGTCGGGGCTCGACGTGCAGCGCGTGTTACAGCAGCGCGGGGTGGCGACGCCGATCATCTTCCTGTCGGCGTTCGGGACCGTCGCCGCGACCGTGCGGGCGATGCGGACGGGCGCGCTGGACTTTCTGGAAAAGCCGGCCGAGCCGTCGGCCCTGCTGGCTTCGGTGGCGCGGGCGGCGGCCACCGCCGGCGATCGGGTCGCCCGGTACCAGGAGCGGAAGGAAATGGCGCGTCGGCACGCGCTGCTCACGGTCCGCGAGTGCGACGTCTTCGAGCGGGTCGTGAAAGGCCTCGCCAACAAGCAGATCGGGGCCGCGCTGGGGATCGCGCTCAAGACGGTGAAGGTGCATCGGGGCCGCGTCATGCAGAAAATGGAGGCGAGGTCCGTGGCCGACTTGGTACGGGCCGCCGAGATCTTGGCCGACGAGTCGCCCTGAGGCGCGGGGGCTGGCCAGAGCGGGAATTCGGCAGGGTTCGCCGTTTCTTCGGCTTGCCGGTCGCGCGGACATTGCAACCTGCTCCCAGTACGCGACTTGCGAGCACGTCCGGGGCGCACTACGTTGCAAGGCTCACCCCATTCGGGGGGAGATCCATCGGGGAGCCTGAAAACGGCTATGCGCGCCCAGCGAATGCAGGCGGCGCACCCGGTGCAGAAGACGTCTGTGTGCTGTAGCACGGAGCCGGAACATGGCGCGCGAAAAGATCATTCTCGGTTGCACCGAGTGCAAAAACCGCAACTACTTCGTGATGAAGAACAAGCGTCTTCATCCCGAGCGGGTGGAGTGGAAGAAGTACTGCCCGCGCTGCAATGCGCACAAAACGCATAAGGAAACGAAGTAGAGATGACGGCTCCCGTCGAGGTTTCCCGTCCGGGACTCGGCACGCGGTTGGTCACGTTCTATCATGACGTGATCGCCGAGATGAAGAAGGTGACTTGGCCCGATCGCCCGCAGCTTCAGCAGGCGACGATCCAGATCATCATCTTCGTGCTGCTCCTTGGTGCGGTGATCGCCCTGGTCGATGTTGCGTTGCAAGCGCTGCTCGTGCGCCTGCCCGCGATGTTGCTCGGCCGCTGACCCCGCATATGTCCCTGTCGATGCTCGAGCACCGGTGGTACACGATCCAGACCACGTCTGGCCACGAGAACAAGGTGCAGCGCCTGATCCAGCGAAAGATCGACATGGATTCGGCCGCGCCTGAAGATCGCCTGATCCGTCAGGCGCTCGTGCCCACGCAGGAAGTGGTGGAGATCAAGAACGGCAAGAAGGTGACGGTCGAGCGAAAGATCTTCCCGGGCTATGTGCTCGTGGAGATGGTCGCCAGTCAGGACACCTTGCACGAGGTCAACGCCATTCAGGGCGTGATCAAGTTTGTCGGGAAGGAAAAGGAGCCGACGCCGCTGCGTGACGACGAAGTCCGTCGTTTGCTGGGGCAGGCGGATCCGACCGAGGACGCGCCGATGCGTGAGGAGATTCCGTTCCTCATTGGTCAGGCGGTGGCGATCACGGAAGGTCCGTTCGCCGACTTCAACGGTACGGTCGAAGAGATCCTGTCCGATAAGGGCAAGGTCAGGGTGTCGGTCAGCCTGTTTGGCCGGCCCACCAGTGTGGAGCTCGACTACTTGCAGTTACGCGGGTACTGAGTTCTTCGCCGGACGTCGCCACCACTCGACGCAAAACAACGTGGCAGCACAACCGCAGCGCCGGATAGTCCGGCCGCGGAACTTGCGATGAGGAAGACGCATGGCCAAGAAGGTCACTGGATTCGTCAAGCTGCAGATTCCTGCAGGCAAGGCGAACCCGGCGCCCCCAGTAGGTACGGCCCTCGGTCCGCAGGGTATCAATATCATGGGCTTCTGCAAAGAGTTTAATGCTCGGACGCAGGGCGGTGATATGATCATCCCGGTCGAGGTCACGATCTACGGCGACAAGTCGTTCACCTTCATTTTGAAGACTCCGCCGGCGGCGGAACTCATCAAGAAGGAACTCGGCGTTGCCAAGGGCTCGGGTCAGCCGAACAAGGTGAAGGTCGGTACGATCACGAAGGCGCAGCTTGAAAAGCTCGCCACCGTGAAGATGCCGGACCTGAACTGCGATTCGATGGAGAGCGCGATCGCCATGATGGCGGGTGCCGCGCGCTCCATGGGCATTGTGGTCAAGGATTGAGTCTCATGGCACAGAACGGGAAGAAGTACCGCAGCGCG
>CANHJV010000162.1 GCA_947461225.1 Gemmatimonadota bacterium | reverse complement strand
TGCGCGCGGGAGTGGATTATTCCACATGCCCACGACCCTCCCCGCCGTCCCGACGATCGACGATATCCGTGCCGCTGCCGCCCGCATCGCGCCGCACGCTCAGGTCACGCCCCTGTTGATGTCTCCGGCGCTCGACGCGCGCGCCGGCGGGCGCGTGTTGCTCAAGGCCGAAGTACTGCAGCACACCGGCTCATTCAAGTTGCGCGGCGCACTCAATCGCCTGCTGCAACTCACTGACGACGAACGTTCGCGCGGCGTGGTGGCGTATTCCTCCGGGAATCACGCGCAAGCCGTGGCTTACAGTGCCTCGCTGCTGGGTATGCGTTCGGTGATCATCATGCCGAAGGACGCCCCAGCCCTCAAGATCGAACGGACGCGTGCCTTCGGCGGTGAAGTGGTGCTGTACGACCGCTACACCGAAGACCGCGTGGCGATCGGCGGCGCGATTGCGCAGGAGCACGGCCTCACGATCGTGCCGCCGTTCGAGGATCGCCACATTGTGGCCGGACAGGGGACGCTGGCGCTCGAGGCGCTCACGCAGGCGTTGGCGATGGGCTACACGCCCGATACGCTGCTCGTGTGCTGCGGCGGTGGTGGCCTCACGGCCGGGTGCGCGCTGGCCGCCGAAGGTGTGTCACCCACCACGGTCGTGCACCCCTGCGAGCCGGCCGAATTCGATGACACCGCGCGTTCGCTGCAACTGGGGCATCGCGTGGCCAACGAACCCGGCAAACGCTCGATCTGCGACGCCATCGTGACCGAGATCCCCGGGGAATTCACCTTCTCCATCAATCAGCCACGCGTCGGCGCGGGGCTCACCGTGACCGACGACGAGGTGCTGGCGGCGATCGCCTTCGCCGTGCGTGAACTCAAGCTGGTGGTGGAGCCGGGCGGCGCCGCGGCACTGGCCGCGTTGCTGGCCGGCAAGATCGAAACGCAGGGGCGCACCACGATGGTCGTGGTCACCGGCGGTAACATCGATCCGGCCATTCTCGCCAGGGCGATCGGTGCCATCTGACGCCGCAGCGATGGTGCTGGTGCTGCCCGGTCTGTACGACTCCGGACCGGCGCATTGGCAGTCGCTGTGGCAGTCGCAGAGCACCACGTTACGCGTTCAACGCGTGGTGCAGCAGGACTGGGCCGCCCCGCGCTGCGCCGACTGGGTAGCGCGGCTCACGCACGTGATGCGCGAAAGCACCCACGATGTCGTGCTGGTCGCGCACAGCAGTGCCTGCGCCATGGTCGCGCATTGGGCGCGCGAGGCACCGTTGGAATGCATCATGCGCGTGCGCGGTGCCCTCTTGGTCGCACCCAGCGATCCGCTGTCGGCGGTGTATCCGAGTGGCCCCACGGGGTTCGCCCCCGTCCCGCTGCACACGCTGCCCTTCCCGAGCACGGTGGTCGCCAGCCGCACCGACGACTACGTCACGTTCGCCCACGCCGAGCAGTATGCCGCGGCGTGGGGCAGCCGCCTTTGGGATCTGGGCGATGCCGGCCACATCAACGCCGACGCCGGATACGGGGCGTGGCCAGAGGGCTGGCGCGCCGTCGAGGAGATGGCCGCCGCTCCCCACGGTCGCGTGGCGCACTACGCCGACGTGCCCGCGCTGACCGCGTTGATCGAGGCCTCGGTGCGCCGACTGGCGGCGGACTACTACACCGACGCACAAATCGCGTCGTCACTGGCCTACGTGTTCGGCGTGGACTCCAGCCTCATTCACGATCGCAGCTACTTCGTGCTCGAGCAGCACGGCGTCATCGTGGCCGCCGGCGGATGGAGCGACCACCAGACCTTGTTCGGCGGCGATCGGTTCGCCCACCGCGCGGAAGGTCGCCTTGATCCCGCCACGTCACCGGCACGCATCCGCGCCTGCTACGTGCACCCCGATCACGCCCGCCGCGGCCACGCCACGCGCCTCCTCGGCGTCTGCAGCGCCGCCGCCGAACGCGCGGGATTCTCGAGGTTGTCGCTCATGTCGACGCTGCCGGGCGAGCCCTTATACCGGGCGCTGGGTTTCGTACCGGACGCCGGCTTGGACTACCCCATGCCCGACGGGACGACACTACCGCTGATCCCGATGTCGAGAGCGATGGCGTAGGTCGCACGAAAGGCAACGACGAAAAGCGACCGCTGGAACACGGAGTAAACGGATTACACCGATTACACAGATAAGCCAACGGCGCATTGTCGCTTATCCGTGCAATCTGTGAAATCGATATTGATCCGTGTTCCGGCAGTTGCGGAGCATTCAGCTACTCCGCGAGCTGCGGAATTAGCACCCAGCCCCTTCCGGAACAGGTCCGTCCAAAGGCGCCCGCCCGTACGCGTGACCGAATCCATCGGCGGCGATAGATTCTTACCATGACTACTCGTCGCGATTTTCTCGTCACCGGCGGCGCCGCACTCGGCGCGCTGGCGATCGGCCCGAGTGCGCTACGTGCACTGCCCGGGTTCAAGCCACTCCCCGCGCTGTATACCGACGCGGCCACCCGCGAGCTCATGATGGAGGCGCTCGACGCCGCCAAGCGCTACGGCGCCTCATGGGCCGACGTGCGCATCTCGCGCAATCGCAACAACAGCATCCAGACGCGCGAACGCCAAGTCACCGACGTCGTCGACACCGACACCATGGGTTGCGGTGTGCGCGTACTGGTCGACGGCTGCTGGGGCTTCTGCGCCACGCAGGAACTCACCAAGGAAGGCGTCGGCACCGCGGCGCAGGAAGCGGTCGCCATCGCCAAGGCCAATCGCATTGCGCGCGATCGTCGCGTCGAACTCGCGCCGTCGCCCGCGCATCCCAACGCCACGTGGCGCAGCGCCTATCAGATCGACCCCTTCACCGTGCCGGTGGAAACCAAGGCCGATCTGCTACTGCGCGCCAACGCCGAAGCGCTGAAAGTGCCGAACGTGCGCTTTGTGAACTCCGGCCTGTCGTTCGTGAAGGAAGAGCGTAACTACGCGAACACCGACGGCTCCGTGATCACGCAGGACTACGTGCGCAGCTGGGTCACGATGAGCTGCACCGCCGTGGCCCCCGATCGCTCCGGCACCGCCGTACGCGGCCCCGAAGTCGTGCAGCCCGCCGGTCGCGGCTGGGAGTACGTACTCGAAGCCGACATCGTGAAGAACGCCACGAAGTGGGGCGAGGAAGCGGCGGAAAAGCTCACCGCCAAACCGGTGGAGCCGGGCCGCTACGATCTCATTCTGCACCCGTCGCAGCTGTTCCTCACGATTCACGAATCGCTGGCACACCCCACCGAGCTCGATCGCGCCATGGGCTACGAAGCCAACTACGCCGGCACCAGTTTCATGGCGCCGCCGGAGAAGGTGCTCGGCTCGCTCAAGCTGGGACCACCGATGATGAACCTCGTGGGCAACCGCGACGAAGTCGGCGCCCTCGCCACCATCGGCTACGACGACGACGGTGTGCAGCCCGACACCTTCCACATCGTGAAGGACGGCATCCTCAACGACTACCAGACCACACGCGAACAGGCGCCGTGGCTGTCGTCGTGGTACGCCAAGAACGGCAAGCCGGTGCGCTCGCACGGCTGCTCGTACGCGCAAAGCTGGGCCGACGTGCAGTTCCAGCGCATGCCTAACGTGTCGCTGCAGCCAGGCGCCAAGGACTTGAGCTGGGACGATCTCATCGCCGCCACCGACAAGGGCATCGCCATGATCGGCCGCGCCTCGTACTCCATCGACCAGCAGCGCTACAACGCGCAGTTCGGCGCACAGCTCTGCTATGAAGTGCGCAAGGGCAAGATCGTGGGCCAGGTGAAGGACGCCGCGTATCAAATGCGTACGCCGGACTTCTGGAACACGCTCGACATGCTCGGCGGCAAGAGCAGCTACGAGTTTGGTGGCACCTTCAACGACGGCAAGGGCCAGCCGGGACAGGCCAACGCCGTGAGCCACGGCTGCCCGCCCACACGCTTCAAGAACGCGAACATCATCAACACGGGACGCACCGTATGAGCGAGTCCATGAGCGATACGAAGGCCATGGCCGCCATCGGCGTGCTCTCGCGCGAACAGGCGCAGGCCGTCGTCGAGCGCGCCGTCAAGCTGTCGAAGGCCGACGCCGTGCGCGTATCGGTCAACAGCTCGCGCGAAACCAATCTCCGCTTCGCCGACAATCAAATGTCGACGTCGGGCGTGACCACGAATAGCACGATCCGCATTCAGAGCGTGTTCGGCAAACGCAAAGCCAGCGTGGTCACGAACGATCGCAGCGACGAAGGACTCCGTCGTGCGGTCGAGCAGTCGGAGGCGCTCGCGCGACTGGCTCCGGAAGATCCCGAATATCTCGGCGAACTGCCGCCGCAGACGTACGCGCCGGTGAACGCATGGTTCGATCGGACGGCTGATTTGTCCGCCGAAGATCGCGCCAAGGCCGCCATGACGGCGCTCGCGCCGGCTCGCGCCGCCAAGGATCTCACGGTGGCCGGCTTCATCATCTGCAACGCCAACGCCAGCGCGATCGGCAATAGCGCTGGCCTGTTCGCGTATCACCGCGGCACGAGCGCCAACTACACGCTCACCGCGCGCACCACCGATGGCACCGGCTCCGGATGGGTCGGCAGCGAGAGCAACGACTGGAGCGCCATCGACTTCCAGTCGGTGGCCGACCGCGCCATCGACAAGGCGCGTCGCTCGCGCAATCCGGTGGGCATCGAGCCCGGTCGCTACACCGTGATCTTCGAACCTGAAGCCACGGCCAATCTCGTGAGCCTCATGGGCGGTGCCTTCCAGGCGCGTTCCGCCGATGAAGGACGCTCGGCGTTCTCAAAGGCCGGTGGCGGCACGCGCCTTGGAGAGAAGATCGTCGACGAACGCGTCACGCTGCTCACCGATCCCGCCGATCCGCTCATTCTCGGGTCCCCGTTCGATGGCGAAGGCATGCCCACGGGCAAGCAGACGTGGGTGCAGAACGGCGTGCTCAATCAGCTCGCGTACAACCGCTTTTGGGCCAACAAGCAGGGTAAGGCGGCCACCGGAGGCGCGCAGTCGTTGCGCATGGCGAGTGGCAAGGACACGATCGAATCGATGATCGCCAGCACCACGCGCGGCGTGCTCGTTACGCGGTTGTGGTATCTGCGTCCGCTCGACGCGCGCACGCTCATGTACACCGGGCTCACGCGCGACGGCACCTTCCTGATCGAGAACGGCAAGATCGCGCGCTCCATCAAGAACTTCCGTTTCAACGACTCGCCGTTGTTCATGCTGAACAACCTCGAAGGCGTGGGCGCCGCCGTGCGCACGGCCGGCGGTGAAGGCGGCCCTGGGGTGGCGATGCCTCCCATCAAGGTGCGCGACTTCAACTTCTCGAGTTCATCGGACGCGGTATGACGGCCGCAGGCGGCGCGCGCCGCGGCCCACGGTCGGTGCGTGTCTTCCTGCTGCTCTTGGTCCTTTGGTCTGTCTATCGGGCCGGACCACGCCCCAGTGTGGACTGGGATGAGCCAACTACATATCCGGCCACGATGCACGTGGTCGCGTCGGCGCTTCCCGACAGTATCGCCGCGTTTCCTACATGGTTCGCGGCACAGGAGCGCACGGCGGGTGTCACCGACCCCGACGTGGCGAAGCGTGTGGTGTTCGCCGACAGCGCGCACCCGGCGAAGACCGCGTGGAGCGTCGTGTATCTCCACGGTTTCTCCGCCACGCGGCAGGAAACGTCACCGCTCAGTGAAGAGGTGGCGCGCGCGCTCGGCGCCAACCTGTACGAAACGCGTCTCCGCGGTCACGGACTCCCCGGCGATTCGCTGGGACACGTACAGGCACGCGACTGGATGAGCGATGCCGCGTTTTCGCTCGACGTCGCCCGCCGGCTCGGCGACTCGGTGCTCGTGATCGGCACCAGCACCGGCGGCACGCTTGGCGTGTGGCTGGCCACGCTGCCCAAGCCGGTGCGCGAAGGACTGCATGCGCTCGTGCTCATCTCGCCCAACTTCGGTCCGAAGGATCCCGCCGCCGGTCTGCTCACGCTGCCGTGGGCCGAAGTCGTGCTACCGCGTTTCATTCCGCAGCGCGAATGGGTCGCGAAGAACGACGAACAGAAGCGCTTCTGGACCATGCGGTACCCGTCCACCGCACTCTTCCCGATGCAGGCGATGGTCGAGCATGTGCGCGACGCGTCGCTGAACGACTATGACGTGCCGACGCTCGTGTTCTACAACGAGGGCGATCAGGTGGTGGACGCCAAGCGAACCAAGACGTGGCTCGACGCGCTCGATGCCGTGGGCCGCATGGAAGCGGAGCGTGTGCTCGTGACGCCCAAGGCCGGCGAAGATGGCCACGTGATCGCTGGCCGCATCGTGGCGCCGAGTCAGACCGCGACCTTTCGCGATCGCATCGTGGCGTTCGTTCGGCGTCAGTAACACGGACGCCGGCGAGCGAACGACTCAATCGTCGCGGAGCCGGATTAACCCTTCCTGCGCCACCGACGCCACCAGGGTGCCGTCCTGCTGGAAGATCTCGCCGCGCACGAATCCACGCGCACCAGCGGCCGCCGTGCTCTCCATGCTGTACAGCAGCCACTCGTCGGCCCGAAACGGGCGGTGCATCCAGATCGTGTGGTCCAGTGACGCCAACTGCAGTCTGGGGTCACGATACGACACCTGATGTGGCAACAGCGCCGTGGGGAGGAAGCCATAGTCCGACGCGTACGCCAGAATCGCCTGATGGGTGATGGTGTCGTCGGGGAGCGTATCGATTACCCGAAACCAGACGAAACGCTTGGCACCGCGCGATTCATCCGTACCCGGCACGTGTGACGTGAACGAACGGAAGTCG
>CANHJV010000161.1 GCA_947461225.1 Gemmatimonadota bacterium | reverse complement strand
CGCCCCGACCACGGTGGCCAGCTTTTCCTTTCTCACGCCGATCTTCGGCCTGGCCATCGGCCGGCTGTTGTTGAGCGAACCGCTCGGCGCGCGGATCGTGGTGGCGTGTCTGCTCGTGGGCGCAGGCATTTTGCTCATTAACTATCGCCCCGGCGCCACGGTTCGCGCGGCGTAGGTGCCCAGCGCCAACTCCCCCGCGAATGCGACGAATCCAGCGGGTCGTGCGTTCGTCGTTCTGTTGGTCTCCACGGAGGACATCGACTCTATCCGCGATCATCAGCGCAGTCGTTGCGTCGCCGTCAGTTCTTACACAGTACGCCGATCGCGTTGTCCACCGCGCTGCGCATGGCGCCGAACATCGTCGTGATCTCCGTGGCGTTGGCGCTCTCTCCGAGTCCGCGCTCAATCGCGGACGCGGAGACCGCGAGCGTTTCGAAGGCGAGTTGGCTGTCGGCGCAGAGCCGTGTTTTGCTGGCCTGCAGGAGCTGGCTGCGAGCCAGTTGTAACGTGGCGGCGGCGACATAGGCCCGCGAATCGGTACGTGACTCGATACTGTCGGCCAGCACGAGCATGGAGACGGCGGCACGTTGTTGCGTGGCGAGCGAGTCACCGGCGCCACGCAGCAGCAGCAACCCCCGTGCAATGCTGTAGGTGCGCAGTAATTCCGATTGCTCGCCGCGGCGTGGCGCACGGGCGAGGGTAGCGGCCGCACTGTCGGGCTGATGGTCTTCGACGAAGAGATCGGCCAGCGTGAGGTACTGCGCGGTGAGCGATGAATCGCGACGGATCGCCTCGCGCGTGGCGCGTAGCGCGTCGGTGCGCTTGCCGGCCTGGCGAGCGGCACTGGCGGCCATCACGTAGAGCTCGGGGACATCGGGGAAGGTGGTCAGACCGCGCGGCAACGCGTGAAGCGCCTCCACGCCAAGCAGCTGCAGATACTGCACGTACACGCGCGAGTCGGCGGGATGACGACGCACCGCTCGCACGCTGATCTCGAGGGCGCCGAGCGTATCACCGGTTTGGCGCAGTCCCTCGATAAAGCGGGCGGCATAGTTGGCGTCGGCGCGAAAAACGTCGTCCTCGTGTTCGAGCGAATCGCCGAGGATGGCGACCTCTTTCCAGTGCGCCAACGTGGCGTGGGCCCGGAAGGCGAGGCGTCGCAGCGTGGCATTGGCGCCGAGTCGCGTCTGTAGATCGGTGGCGTTGGCGAGGGCATCGGCGGGGCGCTGCACACGCAACAGCGCTTCCACCACCCGGATGCCTAGCGCCAGACTGTCCGAGCGCATGGCATACACGCGCCGCCACTGCACCCCGGCATCAGCGGGGCGATGCTCCGCTTCGAGGGCGTCGGCGCGCATAACGGCGGCAAACAGATTCGTGCTGTCGATCGCGAGCACGTCATCGGCCACGCGGCGTACCGAATCGGCACCGGTGGTGTCGTCGAGGAGGGCGGCGAGCAGACAATCGCGGGCGATCACGGCCTGCGGATAGGCGCGGATGGCACCCGCCGCTTCGCGGGCGGCCGTCGCCCGGTCGCCCTTGGCCATCGCGTTCTCACACCGCCGCAATCCCGTGAACTGCGCGCGGGCGTTCATGATTTCGCGCGCGAGCGCTTCGGTCACGAGGGCCGCGGTCGCTCCGCGCACGGTGGGCAACGGCTGTTGCATCCCCCAGCTGCGCAGCACCGCCAAACGGGATGACAGGACGAGCATGCCATCCTGCTGAGCGAGACGCGTGAGGAGGACTTCGTCGGCCCGCAGCTGCTGGCCGAAGAAGCGGAGTTCCGCATCACCCAGCGACGTCTTCGACGCGTAGTTCAGTTCGAGCAGCAGATTATCGAGCCGATATCCCTCGAGCACCTTGAGCGCGCGTGGATCGGACCGTTGGGCGATGCGTGTCCGACCGACCTCGGCCACCTGTCGTGCGAGCTTCGATGCGCCGGGTGTGTTGTCGCTGGAGAACGGGGCAATCAGCAGTGATTGCCGCACGAACTCCTGCGCTGCCGCGGGTCGCACGAGCGGCGACAGCACGAACGCGGCGAGTGGCAGGAGCCGATGGACCACTCGCGCGCGCAGCGCCCTTGAGTACATGTGCGTCAGCGCCCCGGTGATTTGGCAACGTGCCGCCACACCACGCGCGCGCCCGTGGCCGGGTCGAGTCCCGTCACGAGGGTACTCGACATCGTGGTCGTCTGCACCGTGACCTCACGACCGAGGTCGGTGTGATAGCGCGCCGTCACCAGATCCGTCACGGCGGCCACGTCACGTTCGGCACTGCGCACCGCGATCGCGCCGTTGACGGCGAGCGGGAGCTGCGTCCACGTGGCGGTGTGATCCACGGTGCGACGGATCGTGCCGTCGGTGTTGCGCGCATAGGCGACGTCACCACCGGTCACGAATGTGCGGGCTTTGGTCGCGCGCGGGATCGCCCACGCCTCCATCGCCCCGCCGGGCAACGGAACCGGAACGACGGAGAACGGACGTCCAAGCTTCGTCCACGCCGGCGTGATTGCCCGCGTGACGTCATTCACGAGCTTCGCTTCCATGGCCACACGCGCCGTGTCGATCGCGCCGGTGTAGCGCGGGCGCGTGCCATCGAGGCGCACGGTGCTGAAGCGTCGCACGGTTCGAAAGGCCGGGTCGATGTCGTACACCCCACCGATGGGAATCCCGTCGGCTGTGCGCTCGCAGTAGATGATGCGCGGCGCCGCCGCGGCCGGCCCGAACGTGCCGCCGGCCCGCAAGCGCGCGATGGTGCCGACACACTGATACCAGTACGCGATGGTACGGGCGCGACTGTCGGCCTCGGCGAACGCCTCGCGGAACCCGGCCGGCAACGCGTCGGCGTCGGCGCTGCTGGCTGCGTCGGTTCCGGCAGGGAGGGCCCGCACGGGGGACGCCTGCTCGATCGGTGCCGTGCGGGCGGTACCGGCGCAGGAAACACTGGCGAGGCTAGCCGAGAGCGTTATCAGCCACTGAAATGAACGACGCATGAATTCGGAGAGAGGCAGGAACCAGGAAGACGTGTACACGCATGTTGAAGTCTACCGCCGTCGCTCCCGGGATGGATAGCAAACGGGGGAGCGGCATGAGCCACTCCCCCGTTGGTCGTTCACGACACCAGCGATGTGCTTACGGCGCGCCGGTCACGTTCGGGTTGGCACCGCGCTCTTCGAGGCTGATCGGCATGCAGGTGCTGCGACCCTGCAGCGTGGTGTTACGTCCTTCGGCCAGCCAACGACGCAGGTCGAACAGACGACGGCCTTCCAGCCAGAGCACGGCGCCACGTTCGCGCATGAGGTGCACATACGCGTCGGCTACCGTCGTTGCGGTAAGCGGCGTCAGCGTCGCCGCCGTGCGCCCCTGATTGATGAACAGCATGGCATTCGTGAGATCGTTGGCCCGCAGGGCCGCCTCGGCGCGGATGAGCAGCATTTCCGTGCCCTTCGCGAGCGCCACGGGATCACCCAGCGTGAGGTACTTCTTCTGACGGAAGAAGTTGGTGGCGCCGTCCTGCCCCTTCGTGATGGCGGTACCGGTCTTCACGGTGTCGTACAGCGCGCGCGGATCGCGGTCGGTGACCCACACCGTATTCCACACCGTCACCTCGCGGCGGGTAATGGTCTGGGCCGCCAAGTCCATGTTCTCGCGCGTGGTGTTGAGCGAGAAGACCGCGTTGTGCCGGAAGGTGACCGGCACCAGCGCCGCGTCGGCCGCCGCTTCCGTCCACTTGCCTTGATTGGCATACACCTGTGCGCGGCCGGCGAGCGCCGCGTTGGTGAGCGCCGTGTTGTTGAGCGCCCGCGAGATGGTGAGGGCGCGCGTGAACAGGCTTTCGGCACGCACGAAGTGCGAGCTGCTGGGCAGCGCCGGTCCGCCGTCGTACACCGCGTTGCACACGTTCTCGCCGAGGAAGCGATTGGCGTAGCCGGCGTACAGGTAGGCCCGCGGTGTGTTCGCGTTCGTTTCGAAGCCCGTGCCGAGCACCGTCTTCATGCGCACGAGGCCTGCCTCAGCCACGTAGCGTGCGGTGTGCAGCCGTGCCCAGTCGCCGTTCACGTCTTCGGGGCCGATCGTGCCGGCGGCAAACCGGCGTTCGGCCGCGAAGTTGCCGGAGTGGCGCAACTCGAGCGCGGCGAGCGAGCCGCGGGTGAGGTAGTTGCCGATGGCGTTGGAGAGATCGCCCCCCATGCCATTCACAAGCGCCGGAATGGCGCTGGCATTGTTGAGATCCTCGTCGAGCAGCGGACCGGGATTGGTGACCTTGAAGTCACAGCCGCCGAGGAGGGCGGCGAGGGCGATGGCGGCCGCCGGCATGGCGCGGCGGGTCATCGGAGAGATAGCAGTCATCATGGGCATCAGAAGCTCGTCCTCACGCTGAACAAGAACGTGCGATACGTCGAGAAGTTGTAGTAGTCGCGGCGCGAGAAGGTGCTGGTGCGCTGGTCGGCCGTTTCCGGGTCGGAGCCGGTGTAGTTCGTGTTCACGAACAGATTCCGTCCGGCGAGCGACACGGTCATGTTGCGGGCGCCCGGCGCGAAGCGCTTGGGGACCTCGTACGAGACCGAGACGCTGCGGAGCTTGAAGAAGTCCGCGCTTTCCACCCAGTAGCTGTAATCACGCTGCGAGGACACGATGGAGCAGCGCATGCGGTCTTGCGCGTTCACGCTGGCGAGCGCCGAGGCGTCGCCGGCGGCGGCGGCACGCAGCGCCTTCTGTGCGGCGAAGCAGGGCTGCCAGATGCCGAGACCGGCGTTCTGGAATCCGGTGCCGTTGAGCAGGTGTCCACCCTTCTGGAATTCACCGACGGCATCGATGGTGACGTTCTTGAAGAGCGTGAGCGTGATGGACGGGTTGATGATCTGATCGGGGAAGGTCTGGCCGAGGAACTTGTTCGTGTCGACGATGGCCGCCGCGAATTCGTTCGGATTGCGCACCTTGAGTCCGACGTAGGACGGGAGCGGCAGTCCTTCCTGCACGTAGCTGCGGGACAGCGCGTCGATGGTGAGCACGCGACCGCCGAGGTCGACGGCTTCGCCCTTGATGCGCGTGTACTGCAGGCGGGTTTCGAGACGCGCCCAGCTGGTGGGATCGAACGACGCCGTGAGTTGCGCCTCGATGCCCTTGTTGGAGATCCGGCCGACGTTTTCCGGCTGGTTGCTGGAGAAGCCCTGCGACGGCGGATAGGCGACGTTGATGATGGCGTCGTCGGTGCGGGCATTGAAGTACGTGAAGACGGCACCGAGGCGGCCGCCCCAGAATCCGGCATCGAAGCCCACTTCGGTTTCACGCGTGCGCTCGGGGCCGAGGTTCGGATTGCCGAGCTGGCCCGGGGTGAAGCCGGAGAGACCGCCTTCGGCGGCGATCGGGTTCCAGGTGCGCGTGGCGTCGAAGGCACCTGGCGCCTTGCCGGCCTCGCCAACGGCGGCGCGGAACTTGAAGGTCTCGATGAGGCTCGACGGCCAGAACGATTCGTCGGAGAGCACGTACGACATGCTCAGCTTCGGATAGGTCTGCAGCCCGAAGCCGGAACCGAAGGCCGAGTTGCCGTCAACGCGGGCGCCGGCGGTTACGAACAGGCGGTCACGCCAGCCGATCATCTGCTGCGCGAAGAAGCCGGCGTTGATGACGCGCTGCTGATTCACGTCGACGATCTGACGCAGCGACGCGGAGATCAGCGTGGGGAGACCCGGGCCGGCGAAGTTGTCGCCCTGCAGGTCGGTGGAGTTGAGCCGGCTGTCGAACAGCTGACCGCCCACTGACGACGTGCCGGAGAAGTTCTTGCCGAACGTCTGCTTCCAGCTGCTCGCGAGGTCGACCGTCATGAGCTGACGGTTCCAGAGCGTCTGGTAGTACACACCGGTCGGCGTGCGCAGAAAGCCGAACGGATTGATGGTGCGGATGTCGTTGTTGTTGTAGTCGATGCCGACGGACAGGCGGTTGCTGATGTTCGCCGTCGGGTTCCACGTAGCGGTGCCGCCGGTGATGAAGTGATCACCGCCGATGGTGTTGGACTTCGAGAAGATCGTGTCGTTGAGGACGCAGGCGATCGTGGCCGTGCTGCAGCCGGTGCCCTTGAAGTTCGAGCCGGGGCCGCGCGAAACGTTCAGGAGGAAGCCGTCGGCGCTGTTGCCTTCGGACACCATCGCCGTGTTGCGGCGCTGCCATGACGTGTTGAGGGCCAGCGTCACGGTCTTGCTGGGCGCGAAGCCGATGTTCGCGCGCAGGCCGCCGGTTTTGTTGTGCCCCACGCGCAGCACGCCCGCTTCGTTCTCGAGGTTGCCGGAGATGGCGTAGTTGATGCCACTGCCCGAGCCACGCACGCCGAGCGAGTAGCGGCCAAGGAAGCCGTTCTGCAGCCACGACCCGCTTTCGGGGCAGGTGGCGTCTTCAAACGCAACGCCATTGGCGTCGACCATGTTCGGACCGCGGCATTCGCGGATGAACATGCGCGTCGGATCGGAGCGCGGGCCGAAGTCGCCCATGCTGTTCACGCCGGCGCTGGCTTCGAGGGTCCACACGGCGGGGCCTTCACGGCCGCGCTTGGTGAAGATCTGAATCACGCCGCCCGACGCTTCGGTGCCGTAGAGGGTCGTGGCGGCCGGGCCTTTGACCACTTCGATGCGGTCGATATCCGACGCGGCGATGTCGTTGAGCGGCGACACCGACTGGCGCGAGGAGACGCCGGTGGGCGAGTTGCCGTTGAACATGCGGATGCCGTCGATGTAGATCAGCGGGCGGTTGCCCTGCGTGATCGAGTTGACGCCGCGCAACCGGATGGTGCCGCCCGAGCCGGGGCCGCCACCGTTGGCCTGAATGGTGACGCCGGTGGAGCGTCCCTGCAGAATCTGCTGGGT
>CANHJV010000160.1 GCA_947461225.1 Gemmatimonadota bacterium | reverse complement strand
GCCGTTGCCGTACTGGTGCGCATTGCACAGCGCGAGGGCCTCGTCGGCGGATTCCACGCGCACGATGCACAGCACGGGGCCGAAAATCTCCTCGCGGTAAATCGACATGTCGGCCGTGACGTGATCGAAGAGCGAGCCGCCGAGGAAGAAGCCCGCACCCTGCGTGGCCGGGTGCGTGCGTCCATCCACAACCAGCGTGGCCCCCTCGGTCACACCGGCGGCCACATACCCGGCCACGCGGTCGCGGTGCACCGCGGTCACGAGCGGGCCCATATCGTTGCCGTCCTGGTCCGACGCGCCCACCCGCAGCCCGCGTACACGATCCGCCAGCCGCGCCACGAGCGCATCGGCCGTAGCCGCACCGACCACGACGGCCACGGAAATCGCCATGCACCGTTCGCCGGCCGAGCCGTACGCCGCGCCCATCAGCGACTCCACCGTCATGTCGAGATCGGCATCGGGAAGCACCACGAGATGATTCTTGGCGCCGCCCATCGCCTGCACCCGCTTACCGTGACGTGCCGACGTTTCGTACACATGCCGCGCGATCGGCGTCGACCCCACAAAACTCACGGCCTGAATACGCGGATCGGTGCACAGCGCGTTCACCGCCTCGGCGTCGCCGTGCAGCACATTCAGCACACCCGGGGGACCACCCGCCTCGCAGAACAGCTCGGCCAGCCGGACCGCCGTGGAGGGATCACGTTCCGACGGCTTGAGCACCACCGCGTTGCCGCAGGCGAGCGCCGGTCCGAGCATCCACAGCGGCACCATGGCCGGGAAGTTGAACGGCGTGATCGCCGCCGTAACACCGAGCGGTTGGCGCATGGAATGCATGTCGATCCCACGCGCCACACCGTCGCTGAACTCGCCCTTGATGAGGTGCGGGATGCCGGTCGCGAACTCCACCACTTCCAGCCCGCGCTGCAACTCACCGCGCGCATCGGCCACCACTTTGCCATGCTCGCGACTGATTAGGTGCGCCAGCTCGTCGGCGTGGGCGAGGCACAGCTCGCGCCACCGGAACAGCACGCGCGCGCGATCGAGCGCCGAGCGAGCGCCCCACGCCGGCGCCGCCGCTGCGGCATCAGCGATCACGGTTTCGATGTCGACCGCATCGGCGAGCGGCACGTGCGCCGCGACGGCGCCCGTGGAGGGATCGTAGACGGGAGCCGTGCGCGTGGAGTGTGCGTCATGGCGAACGCCGGCGACGACGTGCGGAATGCGTGGCAGAGTCATGCGACAGGCAGAAGAAGGGCGGAAACAAGCACGCGGTGCTGCGCGACCGAAGGGCGCGCAGATCGCTGGAGGTCAGACAAGTGCGTCGATCACGGCCGCCGTGACGTCTCGCGTGGTGGCGGTGCCACCCAGATCAGGCGTGCGCGGACCGCCACCACCTACGACACGCTCAATGGCCCGAACGATGCGGTCGTGGGCGGCCGTGAGGCCGAGGTGGTCAAGCATCATGGCACCCGCCCAGATGGCCCCGATCGGATTCGAGATCCCACGACCGGCGATATCCGGCGCGGAACCGTGAATGGGCTCGAACATCGAGGGATGCAGACGCTCGGGGTTGATGTTGGCCCCGGGGGCAACGCCGAGGCTGCCGGAAATGGCGGCCCCCAGGTCGGTGAGAATGTCCCCGAACAGATTCGACGCCACGATCACGTCGAGCGTGCCCGGATGCGTCACCATACGCGCGGCGAGCGCATCCACGTGGTACTTCCGGAACGCGACCTCGGGGAAATCAGCCGCCACGGCATCGAGGGTCTCGTCCCACAGCACCATGGAATGCTGCAGGGCATTGCTCTTGGTCGCACTCGCCAGCCGGGGATTCGGCCGGCGTGCCGCGAGCTCGAAGGCATAGCGTGCAATGCGATCGATCCCGCGCCGCGTGAACAGGCCGGTCTGCTCGGCCACTTCATGCGGCGTACCGCGATGCAGCCGTCCGCCCAGCCCGGCGTATTCGCCTTCCGAGTTCTCCCGCACGCAGATCATGTCGATGTCCGCGGGTCCGCGACCAGCGAGCGGCCCGGGCACCCCGTCCAGCAGGCGCATGGGCCGCAAGTTCACGTACTGATCGAACCGTTGGCGGATGGGCAGGATGAGCTCCCACACCGACACGTGATCGGGCACGCCGGGCGCCCCGATGGCGCCCAGATAGATCGCGTCGAACCCCTGCAGCTGGTCGAGCGCATCCGCGCTCATCATCGTGCCGGTGCGCTGGTAGTACTCGCATCCCCACGGAAACTCCGTGAACTCGAGCGCGCACGGCTCATCGCGCACGGCGCGCTGAAGCACGTCGATCCCGGCCGGAATCACTTCCGTGCCGATCCCATCGCCGGCAATGACGGCAATGCGGTAGGTCGTGCGTGCAGTGGTGGTCATCGACACGCGGGCGTCACATCCCCGGCGGCGTGAACCGACCGTCCTGGGCCAGCCAGCCGCCATCGGCGTAGATGATCGTGCCGTTCACGTAGCTCGCGGCATCGGAGGCGAGGAACAGCGTGGGTCCCACCATTTCCTCGGGCTTGCCCCAGCGGTTGAATGTCGTCTTGGCCGCGTAGGCGTTGAACCAGTCTTCGTTGGCCTTGATCGGCGCGGTCAACGGCGTCTCGATCACGCCAGGGCCCACGCAGTTCACGCGCACGCCGTACGGCCCGAACTCGCTGGCTGCGCCACGCGCCAGCTGCAGAATGCCGGCCTTGGTCGCGGAGTACACCGACTGTCCCGGCTCGACGACGAGGGAACGGATCGACGAGAAGAGCACGATGCTGCCACGCTGTTGCGCAACCATGATGCGTCCAGCCGTGCGCAGCACGTTGAAATTGCCGGAGATGTTCACCTTGAGCACGCGATCGAGTTCCTCGTTCGTGTAGTCGAGGATCTTCTTCCGCACGTTGATGCTGGGAGTGCAGATCACGATATCGAGGCGGCCGTGCTTGGCTACGATGCCGTCCAGCGCGCGATCGACCGACGCCGCATCAGTGATGTCGATGACGCCTGATTCGGTGGTGTCACCGGCCTTCGCGGCAACCGCCGCCGCCTTGTCCGCCGCGACATCGAGGCAGACGACCGTGGCACCCTGCGCGACAGCGCCGAGGGTGACGGCTTCGCCGATGCCGGATGCGCCGCCGATGATGGCGGCAACCTTGCCGGTGAGATCGAATATTCCGTGGCTAGCCATGACGTGCTGTCTACTCGCTGAGAGGGGGAAGGATGGTGCGCGTCGGGCCGTCTGGTCCGCCGAGCGCGCGCCGGATGAGTTGAACCGCAAAGAAAGCAGTGATCGAACCGGCAAGCCCCGCCATGGCTGGCGTGACACCCGCGATCGACAACGCGGCGGGCCACAGCTTGAGCCCCCCGACGATGGCAATACCAGCGACGATCGCAGCGAGCGCATCGACGGTGGCGGCGCGACGGCTGAACAAGCCGGCCAGGATGGGCACGAACAGGCTCACACCCATGATGGTGTAGAAGATACTGAGAGCACTCACCACGCCGGCCGCCGTGAGCGCCACGCCAACGCCAAGCGTACCGGCGAGCACCGCCGTGATGCGGGTGACACGCAACATCTGTACGTCGGAGGCATCGCGATTCACGAAGCGTTTGTAAAAATCCTGCGACAGCGACGTGGTGAGCATGAAGAGCACCGCATCGGCGGCGCTCAACTCGGCGGAGAACACCGCCGCGAGACCGAGTGTCCCGATCGCAAGCGGCACGCCCGACACCAACAGCGTGGGCAGCGCCAGCTCGGGTTGTGCGAGATTGGGAAACTGTGCGCGCGCCATCATGCCCAACAACACAGGAATGCCGGCGTACAACATGAGCGCCAGCGCATTGAGTCCGACACCGATGCGCACCGCGCGATCATCACGGGCGCCGTAGATTTTCTGCAGCAACCCGGGCGACACCACAAAGGCTGGTCCGAGCATGGCGAGATACACGAGTCCCGACCCGCCGCCGCTCCACGGATTCCAGTAGTCCGCCGTCGGTTGCAGCGCGCGCACCGCCTGCCAACCACCCGACGCGGACAGCGCAAACGGAATGGCGATCGCGAAGCCCACCAGCTTCACGGTGAGTTGCACGACGTTCACGTACGCGGAGGTGAGCAAACCACCGGCCGCGAAGTACACCGTGATCAACAGGCCGCCGAGGATGCAGCCGATGTCCTTGGGCACCCCGGCCACGACGTTCAGAATCCACGACACCGCGATCAACTGGCCCGCGAGAATGAACACCGCACCGATCCAGAGCAGCGCGGCAATGACCGAGCGCACCACCACGCCATAGCGGAATTCGAGATAGTCGCCGACCGTGCGCAGATCATGCGCCGCCGCCACACGCCGGATGGCGGGACCGATCCAGAAGCCGAGCACGATGGAACCGAGGCCGGCGGAGAGCACCCACCAGATGGCGGCGAGACCATCACGATAGCCGAGGCCCGTAGCGCCGACCGTAGAACCGGCACCGATGTTCGCCGCCAGCAACGTGCTGAAAAGCAGCCCGGGACCGAGCGCGCGACCGGCCACGAAGAAATCGCCGGCTGTTTTTACGCGGCGCGAAATCCACGCGCCTAACGCCAGCTGCGCCGCGGAATACGCGATAAGCAGCACGAGTTGCACGTTCACCGGCGGCGCTCACACATGCAGCAAGTCCCGTTGCGAGAAGATCGTCAAATGGAGGGTGCGCGAGAGTTACGCCGCAAATTGGTGCTTGACAAGCCTCATGACGTGCGCCTAGTTCGCCACCATGCCTACCACTGCGCAACAGATCGATCGTGTCTTCGCGGCCATCGACGCGGCCACCGATGAAATGGTCGACTTCACCGCCGAGATGGTTCGTATCCCAACCGTCAATCCGCCGGGCGATGCCTACGAGGAGTGCGCGCACTTCATCGGTCAGCGCCTCGATGCGTGCGGTTTTTCGGTAGAGTATCTCACCGCCGAAGGACACGCCGATCACACCCCGGCGCATCCCCGTGTCAATGTGGTGGGACTACGCGAAGGGATGACGAAGCGTCCGCTGGTGCATCTCAACGGTCATTTCGATGTCGTGCCGGCCGGTGCCGGCTGGACGGTCGATCCGTTCGGCGGCCTGGTTCGCGACGGACGCATTTATGGACGCGGCACCTGCGACATGAAGGCCGGCATCACCGCGGCCATCTACGCCGCCGAAGCGATCCGGCGCGCCGGCGTTCCACTCGTCGGCTCGGTCGAGGTCAGCGGCACGGTCGATGAAGAGAGCGGCGGCTTCGCTGGGATGGCCTGGCTTGCCCAGCAGGGTCGCCTGAGCGCCGACCGCACCGACGCCGTGATCATTACCGAACCGACCAACACCGATCGCATCTACACCGGGCATCGCGGCGTGTATTGGTTCGAAGTGACCACGCACGGACGGATCGCCCACGGCTGCATGCCGTTTCTGGGGGTCAGCGCCATCGAGCACATGGGCGTGATTCTCGATCAGATCCGCCGCGAGCTCATGCCCGCCTTGGGCGAACGCACCACGGCCGTGCCGGTGAAGCCGGACGGCGCGCGCCATGCCACGCTCAATATCAACGGCATCGCCGGTGGCCAGCCGATCGACGGCATCCAGACGCCGTGTGTGGCCGACCTGTGTCGTGCCGTGTTCGACCGGCGCTTTCTCGTTGAGGAAGGGTTCGACGCCACGCGCGGCGAAATCGTGGAGCTGCTGGAACGCGCCGCCCGCGAGACCCCACACCTGATCTATGAACTGCGCGACCTGATGGTGGTGCATCCCGTACGCACCCCCGATGGCGCTTCGGTGGTTTCGTCACTCGAGCGATCGATTCAGCAGGTGCTCGGGCGCCCCGCCGTCCTCGCGGCCAGCCCGGGCACGTACGACCACAAGCATGTCGATCGCATCGCCGGGGTGCCCAACTGCGTCGCCTACGGGCCGGGCATCCTCGATCTCGCGCATCAGCCCGACGAGTACTGTGTCATCGACGATCTCGTGCAGTCCACGAAGGTCCTCGCGCTCTCGATTTTGGAGTTGACCGGCACGCTGTGACGTAGCCGATACCGCGCCGATGGTCGCTTCGACTGGACAATGTGGAGTGGCGCGGTGCACTTGGATGACAATGACCCGTGGTCACGCGAGGCCATCGGCGCCGCGTGCAATGTCCGGTTGTACCTACTCCAGCGTTCCCCGACGGCGTAGACAGTTGTCCTCATGAGGAGCATCAGATGAATCGTGGTTCTCGCTGGCCCGTGTTCCTGCTCGGCCTCGTCGCGGCGCTGCTGCCGCTCGGTCCGTTGCAAGCCCAATCCACCGGTACGGTTTCCGGTCGGGTAACCGACGAACGCTCGGGGCAACCGCTGCCCGGCGCTCAAGTGTTTGTGGAGGTCAGTCGGGTCGCCCGCTCCGATGGGGACGGACGCTACCGCCTCGTCGAGGTACCCGCCGGTAGTCGCTCGATCACCGTGCGCATGATCGGCTACGCCACCAAGGTGGTGCCGGTGACCGTCACCGCCGGACAGACGCTCACCACCAACATCAGCCTCGCGGTGCGGCCGCTCGACCTCGATGCCGTGGTCGTCACCGGACAGGGCGGTGAAATCTCCAAGCGACGTATCGCCACTACGGTCGATGTCGTCAGCCGTGAAAAAATCGAAGCCTCCCCGGCGCGCCGCCTCGACGAACTGCTGCAGACCAATCTGCCCAGCGCGCAGATCCGCATGACATCGGGCCAGCCCGGCACCTCGTCGATCATGCGCACCCGCGGCATCACCTCGGTGAGCAACAACTCCACGCCCGTCATCTACGTGGACGGCGTGCGCATGGACAACCTCAACACCATCGCCACGCTCGGCATGAACGTGTCCGGTGTGCGGTCGCAGGGTGCGGC
>CANHJV010000159.1 GCA_947461225.1 Gemmatimonadota bacterium | reverse complement strand
TCGCCCAAGTGCCGCGCCGGTGACAAGCCGGAGTGGGGCGCCAACGCGATCTTCTCGATCGTGAACAAGAAGCTCGTGTTCAAGAGCTACTACAAGATTCCGACCGTGCAGTCGTCGAACGAAAACTGCGTGGCGCACAACGGCTCGCTGATCCCGATCCCGGGCCGCGACGTCATGGTGCAGTCGTGGTATCAGGGCGGCGTCTCGGTGTTCGATTGGACGGACCCGTCGGCGCCGAAGGAAATCGCCTCGTTCGATCGCGGCCCGGTGGACTCCACCCGCATGGCGATGGGCGGTTCGTGGTCGGTGTACTGGTACAACGGTTCGATCGTGAGCTCGGAAATCGCGCGTGGTCTCGACGTCGCCGAACTCGTGCCGAGCCAGTACATCTCGCAGAACGAAATCGACGCCGCGAACACGGTGAAGTGGGATTACCTGAACGCGCAGGGTCAGCCGAAGATCTCGTGGCCGCCCAGCTTCGCGCTGGCGAAGGCGTTCACGGATCAGCTGGAGCGGAAGGGCTGTGTGGCGCCGGCGAAGATTTCCGAGATCCGCTCGTCGATCTCGAGCGCCGAGAAGTCGTCGGGCGCGGCGCGCAACGCGACGCTCACCAAGCTGGTGACGGATGTCGAAGCCAGCCGTAGCTGCGACCCGAAGAAGACGGACCTGCTGAAGAAGGCGCTGCAGGATCTGCAGACGCTGGCGATGTAAGCCAGCCTCCTGCGTGAGCGAAACAGCCCCCGATCCTGCAGAGGATCGGGGGCTGTTTCGTTTCCGGTGCGGGATAAATTGCAGGGACTTCCCCCACTCACGTTACAGGATGTCATGACCGACGAATCGCTGCCCGGATCGACGCTGCCGCCGTGCCCCGCGTGCGGCTCCGTGTACACCTACGAGATGGGTACGCTGTACGTCTGTCCCGAGTGTGCGCACGAGTGGTCACAGACGGCAGCCGTCGCGAGCGACGAGATCCAGACGGGCTCTGGCGTCATCACGGATTCGAACGGTACGCCGTTGGCCAACGGCGATACGGTGACGGTGATCAAGGATCTCAAGATCAAGGGCACGTCGCTGGTGGTGAAGGTCGGCACGAAGGTGAAGAACATCCGGCTGGTGGACGGCGACCATGACATCGACTGCAAGATCGACGGGATCGGGGCGATGAAGCTCAAGTCGGAATTCGTGCGCAAGGTGTAATCCACCCGCAACCGGAGCAGTGCATGGCGTCGGATCTCAGTTTCGTGGAGTACGTGCGCGACCAGATGCATGGTGCCGGCGCCGTGACGTTCAAGAAGATGTTCGGCGAGTATGCGTTGTACGTCGACGAGAAAGTGGTCGCGCTGGTGTGCGATAATCAGCTGTTCGTGAAGCCGACGGTGGCGGGTCGTGCGCTGCTGGGCACGGTCACGGAAGGGCTGCCGTATCCCGGGGCGAAACCGCAGTTCCTGGTGACCGAGCAGTTGGAGGATCAACGGCTGATCGCGGAGCTCATGCGGGCAACGGCAGCCGAGCTGCCCAGGCCCAAGCCCAAGCCCGCGAAGAAGGCGGCCCCGAAGCGTTGAACGCTGTGACCCGTCTCTGGTGATAGCTTTCACCGTCGCACCCGTGCAATCCAATTCCGCCCTGAGCCCGTACCGATGCAGAAGAAGCGTGCCGTAGTCCTCCAGCAGGAGTGGGGCGGAAAGCCCTGTGATCATCCCGCCTTCGCCAAGGAATACGACCTTGGCGCGCGCACGGGCAACTACGTCTGCACGCAGTGCGGCAAGATTTTCACGTTCCGCGAGAAGGCTGAAATCGTTGGGGTACGTCCAGCGGCAGCCCTGAACGACGACACGAGCGACGACACGACGGAGTAAGGCTCGGCGTGTAGATTGCCGCATGCCGACACTCTGGCTCGATGCCGATGCACGACCGTAGAATCCGCAGATGCTGATTTTCCATCGTACCCTGACGATCGCCGTCGCCGGACTGACCTTGGCGACGTCGCTGTCCGCGCAGCGTGCGATTGAGTCACGTCGCGTCGCCTCGAGCGAGTACCTCTATCTGTGGACGGCATCGGCTGACAGCAGTGGGCCGGACTTCCTGGCAGTGTACGACATTCGTGACCACGCGAAGGACGCACGCTACGGCGCGTTAGTCACCACGGTGGCGGTGCCCGGACGTGCGAATGGTCCGCATCACACCGAGCATGACATGCCGGCGGACAACCGGCTGTTCGCGAATGGATTCCGCTCGGGACAGTCGTTCGTGTTTGACCTGACGAATCCGAGAGTACCGCGCGTCGCCGAACAGTTCGGCGATATGGCCGGTCTGATGCATCCGCACAGCTTCTGGCGTTTGCCGAACGGCAATCTGCTCTCGACGTTCCAGATGCAGCACGACTCCGGGGGTATGGCGCCGGGCGGTGTAGCGGAGCTGACGCCACGCGGCACGCTGGTTCGATCGTCGTCCGCCAACCGTGCACCCGGTAGTCGTAGCGATCGCCCGTACTCAGCGGCGATTCTGAATGATATCGATCGCGTGGTCGTGACGACGACGGACATGGACAAAGCCGATTCCACGCGCAACGTGCAGCTGTGGCGGTTGTCTGATCTCTCGTTGCAGCACACCATCGTACTCCCCGATGGGCCGCAGTTCGAGGGGTATCGCAGCGCCGAGCCGCGGGTGTTGGCCGACGGCAAGACGGTGCTGGTGTCGACGTTCAACTGCGGGCTGTTCCTGCTGGATGGGTTAACGACTCCGACGCCCAGCGCGCGCATGGTGGCGTCGTTTCCCCGCAAGCCGGGCACGAGTTGCGCGGTGCCGGTAGTGGCGGGGAAGTACTATCTCATTACCGTGCCGGCGTGGAGTGCGGTGGTGAGTCTCGACGTGTCCGATCCGTCGCATCCGCGCGAAGTGAGCCGCGTCACGCTGGGCCCGGATGACGTGCCGCATTGGATCGGCATCGAGCCGAACCATCGGCGTGTGGTCATCACCGGATATCAGGCGATGAAGACGCGGGTGCTGCTGGCCACGTTCAACGCGACCACCGGTGCGCTGGCGCTCGACGAGCGCTTTCGTGCCGAGGGCAGCGCTGAAGTGGGCATGCGCATGGAGAACACGACCTGGCCGCACGGGGGCAACGGCCCCGGTATTCCGCATGGCGCCGTGTTCAGCCGGCAGCCTTGATATGGCCAAGACCGACTGGGAAGGACAAGACATTTCCGGGCAGACGCACACCGGTGTGAAGTTCACGGACCTCGACTGCACCGAGGCCGTGAATCGTGGCGCGGTGTTCACCGACTGCACGTTCATGCGGGCCACGTTCAACTGCTCGGTGCATACCGATGCGGCGTTCGTGAATTGCACGTTCAACGGCTGTTCGTTCTTCGACGCGCGTTTCACCGAGTGCAAGTTCGTGGGCAGCAATTTCGTGCGCTGCACCTTCGACCTGATGCAGGTGGCCGGCGGCAACTGGTCGCACGTGGGTCTGTCGGGCGCCGACCTTTCGCGGGCGATCGTGCGCGGCGCGCGACTGCGCGAGGCGGACCTCAGCCGCGTGCGTTGTCAGGATGGCTCGATCCGCGACGCCGATTTGTCGGGCGCCGACTTTGATGGGGCCGACTTCACGGACTGCGATTTGCGGGGCAGCGATCTCAGTTCGCTCGATCCGTCTCGGGCGCGGCTCAAGGGCGCGATCATCGACATGCAGCAGGCCCTGTCACTCGTGCAGGCGATGGGGCTCGACGTGCGGGCTGACTGACGTGACCGGGCGTGGTCGCTTGCGTTCGGAGATCTCGCGGCTCGGGATTGCCGTGCGCCTGCACACGCAGCAACGTACGCTTCACACCTTGCCCCGGGAAGATCATCGTATGCGTATGTCCCACTCTCGTGTCGTGCGTCGCGCGGCCCTGTTGGTCAGCGTCGTCGTCGCCACGCCGCTCGCCGCGTCGGCGCAAGCCCGACAGACGTCGGCCGCGCCCATCTCCGTCGTCGAAACCAGTCTCGCCGACCTGCGTACCGCGCTCGAGCAGAAGCGGATCACCTCGCGTGAGATCGTGCAGCAGTATCTCGCGCGCATCGCGACGTATGAAGACAAGCTCAACGCCGTGATCACCGTGAACCCGCAGGCGCTGGCGATCGCTGACTCGCTCGATCGTGAGCGCGCGGCGGGGCGCATTCGCGGCCCGCTGCACGGCATTCCCATCGGCCTGAAGGACAACATCCAGACCACGGAGATGGTGACGTCAGGTGGCGCGCTCGCGTTTGCGGATTTGATGCCGAACTACGACGCGACGGTCACGCGCAACCTCAAGGCGGCCGGCGCGATCATCATCGCCAAGACGCAGCTTACCGAACTCGCCAATTGGACCGCCTCCGGCATGCCCGGCAATTACACGGGGCTCACCGGGTACGGCATGAATCCCTGGGATCCGCGGCGCGATCCGCGCGAGGCGTTCTTTGACGGACGTCCGGTGATGAACACCGGCGGCTCGAGCTCCGGCGTGGGCACCAACGTGAGCTTTTGGGCTGGCAACGTGGGTACCGAAACGTCGGGCTCCATTCTCAGCCCCGCGCAGCAAAACTTCCTGGTGGGGATCAAGCCCACCGTGGGCCGCGTGAGCCGATATGGCGTGATTCCGATCACAGCCGATCAGGATACCCCGGGACCGATGACCCGCACCGTGCGCGACGCGGCGATCATGCTCGGCGCGCTGGAAGGCACGGCTCCCGACGCCAACGATGCCGCCACGAAGGTGTGCACCCCGCCGCCGCGCAACGACTACACGGCGTTTCTGAGCGCCGATAAGCTCAAGGGCGCCCGCATCGGCATTCCGCGCGCCTTCTTCTACGAGCCCACGGTCCCGCCGGCCGGTGGCAGCAGCACGCCGCGCGGTGGGCTCACGCCCGCGCAGAAGACGGCCATGGATGACGTCATCGCCGTGCTCAAGGCCCAGGGCGCCGTGATCGTCGATCCGGCCGACATTCCGAGTGTGGTAGAGCCGGTGCCGGCCAACAACTTCCTGAACTGGAATCCGTGCAGTGGCCTCGAGCAGGCCAAGGGGCGCGACGCTGATTGCTCGGTCGCGTTCAAGTACGGTATGAAGCGCGACTTCAACACGTGGCTGTCGCTCTTGGGCGACCGGGCACCGGTGAAGAATCTGCTTGGCCTGCGCCAGTGGAACATCGCGCACCAGCGCGCCGGCGCGATCAAGTACGGGCAGGCGCTGCTCGACATCTCCGATGAGATGGATGTGCAGGCAGACCGCGCACGGTACGAGGCCGATCGTCGCAAGGACATTCTGCTGTCGGCCACCAACGGCATCGACGCCGCCATGAAGGCTCATCGGCTCGACGCGTTGCTCTTTCCCGGCACCAGCAGCGCGAACATCGGCGCGCGCCCCGGTTATCCGACCATTACCGTTCCGTATGCACTCCTGCCGGTGCCGCAGGGGCAGGGCGCGCAGGCGTTCCCCGACGGCTTCAATCCCAAGCCTGCCCCGTTCGGCGTGAGCTTCACCGCGTCGGCGTGCGGTGAGCCAACGCTGGTGGGTGTGGCATATGCGTTCGAGCAGGCCACGAAGAAGCGCGTGCGTCCGCCGCTGTTTCCGTAATCCGTACTCCTTACTCCGTACTCCCTACTCTTATGCGTCGTTCTGTCTTCGTTGCCGCAGCGTGCGCGGCGTTGTCCATGTCGTTGCCGTTCGCCGCACCGCTATCGGCACAGACGTATCCGAGCAGCTGGAATCCTGACCTGCTCAAGCGCGCCGACGTGAAGGCGGCGATGGCGATGCTCGAGCAGCGCTTCCCGAGTCAAGTCGAGGAGTGGATCCGCCTTACCGAAATGCCGGGTAAGTCGCGGCTCGAGCAGCAGCGCGGGGCGTACGTGAAGGCGGTGTTCGAGAAGGAAGGACTGAAGGTATCGGTCGATTCGATCGGCAATGTGACCGGTGTCCGCAAAGGTACCGGCGGCGGCCCCACGATCGCGATCGCGGCGCACACCGATATCGTGTTTCCTCCCGAGACGAACACCAAGGTGCGCCGCTCGGGCGATACGCTGTTTGCGCCGGGCGTCGGTGACAACACGTCGTCGGTGGCGAACATGCTGTCCACGCTCCGTGTGATGAACGCCACCAAGTTCACCAGCAAAGGCGACATCATCTTCATCGGCACCGTGCAGGAAGAACTCGGCCTGAAAGGCATGGAGTACTGGCTGCAGCACAACCCGAAGCCCGACCTGCTCATTGTGCCCGATGGGTCGTACGGCAGCGTGGCGTACGGCGCGCTGGGCATCTACTGGACCAAGTACGTGTTCACGCATCCTGGTGCGCACACGTTGTCGTCGCGCGGCATTCCCACGCCGGTGAAGGCGGTGGCGAAGGTGATCGACCGGCTGTATCAGCTGCAGTTTGACGCGCTCCCCAACGGCGCGGTGATGAACATCGGTCAGATTCATGGCGGCAACATCTTCAATGCCGTGCCGCAGGAGTTGTACTTCACGGTAGACCTGCGCAGCTCGGATCCCGTGCTGCTCGACTCGCTGGATCGCACGATTACGCGCGTCACCCAGGAGGTAGCGGCTGAGCAGAAGGTTGGGCTCAAGATCGAGATCGAGCAGAAGAGCGGCGCTGGCGGTACGGAGAAGCAGCTTGAGGGCGCGCGCGCGCATCCTCTCGTACAGACCGCCGTCGATATCAATCGCGCACTCGGCATGACCCCCGGGATGCCCGGTGCGTCCGAAGCGGTGGCCACTGGCGCCACCGATGCCAACCCTGGCGTGGTGCGCAAGATTCCCAGCATCGCGATCGGCGGTTCGAAGGCGAGCGGCGCGCATCAGCTCACTGAGTTCGCGCTGGCTTCGAGCGCGCTGCCGTCGACGAAACTGCTGTACCTGCTCACGGCCACCTTTGCCGATGGCATCAAGATCGTGCCGCCCGCCAAGATCGTCCCGT
>CANHJV010000158.1 GCA_947461225.1 Gemmatimonadota bacterium | reverse complement strand
TGGGAGTTGCCGCCGAACAATCAGGGCATCGCCGCGCTGGAAATGCTGCGCATTCTCGAGCCGTACGATCTCAAGGCCATGGGGCACAACTCGCCCACGTATCTGCACCATCTCATCGAAGCGAAGAAGCTGGCGTACGCCGACCTCGATCGGTTCGTGGGTGATGCCGATCATCTCGACATGCCGGCGTCGCAGATGCTTACCGACGAGTTCATTGCGGAGCGGCGCCGTCATCTCAATCCGTTGCGGGCGCAGGAGCGGGTGGACCCGGGTCCCCTGCGCACGAAGAGCGAAACCGTGTATCTCACCGCGGCCGACGCCGACGGCAACATGGTGTCGTTCATCAACTCGAACTACGACTACTTCGGCTCGGGGATCGTGGTGCCGGGCACCGGCTTTGCGCTGCACAATCGCGGCGCGGGCTTCACGTTGGCCGAGGGGCTGCCGAATACGGTGGCGCCGGGCAAGCGCCCGTTTCACACGCTGATTCCGGGGTTCGTGACGCAGACGGTGAACGGACGCGAGCAGGCGTACATGAGCTTCGGCCTCATGGGCGGCGGCGTGCAGGCGCAGGGACACGTGCAGTTCCTGCTCAACTACTTCGTGTTCGGCATGGACGTGCAGGCGGCGATCGATGCGCCACGTTTCCGTCATTACGACAAACAGCGCGTGGCGCTGGAGCCACCGATCGGCGATGGCGTGCGCAACGCGCTGATGGCCATGGGGCATGTGCTCATCGAGCAGCCGACGATCGCCTTCGGTGGTGCGCAGGCGATTGTGCGACTGCCGAGGGGCTATGCGGCGGGGAGTGATCCGCGGAAAGATGGGATGGCGGTGGGGTACTGACGCGGCGCCTCGGTGAACCGGTGCGGTGGGTTCAAGGGGTCTGGGTTCAAGGGGTCTTCAAGGGGTCAGAGTCGTTGAACGCATTCAAGGTGGGTTCAAGGGGTCAGAGTCGTTGAACGTGGATCCTGAGAACGCATCAGGTCAACGACTCTGACCCCTTGAAAGACCCCTTGAAACCTCTGCGCGTTTACATCCGCCGCGCGAAGAAATCGATGGCGGATTCGAACGCCCGCATCCATGAGTCGTGGCGCAGGAATCCGTGAATCTCGTCGGGAAACACGAGCTGCTCCACCGGCACTTTCTGCGCCCGCAGCTGTTGGATCAGCGTGAGGGTCTCGATGAAGCGCACGTTGCGGTCGTCGTCGCCGTGCACCAGCAGCACCGGGGCGCGCCAGTTCTTCACCTGGGCCATGGGCGAGGCCATGAACGCGGTTTTGGTCGCCAGCGGATTGGCGTACACGTCGTACTCCGGCACGAACGTCTGGATGCCCACGTTCCAGTCGTGTACGCCGTGAATATCCACGCCCGCCTTGAACAGCTCGGGATTGCGTGTGAGTCCCATGGCGGTGAGATAGCCGCCGTACGAGCCGCCCCACAGGCCAATGCGTGTGCGATCGACATCGGCCCGCGCGCCGAGCCAGCGGGTGGCTGCGACCACATCGCCGTATTCGCTGCCGCCGGTGGCACCCTGACGGAGCGCCTCGCGGAAGTCTGTGCCGTATCCGATGCCACTGCGATAGTTGAGCGAGACCACGATGTACCCACGCAACGCCATCGCCTGATTCATCGCGTAGGCGTGATGGTAGTAGGCGCCGTAGTTCCAGCCCAGCAGCATCTGCCGGCGCGATCCCCCGTGCAGGAAAATCACGGCGGGGTATTTCTTGCCCGGCGTCGCATCGGGCGGCATGAACAACTGCCCGTACGACTGCACACCGTCGGCCGCGCGCCACGTGATGGCGGATGGCGTAACCAGCGACGCCGACGGGAAATCGGCCGGCATCGTCTCAGCCGCCAGGTGCGTCCACTGCGGCGTGGCGCCCGTCGTACTCATCACGGCCGCGTGCGCTGGCATGCGCGCATCGCTGACCAGCGCATAGAGACCGCCCGCGCTGGACTGTACCGCGTTCCACGCGATGTGCGCACCGCCGACCGTGGCGACCGGCGCCGACTTGCCGTCGGCGGCCACGCGCATCACGTGACGCCGATCGATGTCGCCGATGTTCGTGTTGTAGATCAGGTGCGTGCCGTCCCGGTTCGCGGCCACGAACTCGACTTCACCGTTACCGGGCGTGAGTTCACTCGGCGTGCCGCCGCTGGCCGCCACACTGTACAGATGGGCCCAGCCGGTACGCTCCCAGGGAAACACGATGCGATCGCCGGCCATCCAGAACAGCTGATTGTCCGCCACGATGGACCAATACGCACTCCCGCGTCCTTCTGCCGCACGGAAGATCTCGCGGGCCTGTCCACTCGCGACGTCGGCCACCATGATGCCCCACGGCTGGGCGGATCGCGTGGCGCGGAAGCCGAGTTGGCGGCCGGCGTAGGGCATGCGCAGGAACGCGAGGCGCGATCCGTCGCGCGACCATGCGGGTGCGTTGTCGGTATCGGTGCTCGGCGCCATCCACCGCAGCGACTTGGCCGCGAGCGCATACACGCCGACGAAGCTGTGTGTGCCACGATTGGACACGAAGGCGAGTTGATCGCCAGACGGTGACCAGCGCAGTGAGCCGCCGGTGCCACGCATCTTCAGGAGTTGCGATACGCGCAGCGAATCGCCGCCGGCCGTCGCCATCCAGATCGCGCCGCGTCGGAGGAATGCCAGGTTGCCGCCGCGAGGCGCTGGTGTGGGCGACGAGCCCTCCGTCATGCGCGCCGCCGGCGATCCATCGAGGCGGACACGCCAAATGGCTTCTTCCGCCCCGTTCGGATCGCTCGTGGGATTCGGGATGTCACCTGTACGATTGGGGCCGGCGCCGCGCACGAAGTAGAGCGTGCGACCGTCGGCGCTGAACGCGAGTGACGTCAGGTCCTGCCCGTCATCCTGCGTGAACGCGGTGACCTGCCGGGCGTCGGCGCGCGTGGAATCGGTCACCCAGATGTTGCGCACGCCGCGCGCGTTCAGCACGAAGGCAACGGCGTTGGCGGCGGGCGCCGCAACGATGGTGGCGGCGAATGGGGCGCCATCGATCTGGCGGATCGTCGGCTGTGCGCCACTGAGGCATGGCGTGCCAAGGATGACGCACCATGGTGCGTATCGGAACATGACGCGTGCGAGTTGGCGCATGGCGTGTGAAGAAGTGGAGATGAACGGCACCCGAGGCGAATGCGCGGCCATACCAGCGTGTCGGGCCGAGCCTGCTGGAACCTTCGCTTCCGCAGCGGCGCTGTCCAGTGAGGCGAGTACGGCAGTCGGTCGTGGTTCGTTCTCTGGATCACGCGGATGACGTCGCTTACATGACGACAAACAGCCTCATGTACACGATTCGCATATCCCTCAGGTGCGTCGCACTATTGACGATTCAGGACCGTTCTTGCACGACCACTGCGCGGCGCTTCACGGCCGCCACCACGGAGGATTCCATGCGCACGCTACTCTGCCTGGCCGTTGTACTCGCCGCCTGTTCCAAGGCGGAAACCCCCGCCGTCGATTCAACCACAGCCGTGATGGCTGCCGCGCCCATGATGCTCACGGCCGCTGACGTTGGCGGCACGTGGAACGGCATGTCGATGGGTGAGACGAGTGATTCCGTAACCAACCGCTGGACTACGGAGAGCACGGATGACACGCACGGTACGCTGACCATCGCGGGCAGCAAGGACGCCATTCCGTTCACGCGGATGTTGGATGGCGACAGCATGATTGTGACCTCGAATGCACCGTACGCGAATCCTGCGGACGCGAAGGGGCCGAAACTCAACTTCCGCTCGGTCGGACGGCTAAAAGACGGTAAGCTCGTCGGCACGGTCGTTACTACGCTGGCCGATAAGCCGGACTCCGTGGTGGCCCGTGGTCGCTGGGAAGCCACGCGCGCGCCGTAAGCGCGCCGTACGCGTGCTGTACGCGTGCGGGCATTGCACCGCGCGACGCATTACCGCTTCGCTGGCGGGCCGGCCGGATGTTTCTCGCAAGCCGGCGGCTGCTCGGCGCTCCACGCCAGCGACGCAATGCGCCAACTGTCACGACTCTTCACGAGCGTAAACACGTCGGCGCCGCAATGTGACCACGCGCCGTTGACGTAGAGATCGTAGGGGTACCACACCATGGCCACGCCACCGCTCACCATGGCGTGCGGCGCGAAACCGCGCTCGATGATCCCGGTCATTGGCGCATTGCGCTGCGCCTCCCGCGTGCGCACCCGATATGCCGTGACGCCATCGCGGGTGGACGTGGGGAACATCACCGCCTCGGGTACCATCAGGTCGGTCAAGGCGACCACATCGCCGCGCGTGATCGCGTCCAGCGCGGAGTCCGCGATCGCGATGACGGCGGGGCGCGCGTCGGGGATTTTCGCGGCGGCTTGCGCGCTCGCCTCGCGGTAGGGGACGCTGATCAGCGCCATCGCAACGGCGATGGCAACAGCGAGAGCACGTGGTGTACGCATGGGCATTGTGTCGGGCGTGGATAGGGACGTCGGATGCAAGTTACCGTGCGGACTTCTCCGGCGGGCGGCTGCAGTGAGGAGGCTGCCGGGTTCAGTGCTTGACAGTCACACTGGAGTGACACAATGTCACTGCCGTGAATCGCATTCCACTCGGCGGAGGTCGCGCGCCGGCTGGCGGTCACGGCGGGTCGGAAGCTCGGGTGGATTGAAGACGGCATGGGCGGGGTTCGCGAAGTGCCACACACGCCGGAGACCGCCGAAGCGCTCGCCGTCCAAGGGAAGATCATGGTGGAGTTTTTCAAGGGGTCAGAGTCGTTGAAAAATCAGTTCAACGACTCTGACCCCTTGAAACGCCTTGAAACGGCTGACCCCTTGAACGACATCACACGGCACCGGCGATCGCCCGCCCACGCCCCCCCTGAACCGATGATGCCCATGCACCGAGCTGTTGCTGAACGCCACGCGCTCATGCGGCGCACCGTCGCCGCGGTGGCGCTCTCCGCCCTTGCCGCCTTCCCGGCGACCTCGGCGTCGGCGCAGTCCACCCCGAGCGGCCTCACCCGCCTGCTCGAATCCGCGCTCGCCCGCATGCCCGCGCGTACCGGCGTGTACGTCAAGCATCTCACCACCGGTGAAGAGGCGGCCGTGAAGGCCGATGAGGCGTTCAGCAGCGCGAGTGTGATCAAGCTGACGATCCTCGTCCGCGCATTTCAGTTGGTGGACCAGGGCAAGATCACGCTCACCGACCGCGTGCAAATCGGTCGCGCCGAGCTGCGCGATGGATCGGGCGTGCTGCAGTACCACGACCTCGGTCAGACGCCCACGATCAAGGATTTGCTCACGGAGATGGTGATCACGAGCGACAACGTGGCCACCGATTTGATGCTCACGCGCGTCGGCGGTGTGGATAGTCTCAACGCCTGGCTCAAGAGCTCGGGCTTCCCGCACTTGAGCATGGTGGCACGCGGGCACGTGTATCGTCGCAAGATTCTGGCGCTGGTGAATCCGGCGTTCGACACGCTCACGGCCGAGGAGACCACGGGATTGCAGTACGCACAGCAGGGCGATGCGCTGTTCGAGCTCTATGCATCGCTCTTCACCGGCGCGCGCGCGACGTGGGTGGACATGGTTCGCGACCCCGCCAACAAGAAGATTCTCGCCGACGGGCGGAGCCGGCTGCCGGTGCAGGACCACGCCTATTGGTTGGGCGACATGAATCCGCGCGAAACCGGGCGTCTGCTCGAGGCCATCGAGCGCGGCACCATGACGTCGGCCGCCAGCGCGGCCATGATGCGCACGATGCTGCGTCGCCAGCAAGCCGGCGCGCGTCGCCTCCCGCATTTTCTCGATGTCCCAGTGGCGCACAAAACAGGCGATAGCCCCGTGATCGCCAATGACGTGGGAATGATCTATGCGCGATCGGGAACCATCATCATCGCCTTCTTCGTAAATGGGGTGGCGGGGTCGCTGGGCGAAACGGAAGACATGGTTGGACGCGTCGCGCAGCAGATCGTTGACTATTTCGACGGCCCGGCTGCTCCTGCACGGCGTTCGCCTGCACCATAAGCGCGTGGCCGCGGATTCGTCTGCGCATCGCTCCGTCTCCTCCGTCTCTCTTCTGCGAGTCCTCATGCGTTGGTCTGCTCCGTTCCTGTCCGTCGCGCTGTTCACGGTCGCCTGTTCCGCCGGCGACAAGGCTGACGGGGGCACCTCCGGTTCGTCGGTGCGCACACCGGCCACGGGATCAGATATGGCGCCGGCCACGGCGTCGGCGAAACCACTTGGCCACGCGCTCTCCGGCACGTTGGTTGAGCGGATCGCGGTGGCGCCGTATGTGTACCTCCGGTTGCGGACGGCCAACGGGGAGCTGTGGGCGGCCGTGCTCGAGGCCCCGCTCACCGTCGGCGCACCAGTGACCGTGTACAACGCCTTGCTCATGGAGCAGTTCGAGTCGAAGACGCTGAATCGCACCTTCGACCGGATCTACTTTGGTTCGCTCGACGCGCCGGGTACGCAGCCCACGGAGATGGCGGGCGCGCCCGTATCCGCCGACGCGCAGGTCGCACCCGTGGCGAAGGCCACGGGCGCCGACGCGCGGACGATCGCAGAGTTGTGGACGCAGAAAGACCGACTGGCCAACCGGGTGGTCTCGGTGCGCGGCACGGTGGTGAAGTACAACGCGGCCGTGATGGGGAAGAACTGGATTCACCTGCAAGACGGCAGCGGTGACGCCGCCACGGGCACCCACGACATCACCGTGACCACGTTGGAGGCGGTCACGGTGGGCGCCACGGTCACGATCTCCGGCACGGTGCGCCTGAATCGAGACGTGGGCGCCGGCTATACGTTCGCGGTGCTCATCGAAGACGCCAAGCTGGTTGCGAAATAGGCGGAGTCGCCTCCCGCTGACTCCCCCGGACGGCGTCGCGGCCGTATGCTTCGCGAATGAAGAATCCGACCGTGGGCCGATCCGACAGCGACGACCTCCGCGACCAACG
>CANHJV010000157.1 GCA_947461225.1 Gemmatimonadota bacterium | reverse complement strand
CGCATCGCGATCGATCCCACCAACCCCGAGCGGTTGTTCGTGGCGGTGCTGGGCCATCCGTATGGACCGAACGCCGAACGTGGCATCTACCGCTCGGTGAACGGCGGGCAGTCGTTCGAGCGCGTGCTGTTCAAGGACGAGAACACGGGAGGGGCGGATGTGGTGCTCTCACCGACGGATCCGAACACGGTGTACGCGGTGCTGTGGGAGGCGCGGCAGGGGCCGTGGGAGAACGCGGCATGGAGCGGCGCCAACTCTGGCCTGTTCAAGAGCACGGATGGCGGCGCCACCTGGACCCAGCTTGCGGGCGGGCTCCCGACCACCGCCGATGGACTCGGTCGACTCGGGATCGGTATCAGCCCCAGCAACCCGCGGCGCATGTACGTCACCGCCACGGCCGGTGCCAAGAGCGGGCTCTATCGCAGCGACGACGCCGGCGCGACGTGGACGCGCACCACGACGGACAACCGCATTTTCGGGCGCGGTGATGACTTCGCCGCGGTCACGGTGGACCCGCGCGATCCGAACACGCTGTACTCGATGAACGTGGTGGCGTGGAAGAGCACCGATGCCGGCGTGACCTGGACGGCGTTTCGCGGCGCACCGGGCGGCGACGATTATCAGCGCCTGTGGATCAATCCGCTGGTGCCGACCACGATGCTGTTGGTGGCCGATCAGGGCGCGGTGATCACGGTGAACGACGGCGAGACCTGGAGCTCGTGGTACAATCAGGGCACCGCGCAGTTTTATCACGTGACGGCCGACAACGCGTGGCCGTATCGCGTGTGCGGTGGCCAGCAGGAATCCGGCTCGGCCTGCGTGAGCAGCCGCGGCAACGACGGCAGCATCACGTATCGCGACTGGCGTCCGGTGGGTGCGAGCGAGTACAGCTACGTGGCGCCCGATCCGCTCAACCCCGATATCGTGTACGGTGGCACCGTGTCCCGCTTCGATCGTCGCACGGGACAAACGCAGAACGTGAGTCCGACCATCGGGCGCACACGCGGCGCCGCCGGTAGCGGCCCCGATTATTTCCGCGGCGTGCGCACCATGCCGATTCTTTTTTCGCCGATCAATCCGCGCAAGCTGTACTACGGCACGAATGTGGTGTGGAGTACGGTGAACGGCGGCACCACCTGGACGCGGCTCAGCGACGACCTGTCGCGCGACACGTGGACGGTGCCGGCGAGCGTGGGCACGTATGCGAACACGCCGAGTGCCAAGCCGACGCGACGGGGGGTGGTGTATACGATCGCCCCGAGCTACGTGGACTCGAACACGGTGTGGGCCGGCACCGACGACGGCCTCATTCACGTGACGCGCAACGGCGGCCGCACGTGGCGCGACGTGACGCCGCCACAGATCGGGGCGTGGTGGAAGGTGTCAATCATGGACGCGTCGCACTTCAGCGCGACGACGGCGTATGCGGCCGTGAACACGCTGCGGCTCGATGACCTGCGGCCGCATATCTATCGCACGCGCGACGGTGGCGCCACGTGGACCGAGATCGTAAGCGGCATTGCGACCGACGCGCCGATCAACGTGGTGCGCGAGGATCCGAAGCGGCGCGGGCTGCTGTATGCGGGCAGTGAAACGCAGGTGTGGTTTTCGCTCGACGATGGCGATCACTGGCATTCGCTGCGGGGGAACATGCCGGCGATCTCGATCCGTGATTTGATCATCAAGGACGACGACATCGCCGTTGGGACGCATGGCCGCGGCTTCTGGATTCTGGACAACACCACGGCGCTGCGGCAGTGGAACGAATCCGTGGCGAGTGCGACGGCTACGTTGTTCAAGCCGGCAGTGGCCACGCGGGTGCGCTACTCGATGTATACCGACACGCCGGTGCCGCCCGATGAACCGCGGGCGGAGAATCCGCCCGATGGCGCGATGATCGATTACTACTTGTCGCGTGATGCGCGGTCGGTCACGCTCGAGATTGTGAACGCGGCGGGCCGCGTGTTGCGCACCTTCGCGAGCACAGACCCCACGCCGGCGCCGACCGACGCCGGCAACTGGCCGCGCTACTGGTTTCGCCCCTCGGCCGCGCCGAGTGCACAGGCGGGATTGCAGCGCTTCACGTGGGACTTGCACTACGCGCGGCCGAGCACCGAGTGCTCGCTGCCGATCTCGGGCACACCGTACAACACGAAGTGTGAGCCCGAGGGGCCGTGGGTGATGCCGGGGGTGTATACGGCGCGGCTCACGGTGGACGGGGTGGTGCAGTCACAGTCGTTCACGGTGCGGATGGACCCGCGCGTGACGACCTCGACCGCCGCGCTGAAGCAGCAGCACGATCTGTCGGTGGCGTTGTACGACGCGATGTTGGAGGCCCAGCGACTGGCCGCCGAGGCCCGCACTGGGGGGCGCACGGCGTTTGCCGGTCAAGACGCGTTCGGCGGCGTGGCGGCGTCGCATCAGGCGTTGATCGATGCGCTGCAGGACAGCGACTCGCCGGCTACCGATGTGATGGTGCAGACGGCGCGTGCGCGGCTGGCGGCGTATGCGGCGCTCAAGGCGCGCTGGATGGCGAAGTAGGCGGGGCGTTTCAGCCACCGCCCGGTGTGATTAACGACGAGGCGGTGGCGCGACGAACCGACGGGATCGCTGTTCGTAGGCGTGCGCCATCGCCAGCAGCTTCGCATCGCTGCCGGGAAGGCCCACGAACGAGACGTTGCCGGCGGGCAGGCCGTTTGCGCCGTACCCGGCCGGCACGGAGACCTCGGGGAGTCCGAGCCAATTGCCGTAGCCGAGGGTGGTGCGCACATCCGGCCACGGATCGGTGGCGGCGGGCGCTCCGAAGGGCATGGTAGGATAGACCATGGCATCGATCCGCTTCGCACGGAACGACGCGGCCAACTCGGCCACGATCGTTTCGCGCGAACGGGCGAACGACTGACTTGCGGCGTCTGCCTCGTACGGCTTGGTGATCAGTACGCTCATGGCGTCCCACTCGGCAGGAAGCACATCGTAGAAGGCGCGAAAGGCGGCCAAGCCACGCTGCACGTTTGCCGCGGGATTCTCACTGCCTTGGCGGGCGAAATAGCGCAGCAGCGCGTTGGCCGTTGGCGCGGGCGCGTTGTGGTTTGGTGCCACGTCACCGCGTGCCTTCGCGGCGGCGGCGAATTGTTCGCGCACATCCGCGCGGTTCACCGACGGTACGAACGATTCGATGATCGCCCCGGCGCTCGCGCAGTCGGCTAGGGCGCGGTCGAACACGTTGAGACACTCGGCGCTCATCTGCGCACGCGGCACGTGTAACTCCACGAGTCCGAGCCGCGCGCCCACCAGTGCGTCGTCGCGCAACGCACCGAGCCGCCCGCGTGTGTACGCCGCGCGATCAGCGAGGCCGTCGGAGGCGTCGGAGCCGGCGATGACATCGAGCATGAGGGCGGCGTCCTGTACTGATCGCGCCAACGGGCCGTGTGTGTCGAGATACGGCCACGTCGGGATCACGCCGCTGCGTGGCACGAGTCCAAACGACGGCTTCATGCCGACCACGCCGGTGAACTGCGCGGGTATACGATTCGAACCGCCGTCGTCGGTGCCCAGAGCGGCGAAGGCCATCCCGCAGGCCACGACGACGGCGGATCCAGCGCTCGAGCCGCCCGGTGTGCGCAGGCCGTCGCGATCGTGGGGATTGCGCACCTGTCCGGTGAACGAGCTGGTGCCATTACCGCGGTAGGCGAAGTCGTCGGCCGCCGTCTTGCCGAGGAGCACGGCCCCGGCCGCCCGCAGTCGCTGCACTTCGAGGGCGTCGCGCGTGGCCGCATCCGGGAACAGCCTCGCCCACTCGGCGCTCGATGCGGTCGTGGGCATCCCCTTCATGTCGTAGATCGATTTCGCGAACAACGGTACCCCGTCGAGTGCACCGATCAGTCGGCGCTGTCTGGCCCGGGCATCCGACGCGCGCGCTTCGCTCATGGCCGTGTCGGCCAGTTGGTCGATGGCCCGCAACCATCCGTTCCAGGCACGACAGCGCGCTAACGCTTCGGTGGTAACCTCGACGGCGGAAAAATCCCCGCGCAATCGGCCCGCCTGAAACTGGGCGATGGTTCCGGCGAGCGGATCATCGGCGCGCACGGGCCAGCCAACGAGTGGCATGGCGAGCAGGGCGCTGAGCTGCGCAAGGGCTTCACGACGCGTGGGCGACATGACGTATGTGGCGGGGATTTCTGGTCAGCAGGTGCATCGGACCCGCGGAAGATGCGGCCACCTGCTGATGGCCGCTACCCGACGAACATCGAGGGTCGCAACCGCCTTAGGGCAGGTCAATGGCGCGCTTTCCGAGTGGCGCGAACGACACGGCCGCCAATCGAAAGTGCGCGAAGCCGAACGGAATGCCGATGATCGTGACGCAGTAGGCGATTCCGGCAAGCACATGCGAGATCCAGAGCCAGATGCCGGCGAAGATGATCCAGAGGAGATTGGCCACACCGGTGCCGACGATCGGCTCTTCACCGACGGTGCGCGCGTCGACGAGCGTCCGGCCGAAGGGCCACGCCGCGAAGCCCGCGATGCGGAACGCGGCGACTGCGAACGGAATGCCGACGACGGTGATCGCGAGCAGCAGGCCCAGCAGCATCCACGCGATGCCGGCTACGAGGCCGCCGCCGATAACAAACCACAGGATGTTGAGCAGCAGGGTCACGGAATGGCCCGGTAATGGGAAGGTGTTTCGTACGGGTGTCTGACCGTACGGCGGCGGCGATTCGTTTGCTTCATGGGGTGCCGCGGGCGTTCCCTCACGTGATCGCGTCGCGGAACACCTGATCGGTGAACTCGGACCTCACTGGAAGACCGCGTGTTCGCCGCGATCATCGGTGACGTCGCCGCGCAGCCGCTTGGCGAAGAAGTCCACCAGCGTTTCGTGTCCGGTCGATGGCGTCGCGGCCGCGTCGTACCGCTGGGCCGCGTGGTCCCACACGAGCATCGACTCGGTGGCGTAGTAGCGGCCGATCCGCGCCAGCTGCGCTTTGTCGGCCAGCGGTGGCACGACACGCCCGAGCACACTGAGTACGCGGATAATCGTGTCGAGCAGCCCCACCGGCACTTGCTGGAATCGAGGCTCTCGACCGAGCAGGGCAAAGAGCTGCTCACCCTGTTGTCGTGGCGTTTGTGCTTCGCCCGGACCGCCGATGGGCATCACGCGATTCTGTCGTGTGGGATCGGTGAGGCAGCTCGCGAGAAATTCGGCCAGATCATCGTCGCTGATCGGCTTGCAGGCCGTGAGCGTACCGTCGCCAAAGATCAGGAAGGGCTTGCCCTTCTGCACGCGCTCCACTTGGCCGGAGAGCGACTTGAAAAACGCCGTGGGGCGCACGATCGACCAGGTGAGCCCGGAGTCGATCAGCGCCCGTTCGAAGGCCAGCTTCGCCTCCTGAAAGGCCAACTGCGGCTTCTGCACACAGATGGCCGACAGCAGCACCATGTGCGGCACTCCGGACCTTTTCGCCGCCTCGAGGACGTGCAGGTGCGCCTGATGATCGACGGCCCAGGCATCACGAGGCGTTCCGGTTCGGGACGCCATGCAGGAGACCACGGCGTCAAACCACTCGCCCTTGAAGCCATCGCGCGCGAGCGAACCCGGATCGGCGACATCGCCCGTGCGGACGATCACGCCGGCGGGTGGCGCGGCAGGCGCTCCGCTCGCCATCCGCGCTGAGCGACCAAAGCACACGACCTCATGTCCCTGCCGCACCAACGCGCGCACCGTGGCGCGACCGATGGTGCCGGTGGCACCGAGCATGAACACACGAAGCGACTTGGGTGGCGTCATAGCTCGAAAGATGCTCGCGGGCGTCGCCGCTGGGAATACGCCGGTCCTCGGCGTAGGTTGGATCGACTCCTCCCGGACCCGCGCATGCCCATGAACGATATCAGCATCGACCACAACGGCCTGACGCTCGCGCTGTCAGTGTACGGCCAGCCAGAGTTTCCGCCGGTGTTGCTCCTGCACGGCATCAGCAACAGTCGCGACGTGTGGTACGACTGGGCTGTCGAGTTGAGCGCGCGTTATCGCGTCTACACGCTTGACTTCCGTGGGCACGGACATTCAGCGCGCGCGGAACACTATGGGATCGCCGAGTATGTCTCGGACGCGGAAGCGACCTTGGCCGCCATCGGTGCGCCCACACGCGTGGTCGGCCATTCGCTTGGTGGGGTCGTGGCCGGTGCGCTCGCGCAGAGTGAGAGCCGCTTGGTGCACTCGGTCCTCATGCTGGACCCCGCGTGGTACTTCGGTCTTCCTGAAGAATTCGAACGGACCGTCTATCCGCGTCGCTTCGAGCTGTTGATCGGACTCATCACGCAGCTACGCGCGGCGCAGGCACCGCTCGATGATTGGTACGCGGCGGTGGCACACACGCGGCATCCGTCGGGGGGCGTGTTCGCCGATCACATGGGCCATCGGCAGATCCTGAGTCACGCGTCAGCGCTGCAGCGACAGGATCTGGCCTGCTGGGCGCGCCCGATGCAGGAGGTCTTCGCAACCCTCGACACCACGCAGCCGTTTCGTCGACCGACCCGATTGATTCGCTGTGATGCCACGCTGGGCGCGGCCTTCGTGGACGAGCATGCGGTGCTGATTCAGGCGGTGAATCCGTTACTCGATATCACTCACTATGTCGGCTCGGATCACTTTCCGCAGCGCACCTACGCGTTCGCGGAGCGTTTTCGCGGCGATCTCGACCGGTTCCTCCGCGACGCGTAGCCGGTGGGAACCCGATGGCGACGCATCAGGGCTTCACCGATGTCACGCGAATGTTCTTGAGGGCGTCGAGCTCGTGTGACGACCACGTGCCGGACACCGCGCGACTAGGAATGGATGTAACTGTGGAGCGTGGCGATCGTGCTCTCATGGTCGGCGATGATGTCGTCCATGATGTCACGGATGGAGATCATGCCGAGCACACGGTCGCCGTCGAGGACGGGGAGGTGTCGGATCTT
>CANHJV010000156.1 GCA_947461225.1 Gemmatimonadota bacterium | reverse complement strand
GGTGATCTCAAGTACGGCGTCACGCCGTCGCTCACACTCGATCTCACGGCCAACACCGACTTCTCGCAGGTCGAAGTCGACCAGCAGGTGGTGAACCTCACCCGCTTCGGCATTCTCTTCCCCGAACGTCGCGAGTTCTTTATCGAGAACTCCGGTTCGTTCACCTTGGGTGACGTGGCCGAGCGTAATTATCGCATGGGCGCGTCGCTCAGCGACTTCACGCTGTTCAACTCGCGGCAGATCGGGCTCACGAAAGACGGTCTGCCCATTCCCATTGCCGGCGGCGGCCGTCTCACCGGCCGCGTAGGGGGATGGGAAGTGGGCCTGCTCGACATGCAAACGCAACGCGCCGGCACCACGCCCACCGAAAACTTTGCCGTGGCGCGCGTACGCCGAAACATCTTCGGCAACTCGGATATCGGACTGCTGGCCGCCAATCGTCAGGCCACCGACAGCAGTGGCACCTACAATCGCTCGTATGGCGTAGATGCGAACATCCGTCTGCTGGGCAATCTGATCATCAACTCGTACGTCGCGGTCAGCGATGCCGACACCGCCAGCTCCAACGGCACCGCCGGTCGCGTGTCCGCGGCGTATCGCGGCAAGCTCTGGAACACGTCGGCGATGTACAAGCGTGTATCCGACCATTTCGATCCCGGCATCGGCTTCGTGAACCGTCGCGGCTTCCAGCAGACGTACGCCACCGCCGGCATTCACGCGCGTCCGCAGCTCAAGGGAATTCAAGAGCTCAACCCGTATATCGAAGCGGACCGATACACCGATCTCGACGGCAGCGCGCAGTCGCATCAACTCACCGCGGCGATGGACATCTTCTTCCAGCCCGATGGTGAACTCAAGCTCCAGGTGAATGACTGGTTCGACCGTCTCGATCGCCCTTTCACGCCGTTCCCGGGACGCTCGATCCCGGTGGGCCGCTACAACTTCCGTAATGCGAAGGCCACCTACACCTCCACGCAGCGCTATCCGCTATACGGCAATGTCGGCGTGCAGGTGGGCGATTTCTACAACGGCACCAACACCACGCTGAGCGGCGGACTCACCTGGCGCCCGCGCTACGACGTGAGCTTCGAAGGCACGTATCAGCACAACGATGTGGAACTACCCAGTGGCGCCTTCGCCGCCGACCTCGCAGGCGTGCGCCTGAAGTACGCGTACTCCACCACGCTCTTCGGCAGCACCTTCGTGCAATACAACACGCAGTCACGCAGCTTCGTCACCAATGCTCGGCTGGCGTGGCGCTATGCCCCGCTCAGCGACGTGTTCCTCGTGTATACCGAGCGCCAGAACACCTTCACGAACGTGCGCAACGAGCGGTCGGTGGCGATCAAGGTCACGCGCATGGTGGCGTTTTAACGGCAGCAACAGCAACAGCAACAGCCATCCGTGTTCTGGCAGTAAGCGATCTCGCCTACAGGCAATTCGCGTGCGAGAAATCGATCCGGGCGTAGATTCGGACATGCCCTTCTTCAGCCTCCGCCCCCTTCGGGGCCCCGTTGCCGCGGCCTTCGCGGTCCTGCTGGTCGTGCCGCAGTCCGTGCTCCACGCGCAGCCGGCCTCGCCGAGCCGCAGCTATCCGCAGCTGCTGTCGCTGTTCACCGAGTGGCGCACCTTCGAGGAGCCGCCGCGCCGCGACGGAATCCCCGACTACACCCCAGCCACCAACGCACGCCGGCTGACCGCCCTGCGCGCCTTGCAGGCCAAGCTGCGCGCCATCGACACCACCGGCTGGCGCGTGCCCGAGCAGGTAGACTGGCACCTGGTGCGCGCCGAGATGAATGGCATGCAGTACAACCTCACCGTGCTCACGCCGTTTTCACGCGACCCGGCGTACTACGCGTCGGTGCGCACCGAGGAAAGCGACACACCGGCCGAGGAGGGCCCCACGATTCACGGGGCCGTCCGCCTCTGGCAGTATCCCGTGTGGCCGCGGACCGTGCTCGATCAGTCGCGCGCCCTCACCGCCGACGAATCACGCCGCCTCACGGCGCAGCTGAACACGATCGCCCCGTTGCTGCGTCAGGCGCGCGTGAACCTCGCCAAGGGCAACGCCAAGGACCTCTGGGTCGGCGCCGTCAAGACGTTCGAAGAACAGCACGAAGCGCTCGGCACACTGGCCACGCTGGTGGCCGCCGCCAACCCCAACGACGGCGCGCTCAAGACGGCCATTGCCGGCGCCGCGACTGCGACCGAATCGTTCACCGGCTGGCTGCGTACCGAAGCGGCGAAGAAGACGGGCCCCTCGGGCATCGGCACAGCCCAGTACACGTGGTTCCTGAAGAACGTGCTGCTGGTGCCGCTGTCGTGGGAAGAGGAAGTCACGATCACGCGCCGTGAACTCGCACGGGCGCATGCGTCGCTTCGTCTCGAAGAAACGCGCAACGCGAAGCTCCCGCCGATGCCCGTGGCCGGCTCCGCCGCCGAGTTTGCCACCATGCAAGCCGAGGCGCTGCCGAAGTACATGCAGTTCTTCCGCGATCAGGGCATCGTGACCGTGGAACCGTGGATGGAGCGCGCACTGCGCGAACGGTTTCAGTCGTACTCGCCCGAGGCCACGCGCAATTTCTTTTCGCAAGCCACCCATCGCGATCCGCGTACGCTCTGGACACACCTCTGGCATTGGTGGGATAACGGCCGGTTCCGCGAGCATCCGCACGCCAGTCCCATCCGCCGCACACCGCTGCTGTACAACGTGTGGATGAGCCGCGCCGAAGGCATGGCCACGTCGATGGAAGAGTGGATGATGCAGGCGGGCCTGTACGACCAGTCGCCGCGCTCCCGTGAGATCGTGTGGACCATGCTGGCGGCACGCGCCGCGCGTGGACTTGGCAACCTGTATGCGCACGCCAATACGCTCACGATGGCGGAGGCGGCCGACATGCATGTGCGCTGGACGCCGCGCGGATGGATGCGTCGCGATCCGCTGTTGGGCTTCGAGCAGCATCTGTATCTGCGTCAGCCCGGCTACGGTGCCAGCTACATCACCGGTGGTCGACTGATGGAAGAAACCATGGCCGAGCGCGCGCGGCAGCTGGGCGGTGACTTCACCATGAAGCGCTTCTTCGACGAAGTGAACACGGTGGGCATGATTCCCGTGTCACTCGTGTATTGGGAGCTCACGGGTGATGATCGCATGGTGCGCGAACTGCGCAACGGGAGCGGGCCGCTGCCGTTTCGGTGAGGTGACCCAGCCGCGATCCACGGTCGCAGTCGCCTGCCCATGACACAGGAGCCAAGATGCGCTGGTGGCTCCTGTGTCATGGCGTATGAGTCGATAGTAATATAGAATTGAGGGACGCGTGGCACGTCAGACCGTCGGGACGCACCGATGGAGGTATTGCCCAGCGGTCCTGACCGAGCACCATGATGAGTGAAGTCCGGGGCAGCAGCGCCGATGCCACGAGCGTATTCGCGGAAGGGCTCACCCTCGCCGCGGCGCTCGACAGCCTGCCCACGCAGGTCGTCGTCCTGGATTCGAGCGGCACGATCCGGTACGTGAACGAGGCGTGGAAGCGGTTCGGCTCGAACAACGCCGGGCAGAGCCGAGACCTCGGGGTTGGCCAGAACTATCTGGCCATCTGCGATGCGGCCACTGGCCTGTGCTCGGACGAAGCGAGCGACACGGCGAACGGCATCCGCGCCGTGCTGCGGGGGGATCGGGCAGAGTTCACGCTCGACTACCCCTGCCACTCTCCCGACCAGCATCAGTGGTTCCGATTACGCGTCGCCCCAGTCTCACTGGGGAGCACCAGGGGCGCCATCGTGATGCACGCCGACATCACCGGGACCGCGCAGGAAGCGGCGGCGCTCCGCGAGGCGGAGCAGCTCGCCCGCGAAAGTGAGCAGCGGCTGCACTTCGCGCTCGAGGCGGCGCAGATCGGCGACTGGAGTATCGACCTGCACACGGATCAGACGCGTCGCTCCCTGCGCCACGATCAGTGCTTCGGGTACGACGCGCTGCTGCCGGAGTGGAGCCTTGACACCTTCCTGGCGCATGTACATCCGGCCGACCGCGCACGCGTTGACGCCAGTTTCCGTCGCGCACGCGCGGGCATCGGCGACTACAACGACGAACTGCGCACCACCTGGGCCGACGGCTCAGTGCACTGGCTCTGGACACGCGGCCAGGTGTACGTCGACGACCGTGGGGAACCCGTACGGATGGCCGGTATCGTCGTCGATATCACCGAGCGGAAACGCCTGCAGGTCACCGAGCAGACGGCACTGCGACGGTTGAACGAGGCGCAGCGCATCGCCCGGATCGGCGATTGGTCGTGGGAGATCGCCAGTGAGCGCATTGTCTGGTCGCCGCAGGTGTTCGAAATCATGGGACGCGATCCACGCGAGGGCGTGCCGAAGACGGCCCACGAACTGGGTGCGGTTTACGATGCCGCCAGCTTGGCGGTGCAGCAGGAGTTCACGGCCGCCGCCATATCCACCGGACTGCCGCAAGAGTACGAGCTGGTCATCATGCGACCGGATGGCGAGCGGCGGTGCGTACAGGTGATGGCCCTTCCACGCAAAGATGACGCGGGGAATGTGATTGCGCTCTTTGGGACCATTCAGGACATCAGCGAGCGCAAGCGCGCTGAAATGGATGCCATTCGCCTGTCGAGCATCGTCGCATCGTCGGATGATGCCATCATCGGCAAGAACCTCGACGGCACCATCACCAGTTGGAACCGTGGGGCCGAGAAAATCTTCGGCTACTGCAGCGACGAAATGATAGGTACGTCGATCATGCGGCTCATTGCCGACGATCGTCGGTCGGAGGAAGCGCACATCATCGGCAGCGTCTCGCGCGGTGAGAACGTGGAGCACTTCGAAACGCAGCGGCTCACGAAAAACGGCCGCCTGATCGACGTCTCGGTGACCGCGTCACCGATCCGGAACGCCAAGGGCGTCGTCATCGGCGTTTCGAAGGTGGCGCGGGACATTTCCGAGCGGAAGAAGCTCGAGCAGCAGTTCCTTCGCGCACAGCGGATGGAGAGCATCGGCACATTAGCCGGCGGCATCGCGCACGATCTGAACAATGTGCTGGGCCCGATCATGCTGTCGCTCGAACTGCTCAAGATGTCGTTTCCCGATCGGGAGAGTCAGGAGCTGATCGGCGTGATCGAAGGGAGCGCGCGCCATGGTTCCGAGATGGTGCGACAGATGCTCTCCTTCGCTCGCGGGGTGGAAGGACAGCGTCTCGAGCTCGACGTCGCCAATCTGGTCCGCGACGTGGAGAAGATCACGAAGGATACGTTCCTCAAGCACATCACCATCCGGACCGACGTGCCGGCCGACTTGTGGCGCGTGATCGGTGATCCGACACAGCTGCATCAGGTGCTGCTCAACCTGTGCGTGAATGCCCGTGACGCGATGCCCGGCGGCGGTCAGCTCATCATCGCCGCGGAGAACGTCACCCTCGATGCGCACTATGCCGATGTCAATATCGACGCGAAAGCCGGGTTGTACGTCGTGCTGCGGGTCGAGGATAACGGCACCGGCATCCGCCCCGATGTGCTCGAACGCATTTTCGATCCGTTCTTCACCACGAAGGAAGTCGGCAAGGGCACCGGACTCGGGCTGTCCACGTCGATGGCGATTGTGAAGAGCCACGGCGGTTTCATGCGCGCCTACAGCGAACGGGGACGCGGCTCGAAGTTCAACGTCTACATTCCGGCGCGCGCCACCACCGCAGTCGATGTCGGCGCGCCCGTGCCCGAGCTTTCTCGGGGTCACGGTGAACTAGTGTTGCTCGTTGACGATGAACCGGCGGTCCGGCACATCACGCAGCAGACGCTCGAGGCGTTCGGCTATCGGGTTGTGGTCGCGGTTGACGGCACCGAGGCCGTCGCGATCTATGCGCGCCGCGGCGACGAGATTGCCGTCGTGTTGACCGACATGATGATGCCGGTCATGGATGGTCCCGCAACCATCCGCGTACTTCGCAAGATGAATCCGGCCGTGCGCATTGTTGCCGCGAGTGGACTCGACGCCAACGCACACGGCGTAGGACTCGGCATTACCCACTTCTTGCCGAAACCCTACGCCGCCGATCGCCTGCTGACCACGCTGCGGCTCATCCTCGCCGACCGCGTGTAGGGGCACAAGACAGCGCGGTGACGCGCCGCCGTTCACCCGCTTACGCTGTTTTGTGCTTAGCCAGCCGCGGGAACCAATTCAACAGCTTCACCGCGGCAACGATCTCCGGACGCAACGTCCAGCGCGTCTGCGGTGCTTCTGCGCCACCTTCGGCGAACGTGGCGAACACCGAGGCCTGCGGTTCTTTGGCCGGCACGGTGTACAGCAAACGTCCGGCCAACTTCGCGCCGAACCGGCCGTAGTTGAGATTCACGGCGCCCGGCTTCTCGAAACCCGCCGCCTCGGCGAGTTCGACGGTCGTGAGCGTGTACTCAGGGGCCAGGCAATGCGCGCGAAGCATGCTCCACTGCGCATCGGAAATCGTATTGGCGACGTACAGCAGGCGCAGCGCCTTGTGGTACTCGGTCGACGTCGGAATGGGCATCGGCGTCGGCGCGGGTGTGGCAGCAGCGGTGGTCACAAGCAAATCTCCTGAAAGAGAGCACAGCCGCGCGCAGGAGATCGCCGCCGTCACATCGCACACATCACGTCTAAACGCCGACGGACGGGGGTGTCCAACCAAGTCCTTACCTTTGGAACATCCTCTGAAGTCGGCTGGGGCGCAACGGGCGAGGGTCGAATCGCCGGCGGTTTCTGCGCCCGTGCATCACCATGCCCCGATTCCTGTCACAATTGTGCTGTCATGCACCGTGATCACGGGACGATCTTGGCGGGCGGCACGATCTTGATGCCATCGGCAAAGGTGGCCGTGAGCAGGTACAGCAGTTTCGTCGACGGCAGCGCGCTCGAAGCCAGCGCGAACTCAGTGAGCTGATGCGCGCCGCTCGCCTTCGAACCGCCGATC
>CANHJV010000155.1 GCA_947461225.1 Gemmatimonadota bacterium | reverse complement strand
TGCTCGTCACCATTGTACACGACCATGTACGCCTCCTTCTGCAGGCGACGCATGGCGACGTAGAACTCGATGCCCTGATACCACGGCACCGAGCCGTCGTTGTCATTGGCCATGAAGAGCACCGGCGTGGTAACGCGATCCAGCTTGAACAGCGGCGAGTTTTCGACAAAACGCTCCGGGTACTGCCAGAGCGACCCACCGATGCGGCTTTGGGTGTGCTCATACTGGAACGCCCGGGCCAGACCAGACTGCCAGCGGATGCCACCGTACGCGCTCGTCATGTTGACCACGGTCGCGTTGGGAACCGCGGCCGCGAACATGTTGGTGACGGTGATGAGATATGCCGACTGATACCCGCCCCACGACTGCCCCGTGATCCCGACGCGCTTGGGGTCGACGAACCCCTTGGCGATCAGTGCCTGCACGCCGGGAATGATCGACTTGGCCGCGCTCGGCCCGGGCTGTCCATCGGTGTAGATGATGTCGGGCTGGAAGACGATGTAGCCGAGGCTGTTGTACACCAGCGGATTGACCGTATTCCGTCCAGACGGCGCCACGTAGTTGTGCAGGCCGTCGGTGAGCTTCTCGTAGAAGTAGACGATCATCGGGTACTGCTTCGACGGATCGAAGTTCTCCGGCTTGTGCAGCAGGCCGCGGAGCGGGATGCCGTCGCCGTTTAACCACGACACCAGCTCCACCGTGCCGCGCGGATACTGCGCGTCCTGCGGATTGGCGTTCGAGATCTTCGCGGTGCTCGCGATCGTCGTGCCAGTGTAGAGATCCGGAAACTCGCGATAGGTCTGCTGCGTGAGGAGATACTGCTCGGCGTTCCGCGCTTTCTGCAATCCGTTCAGGTTGCGGTCGGCCATCACGAGCTTCTCGGGCTTTCCGTCGACGCCCATGCGATCACGCCAGAAGCCGGAGGCCTTGGTGAGCGAATCGACCGCGCGCAACAGCAGCGGGGTGTTCGTGTCGAGGAATGGATCTTCACGATCGAGATCGACGACGCGGAACGTCATGCCGGCGCGACGGCCTTCTCCGTCGGTCAGATTCCGAGGCGACGCGACGCCGGACGGGTCGACTTCCCACACGTCGAAGCGGTCGTAGACCAGCACGCGCTTGTCGGCCGTGCTCCACCCGCCGAGTCCGTACGGCGGTGGCACATCGGGCGAATCGAACTCCTCATCCTGAAACTTGACCGGCAGCTTCTCGGTGAGCACGACCTTCTTACCGGTTGCGACCGCATACGACACCCACTGTCCCTTCTCGAACCACGTGACGTAGTTGCCGCCGGGCGACAGCTGCGGGTTGCCGTCGAGTCCCTTGGCGACGAGCGTCCGCGCGCCGGTGGCCGGGTCGATGAGATACGCGTCACTGGCGCCTTCACCCCAGAACTGCGGGATCGCGTACTCCACCGCATTGATACCGAGCACACGACGGCCGTCGTTGCTGATGGTGACGCGGAGGCTATCGTTGGCGAGCTGCGTCCACTTGCCGCTGGCGATCGTGTAGAGCGCGGTGTAGGTGCGGTTACGATCGCGATTGGCCGTGACTTTCTGCTGCGGCTGGATCTGCGTGTCCTTCCAGTGCCACAGGTCGTAGCCGGCCTTGTCCACGAGCGAGTCGGCGGGAATCGAATCCATCGGGACGTTGCCGAGCGAGAAGATCACCGCGTTGCCGTCGCGCGTGAAGCTGAGCGCGCCGCGTTCAGCAATGAGCATCCCAGCGGGTGCTTCCGTCGCGGCGACGATCTTTCGCGCGGCGATCGGCTTGCCTTTGACCGACACGAGCGACGCATGGTACACCGCCATCTTCGGCTTCGACGTGGAATCGCCAACGTCGGCGAGGAGCGCGACCTGCGTGCCGCTCCGATCGAACGTCATGCCGCGATAACTGGCCTGTCCAGTGAGCAGCGGCGTGACCGTGCCCGATGCGAGGGCACGAACGAAGGCCCCATTTCCGGCGCCGTCGCGCGTGGTCACGGTGTACCCGAGCCACTTTTCGTCGTCGTCGAACGCGAAGGCGGTGACGCCTTCAATGCGCTGGTCGGTCCCGGCGGCGAGATCGCGCAGCACCAACGTGACGCCGTTCTCGCGCCGGGGCCCGACGGGTGCGACCCCGGGGGCATTCGGCGTGGCACCGGCCCCGTTGCGGGGTGCGGCCGTGGTGTCTTCGAGCAGATAGGCGAGGAACCGCCCGCCGTTACGCGCGAGGCGATACGAACGCACGCCGGCGACACGGGTGACGGTGCCGTCGGCGAGGTTCATGATGCCGAGGCCGTTCCGCGGCGCGGGGGTGCCGCGGCGGGTGCGGGCCTGCTCCACGTCGGCGCGCGAGGCGTAGATGGTGAACGCCACGAACTTGCCGTCGGCACTGAACTGCGCGGGCTGCGCGCTGAACTGCGCCGCCGAGTCGGCGGCGGGCTGCAATTGCGGCCGACCCGTAAACCCGCGTGGCGCCCGATACTCCGTGGCGGCGGCGGTGGCGCGCACGATCAGTTCGCCTTCGCCCACGACGGGACTGAGCGTGTACGCCGCCCACTTGCCGTCGTTTGAAAGCGCGGACCCAGAAATGGTGCGCCATTCATCGTACGTGTCCTGCGTGATGGGCTTCTTGCCGGCCGGGAGGGGCGGCGGTGTCCAGCGCGAGACACTGGTGTACGGATTGGCCGGTACCGGCAGCGGCGCCGCGGTCGCGGACTGCGCTTCCAGCATGGACGCGCCAAGGAGGCCGGCGACGAGCGCCGATGCCGAGGCCGTGCGTAGCGCGCGGTTGGGGGTAGCGGGGGACGAACGATTCACGGACGATCGCATCATCTGATAGGGTGCGAGATGTGAGACGGGCTGGTTGTTCGGCGCACGGAGCCCCAACTTGGGCCACAGCCTGTTGGGAAAAAGCTTAACGGCGCGGCTCCGACCGCGTGAGGAATTCGATGAGACGGTTGCTTGGCTATTTCGCCCGCGGACTCGTACTGCTGGCCCCCTTGGCCGTTACGGTCTGGGTCTGCGGTCTGGTCTTCACGAACGTGGATGGCTGGCTGGGACTGCCCATTCCGGGCGCCGGATTCGTGGCGACGCTGGTGCTGATCACCGTGGTCGGCTTCCTCGGGTCCAACCTCCTTACGCGATCGGCGGTGAACGTGCTGGAGGGGGTGATGGCCCGCCTCCCGTTCGTACGCTTGGTGTACGGGTCGACCAAGGACCTGTTGAACGCGTTCGTGGGGGAGAAGCGCCGATTCGACCAGCCGGTGTCGATCGCCCTCGCGGCCGACGCCGGTGTGCGACTGGTAGGGTTCGTGACGCAGGAGTCGCTGGCCCACCTCGGTATGTCCGAGTACGTCGCCGTGTACTGCCCGCACTCGTATGCCTTTTCCGGCCAGCTGCATCTCGTGCTCGCGAGCCGCGTGCGGCCGCTCGAGGTCGCGAGTGCCGACGCCATGGCCTTCGTCGTTTCCGGTGGTGTGTCCGGACTCGCCCCTGCCGCCCTTTCCACTGGCGAAAACGCCACCGTCCGGAGCTCCTGATGTCTTCCCGAAATTGCGTTACATGGGCCGCCCTTGCGATCGGGGCGACGCTTGGCGCGTCCCCTCTCGTCGCCCGTATGGCGATGGCACAAGCGGCCGCCTCACCGACGCCGGCCGCCAAGCCGATCCTCCTGGTACCGGACGCCGTGTTTGACGGCGTGAGCAACGCCCCGCAACGTGGGTGGGCGGTGCTGGTGCGCGGGGCCCGCATCGCGGCGGTGGGACCGGCCGCCAGCTTGGCTGCGCCGGCTGACGCCGAGCGCATCGCGTTGCCCGGCACGACGCTGATACCGGGCATGAGCGATCTCCACAGTCACGTGCTGTTGCATCCCTACGACGAGACCCCGTGGAATGATCAGGTGTTGCGCGAGTCGCTTGCGTTGCGCACGGCGCGCGCGGTGAATCACCTGAAGGCCACACTCGATGCGGGCTTTACGGTCTTGCGTGATCTCGGAACCGAAGGTGCCGAATACGCCGATGTGGGGCTCAAGGAGGCCGTCGACCAGGGCATCATTCCCGGACCGCGGCTCTTCGTCACAACGAAGGCGATCGTGGCCACCGGATCCTACGGCCCCAAGGGCTTCGGGGTCGAGATCGGTGTACCGCAGGGCGCGGAGGAAGCGGATGGTATCGATGGCGTGACGCGCGTGGTGCGCGACCAGATCGGCCATGGCGCAGACTGGATCAAGATCTACGCCGATTACCGCTGGGGACCGCGCGGCGAGGCCCGTCCGACGTTCACGAACGAAGAGTGGGCGGCGATCGTGCGCACCTCGACGTCGAGCGGCCGACCCGTCGTGGCGCACGCGAGCACGGTGGAAGGGATGACCCGCGCGATCATGGCGGGCGTTGAGGATATCGAGCACGGCGACATGGCGACGCCCGAGGTCTTCGCGCTCATGAAGCAGCACAACGTGGCGTTTTGCCCGACTCTGTCGGCGACCGAGAGCACCACGCGCTATCGCGGATGGAAGAAGGGCGTCGATGCCGATCCGGCCGGCATCGTGCAGAAGAAGGCCATGTTCAAGGCGGCGCTCGCGTCGGGCGTTACGATCTGCAACGGCAGCGACGTCGGTGTGTTTTCCCATGGGGCGAACGCGCTGGAGCTGGAACTCATGGTTGAATACGGAATGTCTCCGGTGGCTGCGCTCCAGGCGGCGACGAGCGTCAACGCGCGGATCATGCATCGCGAGGCGGAGTTCGGCCGTGTCGCTCCCGGACTGCTGGCCGATCTCGTCGCGGTCACCGGCGACCCTAGCCAAAACATCCGCGCGCTCCGCGCGGTGAGACTCGTCATGAAGAACGGCGTGATCGTTCGCCGCTAACGGCGGGCCAACACCCGTCGCCGCTGTCCGACTTCCTTCTTCCACCAATCGGAGCCACTTGTGTCTTCGTCCAACTCCGGCTCGAACGAAGCGTGGGGTAGTCGTATCGGTCTGATTCTCGCCATGGCGGGCAATGCAGTCGGTCTCGGCAACTTCCTGCGCTTCCCGCGTCAGGCCGCCGCCAACGGTGGCGGCTCGTATATGATCGCCTACTTCATTGCTCTGCTGCTGCTCGGCATTCCACTCATGTGGATCGAATGGGGCGTCGGCCGGAATGGCGGGCGGTACCGAAAGGGGCATCTGCCGGGCATGTTCGCCGCGTTGTGGAAGCATCCGGCGGCGAAGTACGTCGGCGTGGTAGGTCTGGTCGTGCCAATGGGCGTGATGATCTACTACACGTACATCGAAAGCTGGACGCTGGCCTTCGCGATCTTCTCGGCGACGAAGGACTACTGGGGCCAGACCACGCAGGAAGGGATGCTGGGCTACCTGCGGTCGTTCCAGGGGCTCACCCCCGAGGGGGGCACGCAGTACCACGCTTCCTATACCCCATACGCGTTCTTTACGGGCACGCTGCTCATCAACATCTGGGTGCTGTCGAAGGGTGTCTCGGGCGGGATCGAGAAGCTGGCCAAGATCGGCATGCCGGTGTTGTTCCTGTTCGCCATCGTGCTGGCGGGCGTGGTGTTAACCTTGCCGGCACAGCCGGGCGTGGGGGCCACGCCGGCGCAGGGTCTCGAGTTCATCTACGCGCCGGACTTCTCTCGCCTTGGCTCGCCGGGCATTTGGCTGGCCGCTGCCGGACAGATTTTCTTCACGCTGTCGGTGGGCATGGGCTCGCTGCAGGCGTACGCGTCGTACCTGTCCACCAAGGACGATATTGCCCTGAACGGTATCGCAACGGCTGCGACCAACGAAACAGCGGAAGTGGTGCTCGGCGGCTCGATTGCCATCCCCGCCGCCGTGACGTTCTTCGGCGTGGCGGGTGCCATGCAGATCGCCCAAGGGGGATCGTTCGACCTCGGCTTCGCGACGATGCCCGTGGTGTTCCAGCAGATCGACAAGACGCTCCCGATCGGCAACCTGCTCGGCGTGATGTGGTTCGGCCTGCTGTTCTTCGCCGGTATCACATCGTCCGTGGCGATGCTCACGCCGATCACGGCGTTTTTTCGCGAAGAGTTCGGCTTCAAGCGCGAGACCGTAGCGTGGATTCTCGGCGGCATTTGCTTCGCCGTCGGCCTCCTTCACGTTACGTGGCTCGGCCATGGATTTCTGGACGAGTGGGACTATTGGGTCGGCACGTTCGGCCTGGTGCTGGTGGCCATCACGGAAGTCATCATCTTCGTGTGGATCTTCAAGCCTGACAACGCGTGGAAATCAATCCACATGGGTGCGGACATCAACATCCCGAAGATCTTCAAGTTCATCATGACGTACGTGACGCCGCTCTACTTGCTGATCATCCTCACGTGGTGGGGCAAGGACGAGGCGCTGCCGATTCTGCTGAACCAGCGATCGGCGGGGAGCTCGACGCCAGTGTCTGATGTCGATATGCCGTATATCACGATCTCGCGTGTCATCCTGGTGCTCTTCGCCATCGTCTTCCTGTTCTTCATCCGCACGGCGTGGAAGCGGAACGGCTACGACGATCGGAAGGGCTTCGCCGAGATCGACACCAACCGCGCGGAGGTCTGATGTCTGGTGGCGCACTTGCTTTCATGGCGATCAGCTGGACGTTTGTGCTTGGTCTTACGGCGTGGTCGTTCGCCAAGCTGTTGACGGACCAGAAGCACTTCGATCCGGACGGTATCGGTCCTGCATCACCGCCTGAGCCGCCGCACGCGAAGAAACCGCAGCAGAAGGCGTAGGACGGCCTAGGCGATTGGCACGAGATCGGGTCGGAGCGCGTTATCCAACGTGCTCCGACCCGACTCTTTTCCCGACCATCTCGCCGAGCGGATTACCGACCACTCGGCCTCCACCGCCACATCCGCCGGTGGATCGTTCGTGATCTACTGGATGCGCACGGCCGTGCGGGCCCACGAGAACCCGGCGCTCGACGTGGCGCTGACCGCCGGCCAGCGCCTTGGGCTGCCGGTGTTCGTGTATCACGCGCTGTCCGAGAAGTATCCGTA
>CANHJV010000154.1 GCA_947461225.1 Gemmatimonadota bacterium | reverse complement strand
CGGAGACTGATCACCATGACCTCAAGCCCCTCGCAGTTCCTTCGCTCCCGTCGTATCGGCAGCGGCCTGTTGGCCGCCGTCGCCCTCCTCGCCGCCTGCGAATCGCAGCTGCCCACAGCGGCCGAGTTGCAGAACATGGACGTGAAGGGGGTGGAGACGCGTGTCGCGCAGGTGACCAAACTCGACACCACCAAGGTCATTTACATGGTGGACGGCAAGCAGGTCACGCGTGCTGAAGCCAATGCGCTGTCGGCCGACAAGATCGCGACGGTGAATGTGCGCGGCGGAAAGACGCAGGAGATCCGGATCAGCACTAGGGGCGTGTTGCCGGCCGGCGTACTCAATGGCGCACCAGCCCGGGTCGTCGAGGTCTCTGGGTCCGCCAAGAAGCCGTTTACCGGGATCCTGATCGTCGACGGAAAGACCGTGGAATCATCGACGCTGAACTCCATCAGCCCCGATTCGATCGAATCCATCGAGGTGATCAAAGGCGAGGCCGCCAAGGCGCTGTACGGCGAGGCCGGGGCCAATGGTGTCATCAAGGTGACGACCAAGAAGAAGTAGCGTGCGGAGGGGTGCTAGCCCAGAAGCCGCCGGGCGAGCACCGTGCGCTGGATGGCCGTAATGGCCAACAGCGTGATCCACACCACCAGCACGTACCGGCTGACCGAAGGAGCGAGCGCGATGACCACATACACGGCGGTCGTCTCGCCCCCCTCGGCCAGAGCACGGGTGAACTGAATGGACCGATTGCCGCCCAGTTGCCGGTCCACTTTCTCGGCGAGCGATGACAACGCGAGCGTGGTGGTGATCGCCAACACGTAGCCCAGCAGCACCAGCATCCAAAGCACGACATCGGCGGGCATCGCGATGGCGAAAGCGATCGCCATCGCGGAGTACGCGAGCATATCGAGCGTGATATCGAGGTAGCCGCCGAACAGCGAGCTCTGCCCGCTCAGCCGCGCGACCATGCCGTCGAAACCGTCGAGCAATCGACTCACGAGCCACAGCGCGATCCCCAGCGCAGTGAGCTGCACCGCGACGAGCGCCGCGGCGGTCAGCCCGAGGACGGCGGCCACGACCGTGATCTGATTGGCCGTGATGCCCGCGCGATAGAGCGCCACCGCCGGCGCACTCCCGCGACGCGCCAGCCATTGCCGAAACGGTTCGTCGATCATGCCACGAAGCTTACGCGCCGCGAGGCGCTTGGGTCAGAGCGCGCCACGATCACCGAACAGATAGCGGGCCGAGAACTGGAATTGCCGTGGCGGGGCCGCCGAGAACAGATACACCGGATCGCCCGGCCGCCCGAACTGCGTGCGACTACCACCGCCGCCAATGCCATTCGCGTATCCGCCCCACGCGAGCGTGTTGAGCAGGTTGAACACATCGGCCCGCAGTTCGAGACCACGCAGCACGGCCACGCGCGGCCGGTACGACGCACTCGCGCCCACGGTCACGACGCCCGGCAAGCGCTCGGCGTTGCGCGCCACGCCGAAGAAGCGGTCGGCGTTGCCGATGAAGCCGTTGCCGCGAATCGGGCCCGAGCCCAACAGGTCGTAGCGCGCGATGCCGCTGCTGGTCACTGCGCCGGCGAGGCGGTTGAACGGGACACCCGTTTGCGCATCGCCGATCATGCTCACGGTGAATCCGCGCGGCGATGCATACACGCTGCGCAACGTCACCCGGTGACGACGATCGTTGTTGGCATCGGCCCATTCGTCGCTCGTGCACGCGGCACCAGTGACCGCATCGATACGATTGGTATCGAAGCAGTTCCCCTGCGTGGCCGAGAAGTTGATGTCTTCAGTGTTGTTCTGCGCGCGCGACCACACCCAGTTGGCGTCGAGCTGCCAGCGGTCGGTGAGCGCGCGTCGTCCGGCCACATACAGCGCGACGTATCGCGCCGAGCCGCCGCTCTGCGCCGTGGAGAGTCGACGATAGCCCGCCGTGGTCGGATTATTGGGCCGCGACGCATCACCCGGGCAGGAGAACGCACTCGCGCAGAGGCGCGGAACCGAGTCGGCGGCGGTGAGTCGCCGTGACATCGGATTGAGATCCGCCATCCACGGCAGATTCTGCGTCTCGCTCCACACCACATCGGCACTGAGCGCCCACGCGCGGCCGAATTGACGCTGATAGCCCAGCGTGGTCTGCCAGCTCATGGGCTGATCGAGGCCGAGCGGGAACGTGCGGAAGATTTCGCGCGGCACCGCCTGCACGTTGGCGTTGGGGATATTTGCCGGCAGTGGCCCCGCGCCGAAGGCCGGCGCACTCGCCCCGCTGAACGTGAGCACGGCGTTACCGGTCGCACCCAGCTGAATGGCGTCGGAGTAGATCGCATAGGGCAGCTTACCGGCGTACCGGCCCACGCCGCCGCGGATCACCGCACGCTCGGTACGCACCCAGTTGAACGACAGGCGCGGCTGCACGTTGTCGAGATCGGGATCGCTCTCGCCGCGCGACGTGAGATCGTCGTAGTCCCAGCGCACGCCGCCCACCACGGTCAGCGAGGCCGTGGGACGCCACGTATCCTCTATGAACGCGCTGTACAGCGCTTGCGACAGATTCACCTGCTGCGGACGCGCATCGATGGTATACGACTGCACCCGCGCATTGGCCGGAATGTCGGTGATCGACAATGCGCGGCCCGCCTTCGGCGTGATGTTGCCGTCATTGAACACGACGTACGAGCCGTTGGGGTTGGTACTGGCCGCCGCCAATCGGAACGCACCGGCGATCACGTCACCACCGATGCGTAGCGTGTGTCGATCGCCGACGGCCGTTTCGAACACGTCGCGCAGCTGCCACTGCCGTTCGGTTTCGTCGAACACGAAATTGCTCGAGCCCACGATGGCCTGCACGGACAGATTCGGCGCGAGCACCGTGACCTGCGGCCGCGAGAAGTCGCTGCGGGCCGGCGGGAAGTACCAGCGGAAGGTGCCGAACTGCACCGAGGCCGTGTTCGAGGCGCGCCCGTCGCGCAGGGCGCTGCGATGGATCAGCGCCGACAACGACCCGATGCGGCGCGTGGTGATGTCGGCTTCCGGCGTGAGGACACCGCTGCCGTCGCCCTCGCGATCCACGGCGCTGGCGGCGAGCCGTAACGTGGTGGTCTGCGTGGGCGACCAGCCGTGATCGAGTCGGCCGTAGCCCTTCCAGGTCTGTCGCGTTTCGGTGCCCAGAAATTGCGCCTGTGCGGTGGAGCCGATGCGATCTTCCTGTTCGCGCGTGTATTCGGTGGCCGTGGCGAAAAAGGTGCGCGCGGGATTGAAGGCGCCGCGTAGTGAGCCGCCGGCCTGCAGGCGCTGAAAGCCCTCCTGCTTGCGGGCCAAGGCATTCGGTTCGGCGCCGAAGGTCACCGGTACGCGCGCGTCGAGCGGACGACCAGGACGCTGATACACGAAGGCATCACCGGCCAGCGTGGCGCGACCGGCCGCCGTGGTGAGGTCCACGATACCATCGGGGCTGCGACCGAGCTGCGTGGAGTACGTGTTCACCAAGGCGTCCATGCGCGCGATGGCGCCCAACGGCACCTCCACGCGCGGGCCGCCCAAGAACCCTTCGTTGTTGTCGAGCCCATCGAGCAGATTCTGTGAGTACAGCGCGTTGCCGCCATTGAACGACAGCCGCGGCGCGTCGCCGAAGAATCCCGTGGCCGGCGTGATGCCGGGCATGTTGTACAGCAGCGCGATGGGGTCGCGCGCGTCGGTGGGCAACGACGTGAGCTCGCGCGCCTCGATCGAGCCACCCGTGACCGCGTTCTCGGTGTTGAGCAGCGGACGCACACGCGGGGCGACCACCGACACGGCGTCAAGCGTGGCGAGTGAGGTGAGCACCACCGAGATCGACCGGATACTGCCGGACTCGAGCGCTCCCACGGCCGTGCGGCTCGGCGCAAAGCCACGGGCCGTTACCGTGAGCACAATCGGCGAGCCGGCCACGACGTCGAGCCGAAACCGTCCTTCGGCGGCACTGATCACGCGCACGCCCTGTCCCGCCACCTCCGCCCCGACCACCGGCGCGCCCGGCTGACTGCGCACCGTGCCCTCGATCGTGGCGGTGGACGCCTGTCCGTAGGCGGCGCGCGGGGCGATCATCACTGCAGCGAGAATCATCACGCCGCGCCACCAGGATCGCCCGCGGGCGATCACCAAAGATCCGTTCATCGAAATTCCCATGCTCGATATTATCGCCTTTGTGGCGTTGCTTCTGCTGTTGGCCGGCGCCGGGTGGCGCCAGGCCTCGTCGGCTGCCTCGTTCACCGTGGCGTCGCGGGACCTGTCGCTCTTCCCGCTGGTCGCGACGCTGGTGATGACCGAGTTCAACACCAGCACGCTGCTCGCCTTCGCAGCGGCTGGCTATGGCGCGGGCCCGATGGCGTTGGCCCTCCCGGCGGTCTTTCTGGTGGGCCTGCTGTTTTATACGGTAACCGTGGCGCGCGCGTGGAAGCGCTTCGACCGCCTGTCGGTGGCCGAACTCTTCACCGTGCGTTACTCGAAAGGAGTAGGCCGCACGGCGTCGCTGTTGCTGTTGGTTGCCATGACCGGGTTCACAGCCACGTACGTGAAGTCGCTCGCCCTGCTCTTTACGCCGCTGGCGCCGGCGTGGTTGCCGGTCCCCGCGCTGTCGGGGCTGTTGTCCATCGTCGTGCTGCTGTCGGTGCTGCCCGGTGGTTTGGTGTCGATTGTCCGCGCCGATATCGTGGCGTTCCTGGCCACGATCGTACTGCTGCCGCTCCTGTTGGTGCTCGGCATGAAGCAAAGCGCCTTGTCGGGGGGACTCGCGTCGGTGTTCCCCGGGAGTCAACTCGCGTTGAACCCGGTCGCGCAGTGGAACAGCACGGCGCTGCCGATGCGGTTCGTCTCCACCTTGATGGTGATCACCTGCTTCACGTACATCGCGGCGCCGTGGTACGGACAAAAAATCTTCGCGGCCCGCAGCACCACAGTGGCGTTTCGCGCCGTCGGCATCAGCGCCGTGCTGGTGTTCCTGCTGTACGGCGCGGTGGTGCTCGCCGCCGCCCATCTTCGCGCCTCGCAACCGTTGCTCACCGACGCCCAGCTCGCCGTCCCCACGATGGTGCTGATCTGGCTGCCCACCGGCCTGCGTGGGTTCGCGTACGCGGTGCTCTTCGGCGCCGCACTGACCACGCTGGCCGGTGTATGGAGCGCGATGGCCACCATGATCGCCGCCGACTTCGGCGGGCCGACGCTCGCCACGGTGTCGTCCCAGCGCATGCTCCTGGTGCTCTTCGCCATCAGCAGCTGGCTCGGCGCCACCTTTCTGGTCGACCAGATCCTCGATCGGCTTATCCTGGCCAACATCCCCGTAGCAGCCCTGTCGTTCGCGCTGCTCGCCGGCTTTCACTGGAAGCGGGCCACGACCGCCGGCGCCTGGGCCAGCATGATCGTCGGCGTCGCGTGGGGCGTGGGCTGCTACCTGATCGTCGGCGAAGCGGGCGGCTACACCTGGCCGTGGGCGATGTATGGTATCCCGCTCATCTTCGCGACCGGTATCATCACCTCGCTGCTCACGTCATCAGGAGCCGAGCCATGAAGGCAACCGGATCCGCCCCCCGATCCGGTGCGTTTTTGCGACTCGCAATCTTCATCGCCCTCCTGATCACGATGTGGACGGCGGCGCGTCTGCTCGGCGTTGAGGCGTACCTCAGTCCGGAGCGCATCGGGACCACGATTCGCGACGCACGCGACGTGCCGTTCGCGGCCGCGATCTTCGTCGCGGCCTACATCACCGTGACCACGATCGGACTGCCCGCCCTGCCGCTCACGCTCGCAGGCGGCGCCATCTTTGGGGTGGGCGCGGGGATTGCCCTCACGTGGCTCGGTGCAACGCTCGGGGCCACCGGTGCCTTTCTGCTGGCCCGCGCCCTCGGCGGCGACGCACTCCGGCGACTGCTCGGCGCGCGCGCCGGCACGCTCGACCGCCTGCTCGGCGATGGCGCCTTCCTGACCATCCTACGTTTGCGATTGATACCCGTCGTACCGTTTAACGCGCTGAACTTCGGCGCCGGACTCGCCGGCGTTCGCCTCACGCACTACGTGGCGGCCACCGCCATCGGCATTCTTCCGGGAACCAGCGTGTACACCTACTTTGCCGACGCCCTGCTGGCCGGTACCGACGGCGCACGACAGTCCGCGTTCGTGCGCGTGGCGATCGCCGGGGCGTTGCTGCTGGCGCTGTCGTATGCGCCGGCGCTGGCCAAGCGCGCGGGCTGGATCAGCCTGCTGTTGCTCGCGCTTGCATCGGGCACACTCCCGCGCGTATTGCCGGCGCAGAGTCCGGCCGTGTCGGCATCCACGCAGGCGGTGGATCATACCGCGTGGAACGCGATGCTTGGTGCGTACGTGACCGATGGCATGGTGGACTACGACGCCTTTCAGCGCGATCCACGCTTTGCGACGTATCTCGCGCAGCTTGGTCGCGTGCAGGCCGCCCCGCTCGCGCGTAACGAGCAACTCGCGTACTGGATCAACGTGTACAACGCGTACACGATCCACCTGCTGAACAGCCGGAAGGAACGCCGCTCCATCCGCGACATCAACAAGGTGCTCGGCGTCACCCTGAAGAGTCCCTGGGCCGAGCCGATCGTGAACGCCGATCGGCGCACGCTCACGCTGGACGACGTGGAGCACGAGATCATCCGCAAACAGTTCAAGGACCCGCGCATTCACGTAGCGCTGGTGTGCGCGGCCATGGGCTGTCCACCGCTGCGCAGTGAAGCGTTCACCGCCGACCGCGTCGACGCGCAGCTCGACGATCAGGCGCGTCGCTTTCTCGCGCAGCGCGCCAAGAACCGCGTGGACGTGCAGAGTGGCACCGTGTACGGGTCACCGATATTCACGTGGTACCGCGACGATTTCGACGGTACCCTCGAGGGCGTCGGTGCATTTTGGGCGAAGTACCTGCCGTCGGGGCCCGAGCAGGCCCTCGTACGCAGCGGAAAGTTCACGTGGGTGGATACGGACTATGACTGGCGGATCAATGTG
>CANHJV010000153.1 GCA_947461225.1 Gemmatimonadota bacterium | reverse complement strand
GTTTCGGGCTGATCGAACGCCCCACAGATGATAGCGCGCATGCCACTTAGCTGGTTGAGGTCGGAGAGGAGGGCGAGCGCAGTTCCTCGAGCGCGTGTCGCACCGCATCGGGGATCGGCACCGACGTCCGTGACGAGCGATCGACATAGACATGCACGAAGTGGCCAGTGGCCGCCGGCACCTCGTCGTCGTTGCGGAAGAGCGCCAGTTCATAGCGCACGCTCGAGCGCCCGAGGTGCACCACCCGCACACCCGCGGTGACACGATCGGGGAAGGTGATCGGTGACGCGTATCGGCACTGCGTTTCCACCACCAGACCGATGACGTCGCTGCCGGCGATATCGAGCAAGCCTCGCTCGATCAGCCAGCGATTCACTGCCGTGTCGAAGAAGCTGTAGTACACGACATTGTTCACGTGGCCATACGCATCGTTGTCCATCCAGCGCGTATCGATCGTCGTGCAATGCCCGTAGTGCGCCCGCGTCTCGGCCGCGTCCGTCACAACGCCTCCCGATACAATGCCAGCGCCTGCTCGTAGCGCACGTCGCGCGGATTGTTCACCAGCAACCGCTGAACCTTCATGGCGTCGGTGGCAAGCCCCGGCAAATCGGCTTCGATCACACCCAGCTCTCCAAGCGTGCGTTCGAGCCCCAGTTCACCCACAAGAGTGGCCATCGCATCCACGAAAGCGCGGCCGCTGGCACTCCGGTGCCACGTACGCTCGCTGGCCCGTACCGCATCGGCCAGTTCGCGGTACATCGGCTCCGCCTCCTGAAGATTGAACTCGAGCACCGGCAGCAGCACCAACGCGTTACTCAGCCCATGCGGCACATGGAACTGTCCACCAATGGGGTAGGCCAACGCGTGCACGGCACCAACCGGCGCGTTGGCGAAGGCCATGCCAGCCAGCATCGAGCCCTGCAGCATCGCGCGACGCGCCTGCAGGTTACTGCCATCGTCGATCGCGGCCACGATATGATCGGAGAGCAACCGCAGCGCGCGCATGGCGAGCGTATCCGAGAGCACGTTCTTGGCGTGACGACTAGTATACGCTTCGATTGCGTGCACCATCGCGTCGAGACCGGTCATCGCCGTCACGCGGGCCGGCAGCCCAAGCGTGAGCGTGGCGTCGAGCACGGCGACATCGGCGTACAACCGTCGTGACACCACGCCCTGCTTTTCGCCGGTCGGCGTCGTCACGATGGCGATCGGCGTCACTTCGGAGCCCGTGCCCGCCGTCGTCGGCACTTGAATGAGCGGCCAGCGTGGCCCAACCGCACGGCCGACACCGAACACCGCGTCGAGCGACTCACCGGAGCGCGACAGCAGGGCAACGAGTTTGGCGACATCGAGCGAACTGCCGCCGCCGAATCCAATCACGCCGTCGGCACCGGTCGCCAGCGCTAGCGCCACCGCGGCCTCCACGCACGAGGCCGGCGGATCGGCCAGGACATCGGAGAAGACCATGACCTCGAGACCCAGCCCGCGCAGTTGCGCGAGCATCGGCTCGAGCAGCCCCGCCTCCACGATGCCGCGATCGGTGACCACGAGGGGGCGGCTGACACCAAACTCGCGCAGCAGGTCACCCAGTCGCTCGCTCTCGCCGTCAGCGCAGATCACACGCGGCGTTGTTTCGAAGCTGAAGTTGGACATGCTCAAGGTTAGCGGGCCACGACGGGTCGAGTAACCCGCGCGACGTGCTGCACAGCGCCCATGGCACCACGATTGCATGAGAGATGGGTGAACGGCCCGGCGCACTCACCAGTGGGCACGCCGGGCTGGCGATCAATGGTCACCTCTTTCCGGAACACACCATGCTCATGACTGTCGCCATCATTCTCATCGTACTGTGGCTGCTCGGCATGGTCAGCGCCTACACGATGGGCGGGCTCATCCACATTCTGCTCGTGATCGCCGTGGTCGTGATCCTCGTGCGGTTGATTCAGGGCCGCAAGGTGCTCTAATCGCGTCGCAATGCGGTCGCGTGCCGCAGCGCGTGGACATTCGCGTGCGACGCGACGATCCGTCGCGGCTCGGTGTCGTGCATCTCAGGCATCGGGAGTCGTATCTGGAATGGTGAGGGTGAACGTGCTGCCCGCCCCCGGCACGCTCTCGAGCGTGAGATCCCCGCCAAGTCCACGCGCAAACTGCCGGCTGATCGAGAGCCCGAGTCCCGCGCCGCCGCGATGCGCATGTCCGCCGTCCCGCACCTGCATGAAGGGCTCGAAGACCGCCTCGTGATGCTCGACGGCAATGCCGATACCCGTGTCGCGAACCTGCAGCCGCAGACCGTGGTCCTCGCGTACGCCGGACACCGACACGTGTCCGCCGGCCGGTGTGAACTTGGCGGCGTTCGACATCAGGTTCATGACGATCTGTGTGAACTTCCGACGATCCGTGTGCAGTTCGCCCATGTCGGCACCGAGATCGATCGAGAGCGAGACGCCGGACCGCGTGAACTGCCACGCCACCATGTCAGAGGCTTCCTGCACGGCCGACCGCACCGACGCCGGCGCGATCTCGAAGTGCATATGCCCGGTGGCGAGTTGCTGCAAGTCCAACAGCTGATCGACCAAGGCCATCACGTGTTCGTGGCTCGCCGTGATGCGATCCAGAACGGCGCGCTGCATCGAGGTCACCGGGCCGCAGATCTCCAGCTGTAGGATCTGCACGTTGTTCGCGATAGCACCCAGCGGTGACCGGAGCTCGTGACTGACCAGTGCGATCGCGCGATCCTTCGCGGTGTTTTCGCCGACGGCGAGCTCGCGGGCCAACTCGGCATCGACGCGACCGACACGTGCCGTCACCGACAGGTCGCGTTCCTGCGCATACAGGCGCGCGCGTTCGAGTGCCTGCGCACATCGCGCCGCCAACCCTTGACTGTGCGCGATCTCCTCCCCCGTGAAGGGCGCGTCGTGTCGGCGCCCGACAAACGTGATGGCGCCCAGCAGATGTCCATCCGAGTGCAACGGCACGATAAACAACGGACCAATACCAAACCACTGCACGACGCGACCGGCATCGACGTCGTGCGCCGAGGCAGCCGTCAGGATGGTGTTCGGATCGCTGACCTGCACGGCCACGAGCGCGCCGCCAAGCGCCGGGACGCCGATCACATCATCGGCGCCGGGCGTCCAATAATCGACAAGGGTGCGGGCGGCGGCGTGCTTGAGTGGATCCGGGTGAATCACCGCGACGCGGCGCAGTCTGCCGTCGCTCTCGATCACATCAACGATGCACCACGCATCGGAACGCGGAATCGAGAGATTGGCAATGGCCTGATACGTCAGCTCCTTTTCGAGCGACACGCCCAGTGCGAGCCCGGCATCGGCCAGAAACTGGGCCTCACGCCGCCGGGCCTCGGCCGCATCGGCCGCGTCCTGCTCCCGCAGCGCCCCCAAGAGGACGCGTTCGGTGAGGTGCTTGAGCTCGATCACGGGCGCCTCACGGCGCGAGCGGTCGGCGAAACGCGCTCCCGGTGAAGAGTCCGCCGAAATCGGCGAGGTCATCGCCGATCGTCGCGCCCTTCTCATTGATCGTATAGCGTCGGAAAGCCGTGCTGTGGGCACTGCCGCGCATCTTGATCACCGCCATCACCTTTTCCAGCGCGCCGTCGACTTCGATATAGCGCTGCACGATGATGTCATCGGTGATGAACGACACCCGCTCACCCGTGACACCGACGTCAGGCGATGAGGAAACAGCTTCGAGAATCATGAACACGGTGACGCCGGTGGCGGTGAGTGCGCCGACCAACCGATAGAGGGATTCGCGGAATTCCTCACGGAACGTCGGTGCCAAGGCGATCTCGAAGCCGGTGAGCGAGTCGATCACGACCCGCACGGCACCGGTTGCTTTAACGTTCGCCAGAATCTCGGCCAGTGTTTCGTCCACCGAGAGGTCGAGCGGACGGAGATACGAGACACACAGCTTACCCGAGGCAATGAGCGCATCGGGATCGACGTCGTGAGCACGCAGCCGAGCGAGGTACGCCTCCGGATACTCCTCGAAGACGGCGACGACCACCGACTCGCCCCGCCGCAGTCCCTCGGCGGCGAACTGCATGCCGAACGTGGACTTTCCCGTGCCGGTTGGACCGGCGATCATGACGGCGTCTCCCACTGGGATACCGCCGCCCATCATCTCGTCGAGGCCGGGCACGCCAGAGGTGACCCGGGCATCGGAACGCGACGGCGCGCGACTCCGAACCGACTGCTGTTCCGGGATGCGCGGGAAGACCTGCAACCCGTCATTGGTGATGCGGAACGTGTGCAACCCCGGCATCTGCGCCTGGCCACGCACTTTCACGGCTTGCAGCTTGCGCACGACGGAATTGCGATCGGTCGCTTGCGAGAGCCACAGAATTCCATCGGCAATCGTGAACAGTGGCTGTCGCTGTTCGGGTTCGTTGTATTCCCCGATGAGCAGCGAGGTCACTTCCCAGGTCGTGAGGTAGAGCGCGAGACGCTGCACGAACTGCTCGAGCGCCATCGCATCGGGCGCCATGGGCATCGCCATCCCACTGGCCCGCTCGCTGGCGGTGGGCTGGATGGTGCGAAAGGAATCCACAACGATGATACCGGGATTCAGTCGCTCCACCTCGTGGGTCATCCGGCCGAGCACCGCGCTCAGATCGCCCGAGAGTGCTTCCTCGCTGAGATTCATGTACTGCACGGCGTTACCGACGAGCTCCGGCTTGAAGAAACTGAACTGCCGTTGATAGCGCAGCATCTTCACGGTGGGTTCACCAAGGACCGTGAAGTAGAGCGCTGGCCGTTCTTTGGTGGCGTTCGCAAACAGGACCTGTTGGGCCAGCGTCGTCTTACCAGCGCCGGGCCCGCCGGCCAACATGTTGAACGAGAACTCGGGGAGGCCTCCGCCAAGGACGGCGTCGAGCCCCGCGACGCCGGTGGGGAGATTCCGGAGTGCGTTCCGACTGGTCGACTCGCTCCGCACGAGCGAATCCGCACTTCCCGTTTGGTCGATGCGATTGGATGTATCGGTCATGCGTCGCTCGCGTTCGGGGAGGCAGGCAGCTCGGTAGTGCGTGGAACCTTCGGCACGTCGCTCGGCGCGAGCAATGTCTCGGCGAGGTCGTCTCCAATGAGGCGGGTCAGCGTGTCGTGCAACGACGACACGACGGCCACGGCCGCGTCGGTGGTCGCCACGGTGTCCTCGGCGGTGGCCACGTTTGGCCAGCCCGTGACATTTGGCGTCGAGGTCGCGCTGACGACCACGTTCGCCAAGATCGGGTGCTCGGGGCGCACTCTCGTAATCGCCCGCGTGACAAGCGCGAGGGCGCCGTACGGGCCGAACCATCGCGCAAGGCTACCGTACACGCGCTCCACGAGCAGCGACATCGCGGCCGCGTCGACTGGGTTCATCGCGGCCATCTCCTGCTCGACAAGCCTTCGCGCCAGCGATTGCGGCGTGTCCTGCGGTTCGGCACTCGGTGGCACCAGCAACACTCCCTGCAGACGTAGGCCCACCATCATTTCAGGGAATATAGCGGTCACCGACGTCGCGAGTGCTGAATTGTGAGGAAACGCTCGTGTCTCGCGTACACAGCTATTTCCGTGCCGGGACCCGTGCTGGGACGGGCAACAGCTCAGACACAGCAGACCCATCCTTTCGTGGGTCAGACGCACCGGCGTTGATCCCCGTGGTGTAATTGCGCATCACCGCCTGACCGGCGCCCATGCGCGTGCTTGAGTAATCGCCGCGCATCACGAGCTGGTGACCCATGGCGGCGAGTGCCTTGAGCACGCCATCGGGGATGCGCGACTCGAAGTTCACGTCGCATCCAGGAAACGTTTCCTTCGAGAAGCGCGGTGCGTCGAGGGCGCCCTGAATGTTCATGCCGAAGTCGGCAATATTCGACACGAACTGCGCGTGCGCCTGCGCCTGATTCCATCCACCCATGATGCCGAAGGCCACGCGCGTGTCCCCCTTTTCCATGAATGCCGGAATGATCGTGTGCAGCGGACGTTTCCGTCCGGCGAGGACGTTCGCGCTGGCGGGATCGAAGGAGAAGCCGGCGCCACGGTTGTGCCACACGAACCCGGCATCCGCGACCGTGATGCCGGCGCCGAAACCCACCGTCGAGTAATTGCTCTGGATGAGAGAGATCATGTTGCCCTCCTTGTCCACCGCACTCAGGTAGGTCGTGCCGTTATCGGTGCCGCTCGGCGTGCCGGCATCCGGGCTGCAGGTGGCCTTCGACGCATTCACCAACGTCGCGCGTTGGGCCGCATAGGCCTTCGATCGCATCGCATCGACCGGAATCTTCACGAAGCGCGGATCGCCGTCGTACCGCTGCATATCGGCGTACGCCAGTTTCTTCGCCTCGATCATGTGATGCAGCGCCGGCACCGAGTTGTGGCCCATCGTGGCGAGCGGAAATGTCTCCATGATGTTGAGCATTTCGAGCGCAGCGATCCCCTGCCCGTTGGGCGGCAACTCATACACCGTCCATCCGCGATACGTGGTCGAGATGGGTTCGACCCACTCGCTGTCGAATTCGGCGAGGTCAGCGGCCGTCATCGTACCGCCGTGCGTCGTGCTGCTGGACAACAGCTTGGCCGCCACAGCGCCTTTGTAGAAGGCGGCGGCCCCACCAGCGGCAATCTGACGATACGTCTGGGCCAGCTCAGGATTTCGGAACAGCTCGCCAGCCTGTGGTACACGGCCACCAGGCAAAAATGTCTTCGTGGTCGCGGCATCTTCGCGCAGCACGTTCTCGCTGTCCTTCCAGTACACACTCACCACTTCCCCCACCGGGAAGCCGGCATCGGCGTAGGCGATCGACGGCGCCAGCACGTCGGCGAAGCGCTTCTTGCCGAACCGGGTGAGCAACTTCTCCCAGCCGTTCACCGCGCCGGGCACAGTGGCCGCATCGATCCCGCGCCCCGGCATGTCGGTGCGCCCCTTGGCCCGCAGGTGCTCGACGGTAAGTCCTTTGGGCGCCCATCCGGAGGCGTTCAGTCCGTACAGCTTGCCGGACTTCGCGTCGTACACGATGGCGAACAGATCACCACCGATACCGTCGTTCATCGGTGCGACGAGTCCCATCATGGCGTTCATGGCCACGGCCGCGTC
>CANHJV010000152.1 GCA_947461225.1 Gemmatimonadota bacterium | reverse complement strand
TGCAGGCCATGGCCATGGGACAGGCCGCGGGCCAATGTGGATGCTCGGAGGGGGCGGGAGCCGGGGCGGTGGCATCGTGGTGGTGATGCGAGCCGGTGACCGCGGTGGGCGGCACGTCGCTCACGAGGGCGGGCGTTGGAATCGCGGCCATCTGCCGCTCACATACCGCACCGGCTGCGGGGAGCACTCCCTGCAGCAGCTGCACTCCGAAGAGTGCGATCGCGGCGATGTGTCGGCTGACCCTCATGCGATGGATACTAGTTGAGGGAGCCGGGGACAGGGAGGCGCGACTGGAGACGCGCCTAGGTCGCACCGGCCGTCGGCAGCGACATCCGGTAGCCGACCCCCGGCTCCGTCACGATCAGCGCGGGCCGGATCGGGTCCCGCTCCACCTTCCGTCGCAGATTGGCGACGTATACGCGCAGGTACTGCTGCGCGTCGCCATGCGAGCGACTCCACACCGCGTCGAACAGTTGCTGGTGCGTGAGCGTACGTCCGGCGGCGGTCACCAGCGTGCGCAGCAGTTCCCACTCGGTGGGGGTGAGATGGATCGGCGCGCCGTCGCGCGACACCACGCGGCTCGCCAGATCGATCTCCAGTCCGTCGAACGCATACGGCACGTCGCCGCCGCGCACCGGCCCCATCGCCGCGCGACGCAGCTGCGCCCGCAGACGCGCCTGCAGCTCGATCGTGCTGAACGGTTTGGTGAGGTAATCGTCGGCGCCCGCATCGAGCAGTCGGACCTTTTCGGCTTCATCGTGGCGCGCCGACAGCACCACGATCGGCGTCGCCGACCAGGCGCGGATTTGCGCACACACCTGCGCCCCGTCGGCGTCGGGCAGCCCCAGATCGAGTACGATCAGCGAGGGTTTGCAGCTGCGCGCCAATTCGAGTGCGGTCCGCGCCGTGGCGGCCTCGTACACGATGCTGCCCTCCGACTCCACGGCGGCGCGGATGATCGAGCGGATCGCGAGCTCGTCTTCGATCACTAGCACCACGGGTGCCGGAAGCGCCGTCGGTGATCCCGGGCTGAAAGACATGCAAGGCAACCTAGGTGCTGATAGCGCGGCGCACGAGGGGCACGGTAACGTTCGCACATGCGATTGCTCCGCTGGTCCCTCGCTCTCTCGCTGCTGACGCTCGGGCTGCTGCCGCTGCGCCCATCGCTCGATAAGGCGCACGTCGCCCTCGCCTATCTGCTGCTGATCCTGGCGGCGAGTGCGCGGGCCGGACGTCGCGTGGGACTCGTGCTATCGGTCGTGTCGTTCTTCTGCTTCAACTTTTTCTTCGTCGAGCCGCTCCACTCGTTTGTGGTGGCCGAGCCGCTCGACTGGCTCGTGCTGGTGGCGCTGCTCATCACGAGCGCCGTGGCCGCGCATCTGCTGTCAATGGCGCAGAGTGAAGCCCGCATGGCGTGGGACCGCGCCGCTGAAATCGACCGCTTGGCCGTGCTTGGTGCCGAGACGCTCAACGCCGGCCCTGCCGAGCAGGCACTGGCCGCGATTGCCGGCGTGATCCAGGAGGCGCTGGGGGTCGATCGCTGTCGCATCCATGCCGTCGGCGAGTCGGGGGGCACACTCACGCTGGTCGCCGAACGCGGCGCCCTGTCTGCGGTGGTGCCGGAACCGGAGGCCAAAGCGCCCACACCGCCGTCTCGCGACCTCGGCATGCCCACGCGTGCCGATCTCCTGCAGTGGGTGGCCGATCATGGGCGTGTCGGCGTGGAGCGCGGCGATGGCTCCATGCGCGTCGGTGTCGTACCGAAGGCCAACGGCAGCGCCGAGACTCCGCTGGACATCACGGGAGGCGCCGGTATCGCCGACGCCTGCGGCCTCCTGCTGCCCCTCCGGGTGCACGAACGCGTGGTGGGGGTGGTGCACATCGAGCGCCGGCTGCCGCTCGATCTCACGCCGTCGCGCCAGCGCTTTCTGCGGGCGATCAGCTACTACGCCGCGCTCGGCATCGAGCGTCAACGGCTGATCACGCAGGCTGAGCATGCCGAGGCGCTGCGCAAGACCGACAAGATGAAAGACGCCGTGCTTGCGTCGGTGTCGCACGATTTGCGCACGCCGCTCACTACCATCAAGGCGCTGGCCAATGCGATCCGGCTCGAAGGGGACGATCGCGCGGCGATCATCGAGGAGGAAGCGGATCGGCTGAATCGCTTCGTGGCCGATCTGCTCGACCTGTCGCGCCTGAATGGTGGTGCCACGCCCATGGCACCGCAGATCACCGCCATCGAAGATCTCCTGGGGGCCGCGCTGCAACGCGTGTCCGGCGCGCTGGTGCATCGTGTCATCGATGTGCAGCTGCCGCCCGACGAGCCGTTGCTGCTGGCGCGCCTCGACTTCATGCAATCGTTGCGGATCGTGGTCAACCTGCTCGAGAACGCCGACAAGTACTCCCCGCCCGATCAGTCGATCGACGTGAGCGCCGAGCGGGTGGATGACGTCGTACGACTCGCCGTCGCCGACCGCGGGCCCGGTATTTCGGATGCCGAGCGCGAGCGCATCTTTGAGCCGTTTCAACGGGTCGGCAACATTCCCGACGCCAACGGGGCCGGGCTGGGCTTGTCGATCGCCCGTCGTCTGGCCGAAATGCAGGGTGGGCGCCTGCTGCATGAGGCGCGTGACGGAGGCGGAAGCTGTTTTGTGCTCGAACTGCCCGCGGCATCTTTGTGAAATCTTGATGGCGTAGCGGATGGTCTTTGTGCGGTCTTGATGAAGGTCGTGCTAGCATCACGACATGACACATGCGTCACCTGCTGTTTCGTCCCATGGCTCGTCGGATCGTCCGACGGGTCGTCGACTTTCGCTGCTGACCCTTGCGGCCTTGGGCGTCGTCTACGGCGACATCGGCACCAGCCCGCTGTATGCCATGAAGGAGGCCTTCGGTCCTGCGCATGGCCTACTGCCGGACGCCGTCAACGTGTACGGCGTCCTCAGCTTGGTCACGTGGTCGATTCTGTTGGTCGTGGTGGCGAAGTATCTCATCTTCATTTTGCGGGCCGACAACAACGGCGAAGGCGGCGTGCTGGCGATGCTCGCCCTGCTGCTGCAGGACACGTCGGAACGGATTGGCCGCCGCCGGCGCACCGCGCTCATCCTGTTGGGCGTGTTCGGTACGGCTCTGTTGTACGGGGATGGCATCATTACGCCCGCCATTTCCGTGCTCGGCGCGGTGGAAGGGCTCGGCATCGTGACACCGACACTGTCCGCGTATGTGGTGGAGATCACGCTGGTGATTCTTGTGGTGCTCTTTGCCGCCCAACGCTTCGGGACGGCCACCGTCGGCCGAGCGTTTGGCCCGCTGACTCTGCTCTGGTTCCTCGTGATCGGCTCGCTCGGACTCCGCTCGATCATCGACACGCCAGAGGTCCTCGTTGCGGTCAATCCCCTGCATGGACTGCGCTTTCTGTTGCATCACGGGACGCACGGCTTCGTCGCGTTGGGTGCGGTCTTTCTCTGCATCACCGGCGCGGAAGCATTGTATGCCGACATGGGTCACTTCGGGAAAGTACCGATCCGTCGGGCATTCTTCGCGGTAGTGCTACCCGCGCTGCTCCTGAACTATTTCGGCCAGGGGGCGCTACTGCTCCGCGACCCGCCGGCCGTGAGCAATCCGTTCTATCTGCTGGCGCCGTCCTGGTTCCTCATTCCCCTCCTGATCATCGCCACCTTGGCGGCGATCGTCGCGTCACAGGCGTTGATCTCCGGTGCCTTCTCGCTGGCCCGTCAGTCGATTCAGCTCGGCTATCTCCCGCGTATGACCATCGTGCAGACGTCGCATGAAGAGTACGGACAGATTTATATCCCGCAGATCAACGTGGCGTTGATGATCGGGACCGTGTGCATCGTGCTTGGCTTCAAGTCATCCTCGGCGCTTGGTGCGGCCTACGGCATCGCGGTGACCGGTACCATGTCGATTACGACGCTGCTGTTCGCCGTCGTGGCACGGACGCGATGGAACTGGCCGCTGTGGCAAGTGGTGTCGCTCACGGCGTTCTTTTTCGTGTTCGACTTCGCCTTCCTTGGCGCCAACGTGATCAAGATCGCGGCCGGTGGCTGGGTGCCGCTCGTGCTCGCCGCCGCGTTGCTGCTACTGATGACCACGTGGAAACGCGGGCGTCTCGCGTTGCAGCAGTTGCTGCAACGCGCGGGGTTGCCGCTCGACCTCATGCTGAACGAACTCGGCCGCCGGCCGGCGCCGCGCGTACCCGGCACGGCGGTGTTTCTGACCAGCGACAGCAACGGGGCGCCGGTGGTGCTGTTGCATCATCTCAAGCACAACAAGGCGCTGCACGAACAGGTCGTGCTGCTGTCGATCACCGCGAGCAACGTGCCCACCGTGCCGCGCGACGAGCGGGTAACCGTGTCGTCTCTCGACCATGGTTTCTGGCGCGTCACGGCCCGCTACGGATTCATAGAGAGTCCGGATGTTCCGGCGTTGCTCGCCCAGTGTGCGGAACACGGGATCGTCGCCCGGCCGATGGAAACGAGCTACTACCTCGGACACGAGCGACTGCTACCCACCGGTTCGACCCCGATGGCCCGTTGGCGCAAGCGGCTGTTTGTGTTGATGGCGCGGAATGCGCAGTCGGCGGCGCAGTTCTTCCAACTCCCGTCGAACCGGGTCGTGGAGATGGGGGCGCAGATCGAGTTTTAGGACTGCCGCGCCGGCAGACGAGAGCGTTGACTCGGCGACTGGCGTGGAACGGTAGATTGAAGGGGGCGTGCCTCGCGGCGCGGCCCGCGATCAGTGACCGTCGACGTACCGGGAGGAACGTCTCATGGAGAGCAGCCGCCACGACATGGTCGGCACGAAGGCTGATGCCGACCGAGCGTTGCCCGGCAGCTATGGCCACGCGCCATCCGGGTATCGCTTGCCGCCGGCTACGCGACTCGGCGCGGTGGAGCTGCAGGTCAGCCATCTCGCGCGATCGCTCGAGTACTACGAGCAACTGCTTGGTCTGGCCGTGTTGGCCCGGGACGACCGGACCGCTTCGCTGGGGGGTGTCGGCGCGACGCAGCCCGTGGTGATGCTGCGCGAAGTCCCGGGTACGCGGCCGGTGGCACCGGGCTCCCGGCTCGGGCTCTATCACTTCGCGATCCTGCTCCCTGACCGGCCGGCCATGGGCCGCTTCATCGCGCATCTGGCGGACATCGGGGCGCGTGCGGGTTCCAGTGATCACCTCGTGAGCGAGGCGTTGTATCTGCAGGATCCCGATGGACTCGGGATCGAGGTGTACGTCGATCGTCCCCGTGGCTCGTGGCGCCGTGCCGATCGCGAGCTCATGATGGCCACCGACCCGCTCGATCTCGCCGACCTCGTGCGTGCGGCGAACGGCGTGCCGTGGACCGGTATGCCGATCGATACCGTGATGGGTCACGTACATCTACACGTGGGTGACCTCGATGCCGCCGACGCATTCTACGCGGAAGGACTTGGTTTCGATCGGATGGTGTGGCGCTATCCCGGCGCGCTGTTTCTCGGTGCTGGCGGCTATCATCATCACCTCGGCACCAACACGTGGGCACGTGGAGCGGTCGCGCCACGTGCGCAGGACGCCAAGCTGCTGACGTGGACGCTCGTGCTGCCGTCGCTCGATGACGTGGCCGAACTGCGCACGCACTTGGCGTTGCGCGGCGTCGCGACCACCGAGGAGCCGGACGGCATGCTGTTGGCCGACCCGTGGGGCACGCCGGTGCGGGTGCGCGCGTAATACGCAACGCGCTACGCGCTACGCCTGACGTGCGCGTGTTACGCACCCATTCTCGCTCCGCCGAACACCGATCGATTAGCGACGGCTGCGTCGGGAGTCCACGTTCCTCCACGGCGTCGCACGTGCAATTGCGCACGAGAGCGTCGTGACCACAGCCTTAGGCCACGAGCTGTGCACCGTCCGCTTTCGCGAGCTCCCGGTCGAAGGTCGAGACCGTGCACTGGTTCGCGCGATAGTCGGCCAGAATCAGCTGATCCATAAGCCCTGGCGTCCCGCGCGGTACCGTGCCGGCGGTCGCGTCGCGAAAGACGCGACGCGCGACGCCCGTGCACTGGATGCGTGGATCGCCCAGCAGCGCAGCGATCGCGTGAGTGGCCTCGGCGTGCGGAACGGCGTAATGATGGCGCAAACCGAAGTACGACTCGCTCACCACGAGATCCGAAATGCAGACCGTGTCGCGCGATGCCGCCAGCATGCTGCGGGCGGCATCGGCCTGTTTGGCCGGTACGCCGGTCAGGAGCCGGAGCACGACGGAAGTGTCGAGCCCGATGCTCATCGTGACGGGCCGGATGCGCGCGCACGCGCGATACTGCGGTTCACGGCGCTCATGGAATGGTCATCAACGGCCGCGGCGTAGGTCCCGAGTGACCCGAACCACGCCGGCTGCCACGCCGCGGTGTTGTCGGCGTCGGCGTCGGCGGGCGAAGGCGGTGAGTCGAGCACGTGGCGGACGCCCTCTGCCACCAGCTCCCGAACCGTTCGGCCGCGTCGAGCCGCCTCGACCTTGAGGCGGCGGTACAGGGCGTCGTCGAATTCTATCGTGGCTTTCATCATGGCAATATACCCAGCTAACCAGTAAACCATCACCCGCGGGGGACGCCGCGTCAGGAAGCGTATGAACATTCGGCGAAGTCGGTGGCATCAAATCCATGCGGTCGGGGTCGATTCACCGCTGCGCCGGTACGCGCGGTCGCCGCATATTCCAGATCGCCGCCGGTCCGAACCCGTCCTCCATTTCCGGAGTCGCAGGATGATCGCTCGTTTTACGTTCCGCGTTGCCGCTCTCGCCACCCTCCTCGCACCGGTGCTCGCCCCGTCGCTGGCCGGAGCTCAGGATCGCGCGCAGTCGCGATCGATGGTGTCGTCGAAGCAGGGCGTGGTCGCCAGCGAGAGTGTGCTGGCGTCGCAGGTCGGCGCTTCCATTCTCGAGCGTGGTGGCAACGCGATTGACGCGGCCGTGGCCATGAACGCCATGATGGGACTCGTCGCACCGATGAACGACGGTATCGGTGGTGATCTGTTCGCCATCGTGTACGACGCGAAGTCCGGCAAGCTGTACGGACTGAACGCCTCCGGATGGGCGCCCAAAGGACTTAC
>CANHJV010000151.1 GCA_947461225.1 Gemmatimonadota bacterium | reverse complement strand
GAAGTGGCGTACTTCGACCGTGGACCGATGGACTCCACCGCACTCGTCAGCGGCGGTCACTGGTCGGCCTACTGGTACAATGGCCTGATTTACGGGTCGGAGATCGCCCGTGGTCTCGACGCGTGGGAACTCACGCCCAGTGAATTCCTGTCGAAGAACGAACTCGATGCCGCCAAGCTCGTGAAGTACGCGTACTTCAACGCACAGGAACAGCCGCAGGCCGTGTGGCCGGCCGCCTTCGTCGTGGCACGTGCCTACACCGACCAGATGGCGCGCAACAGCGCGGTGCCGAAGGCGTGGCTGGATGGCGTGCTGGCCCAGTTGGCCACGGCCGAGAAGGCCAAGGGCGGCGCACGAATCACCGCTTTGAACGCGCTGGCGGCGCAGCTCGACAAGGACGCCGCCGCGAGCCCGGAGGCCGTGCGCGTGCAGGCACTCAGTGGCGTCGTGAAGGGCCTCGCCAAGTAGTTCGCGACGACCGCATAACGAAACGCGGCGGGTCCGATGGAACGGACCCGCCGCGTTTGCTTGTACGTGCCGCCGACGCTACGGCACGATACGCGGCGCCAGTCCTGCGCGATCCACCACCTTCGGCAGCCCCTTCGCGTCGAGCTGCCCATTCAACGGCGCCAGCTCGCTCGCCAGCACGCCGTCGATCGCGGCCAGATGCTGCTTGAGCTGGTCACGCAGAATCCCGTCCACCTCGACGTGCTGCGTCGTCGGCGTGAAATCGGAGCTCGACATGCCGTTGGCGAGGTACCCCATCTTCGAGATCAGCATCGAGCCAAAGCGGACGCCATCCTGTCCCTGACCGGTCTGTCGTAAATCCACCAGCTTCATTTCGACCTCGAGCAGCTTGGCGTCGAGTGCACGGAGGGCGCGGACCACATCGGCATCGGTCGACAGACGCTGCACTTGCTGCAGCTGCAGTCGCACCGACTCCACGCGATGCACCGCCGATCCGGCATCGTTGAGCTGTTGCTTGATGCCGGCGAGCAGCTTGACCTGCGCGGCAATTTCGGCGTCGGTGCCGCCGCTGTTCGGATCCTTGCGGACCTCCAGCGGCTGCGTCTGCGCCACGCCGTCGACGGTCAAACGGACGGAATACATGCCCGGTGGCATGAGAATCGACAGCCGGCTCGTCCCCGGCGCAATGCGCCCCTGCGGGCCCGCCACGATGTGCTCGGCATACAGCGGGCTGGTGAGCAGCCGCACCTCCATGCTCGGCTCGTCGCGCAGATCCCACGCCAGACGATTCACGCCAGCCGTGTTCGACCCTCGAAGCGTGCGGACCACTTTCCCTGCCCCATCGAGAATCTCAATCGTCGGCGCGGCCTTCGCCGAGGCTTTCAGGTAGTAGTTGATGCTCGCGCCGTATTCCGGATCATCGCCGGCCGTGGGATCGTCGTATTGCGTACTGGGGGCCGTGATGCCGCGATACCGATACGCCGCGCGGGGCTGGAACAGATGCGCGCCCTTCGCCAACACCGACGCGTCGAGCTGCTGCAGCGGCGCGAGATCATCGAGAATCCAGAAGCCGCGTCCGTAGGTCGAGATGACGAGGTCATTGAAGTGCTCCTGCACCACGATGCCAGACACCGGTGCATGCGGCAGGTTGTTCTGCAGCGGCAGCCAGTGATCGCCGGCGTCGTAGCTCAGGTAAATCGCGTTCTCAGTGCCCAGGTACAGCATGCCGCGACGCGTGGGATCTTCGATGATGACCTTGGCGTAGCTGAGCATGCTCTTCGGAATACCGGTCACGATCTTCGTCCACGTTTTCCCGAAATCCGTGGTGCGATATACGTACGGATCACGATCGTTCTCCTGGTGTGCATCGATCGTGAGATAGGCCGTGGCCGCATCCCACTTACTGGCCGCGATCGACCGCACCGATCCCCACGCAGGAATTCCCGGCACGTTGGCAGTGAGATTGGTCCACGTCGCACCGTCGTCGCGCGAGAGCTGGACGAGGCCGTCGTTGGTTCCCACCCAGATCACGCCCTTTTGCTTCGGCGACTCGGCGATGCCGTACACCACGCCGGAATACTCGACCCCGATGTTGTCGGGCGTGAGACCGCCGGAGCTCGTCATCTTGGAACGGTCGTTCCGCGTGAGATCGGGGCTGATCACCTGCCAGCTGTTCCCGCCGTCGCGCGTGCGATGCACGTGCTGACTGCCGGTGTACACCGTGTTGTGATCGTGCGGCGAGATCAACAACGGCGCATCCCAGACGAATCGGTACTTGAGCTGCTCGGCCGCGCCATTGGATTGCTGCGGCCACACCTCCACGTTGCGGAACTGTCGACGATTCTCCTCGAAGCGCACCACGATGCCGCCCACCATCCCCGAGCCGGAGGCCGTGCTCCAGATGATGTTCGGATCGGTGGGATCCGGCGTGGCCCAGCCGCTCTCTCCGCCGCCCACCGAGTGCCACATGCCGCGCGAAATACCCGCACCTCGCCCGCCCTGCACGCGGCTGTTGCTCGGGCCACGGTAACTCGGCTCGTCCTGCTTGTTGCCGAGCACATTGTACGGAATGTTGTTGTCGACGGTGACGTGGTAAATCTGGGCGTTGTCGAGGCGCTGCTTGAACCACGTGCGTCCGCGCGTCGTGGTGATCGACAACCCTTGATCGTGTGCCACGATTTGACGGTCGGCATTCGTCGGATCGATCCAGATATCGTGGTGGTCGCCACCTGGCGCCTCCTGGCCGGACAGGGTCGTCAGTGACCGGCCGCCATCGATCGACCGCGCATACGAGGCGGTCAGGAAATACATCTCGTTGGCGTTGTCGGGCGTGACCGCCATGCGCGAGTAGTAGTGCGCGCGCCCCATCACGTCGCGGTCGCGATTGATCAATGCCCACGTGGCACCGGCATTCTCACTGCGCCACAGCTGTCCGCTCTCGGTGTCTTGCCCGTTCCATGGCACACCGTCGCCCGTCTCGATCATCGCGAAAATGCGGTTCGGCTGCGACGGTGCAATCGCCAACGCGACTTTGCCCACCGGCTTCACCGGCAAGCCATTGCCCTTGAGTCGCGTCCAGGTGGCGCCACCGTCGGTCGACTTGAACAGCCCGCTCCCAGGGCCACCGCTGGTGCGTCCCCAAGTGTGAATCTCGATCTGCCACATCCCGGCGTACAGTGTGCGCGGGTTGGACGGGTCCATCGCCAGATCGCTGCAGCCGGTGTTCTCGTCAACGAACAACACCCGCGTCCACGTGCCTCCCCCATCGGTGGTGCGGAACACACCGCGTTCCTGCTGGGGGCCGTAGGCCGTGCCGAGTGCGCACGCCAGCACGACGTCGGGGTTGGTCGGATGGATCACGAGCCGCGCAATGCGACCGGTCTTCTCGAGCCCCATCAGCGTCCACGTGGCGCCGGCATCGGTGCTCTTGAAGATGCCCTGACCGATCGAAATGTGGCTGCGAATGTGGGCTTCGCCGGTGCCGGCCCAGACCACATTGTGGTCGCTCGGCGCCACGGCGATCGCGCCCATCGACAGCACGGACTGCTTGTCGAAGATGGACGCCCAGTGCACGCCGGCGTCCGTGGTCTTGTAGATGCCGCCGGAGGCCGCGCCCACATAGTACGTGGACGGGTCACCCGCGATGCCCGCCGCAGTGCTGAATCGGTTCCCTTCGGGGCCGATGTGGCGCCATGGGAGCGCCGCGAACGCCGCCGGCGTGATGGCCGTAAGGGAAGCCGCCACGGCGGCCGCAGGGGCGGATGGATCGGCCGGCTTGGCGGGCGCACGCTGGGCGCCAACCACGCCGGAAGTAGCCATAGCCGCGGCGACGGTGAGCGTCGCGGCGGTTCGACAACACACGAAATGCATGAGGACCTCAGGAGGGGGACGTAGCAACCATGCTACTGCCTTCTGAGGTCCTCGTCAAAACCGCGGATGCCCCTGCCGGGGCCCGGCCTTACGCCATCTTCGCCTGCAACCGGCGATCGATGGCGTCGAGGAACGCCTCCGTGTGCAGGTACGGCGTGTCCTTTGAGATCAGGATCGCGAGATCCTTCGTCATCTCGCCCGCTTCCACCGCTTCGATGCAGACCTGTTCGAGCGTGTCGGCGAATGCCGTGACCGCCGGCGTGCCATCGAGCTTGCCGCGATGCGCCAGACCACGGGTCCAGGCAAAGATCGACGCGATCGGGTTCGTGGACGTCTTGTTGCCCTTCTGGTGCTCACGGTAATGGCGCGTCACCGTGCCGTGGGCCGCTTCCGCTTCCATCGTCTTACCGTCGGGCGACAGCAGCACGCTCGTCATGAGGCCGAGCGAGCCGAAACCCTGCGCCACGATGTCCGACTGCACATCGCCGTCGTAGTTCTTGCACGCCCACACGTAGCCGCCTTCCCACTTGAGCGCCGACGCCACCATGTCGTCGATCAGGCGGTGCTCATACGTGAGGCCCTTGGCGTCGAACTCGGCCTTGAACTCGTTGTTGAACACTTCCTCGAACAGATCCTTGAACTGGCCGTCGTAGGCCTTGAGGATCGTGTTCTTGGTGCTCAAGTACACCGGGTAGTTGCGCTGCAGACCGTAGGTCAGGCTGGAGCGGGCAAAGTCGCGGATGGAGTCGTTGAAGTTGTACATGCCCATCGCCACACCACCGTCGGCGCCGAACTTGACCACTTCGAACTCCATCGGCGCGCTGCCGTCGGCCGGCGTGTACGTCATGGTTACCGTACCGGCACCGGGCGCCTTGAAGTCCGTCGCCTTGTACTGATCGCCGTGCGCATGACGGCCCACCACGATCGGCTTCGTCCACCCCGGCACCAAGCGCGGGATGTTCGAGATGATGATCGGTTCGCGGAAGATCACGCCGCCCAGGATGTTGCGGATCGTGCCGTTGGGGCTCTTCCACATCTTCTTGAGCCCGAACTCCTTCACGCGGGCTTCATCAGGTGTGATCGTCGCGCACTTCACCGCCACGCCGTGCTTCCTGGTGGCTTCGGCCGAGTCGATCGTGACTTGGTCGTTCGTTGCATCACGGTGCTCGATCCCGAGGTCGTAGTACTCGAGTTCCACGTCGAGATACGGCAGGATGAGCTTGTCCTTGATGAACTGCCAGATGATGCGCGTCATCTCGTCGCCGTCCATCTCGACGACGGGGTTCACAACCTTGATCTTGGCCATGCCGGGGATACCGAAGAAGTTCGGAGAGGGGAGTGGGAATGAATCCCGAAGAATAGCCGCGGCCGAGGGCTCCTGCTACGCCTCGCCCAGCGGCTCGAATACGCCTACGTCACGGTTTTTGCGCACGTCATCCCAGCGGAAGCAGCGGCCGTTCATGGCCACGTACACACCCGGCGCCAAAGCCTGCACGAAGCTCAGCGCGCTGCCCAGGTTGAACAGCCCGTCGGAGCTGCCGAAGGCATAGGGCACCATCGCGCCCGTGAGCACAATGGTCTTGGTGGAAATGGCGGCGGCGATGACCGCCGCCGTGTCCACCATGGTATCGGTGCCGTGCGTGATCACGATCTGCGTGTCGGCGCACGCTATACACGCATCCACAATGCGGTGCCGATGCGACTCCTTCATCTCGAGGCTGTCCATCATCATCAGCACCTCGACGTTCACGTCGAGCATGCAGCGGCCCCGCCGCAGCATCTCCTCCACGTGCGTGGCCTCGAAGTGCAACGTGCCCGTGAGCTCGTCGTACTCCTTGTCGAAGGTGCCGCCGGTGACGAATACGCGCAGGCTCATTCGCCCTCGGCGATGTCGGTCACGACCGCGTCGGCGGCACTCTTCCGCGCCGCCCGCGCCCGCACACGTTCCTTGGCAGCTTTTTCTTTCGCCTTCTTCAACGCCTTCGCCGCCTGCACCTGCTCCACGGCCGCAATGGCCGCTTCGCGCGTGGCGATCATCTGCTCGCGCGCGGTCCACTCGGCGCGATCACGCGCCTCGGCGTCCCGCGTGCGCTGCAGGCTCTGGTCGTCGCGCCACGCCGCCACTTTCGCATGGTTGCCGCCCACCAGCACGTCGGGTACGGCGAAACCGCGAAACTCAGCGGGCCGCGTATAGCTGGGTGCGCTGATGCCACGATCGTAGAACGAATCGGTGCGTGCGCTTTCCAGATCGCTCATGGCACCGGGCAGTAAGCGCACGATGGCATCGATGATGGCCAATGCGGCCGGCTCACCGCCGCTCAATACGAAATCGCCGAGTGAGAGTTCTTCGGTGGCCAAATGCGTGGCCACGCGCTCGTCCACGTCTTTGTAGTGCCCGCAGAGCAGTGTGAGCTCGGTGCCGGCGGCAAAGCGCACCGCGTCGGCATGCGAGAAGCGGCGACCACGCGGCGAGAGCAGCACGATCGGCGCCACCGCCTGCACCGACTCTACCGCTTCGAAGAACGGGCCGGGCTTCATCACCATGCCGGGCCCACCGCCAAACGGATAGTCGTCGACGGTGCGATGCCGGTCGTACGTAAACGTGCGCAGGTCGATCAGGTTGTACGCCACGCCACCGGTGCCGGCGGCCCTGGCCGGTATACTGATGGAGAGCGGCCCCGCAAAGAACTCGGGGAAGATCGTCACGACATTGATGCGCAGCACGGATGTGGTCTCGTGACCGCGTTAGCTGTCGAGCAAGCCGTCGAGCGGCTTGAGCACGATCGTGTTGCGCTCCTCGTCCACGCGCTCGACGATCTCGGGACGCCATGGCACCAGCGGACGACCGGTGGCCGTCTCGACTTCGAGGATCAGCCCCTGCGGTGCCTCGTACACGTCGCGCACTTCGCCCACGTGTCCCTGTCCATCTACCTCGACCTGCATGCCGATGAGCGCGAAGATGTACATCTCATCGTCGTCCGGCTCGGGCATATCGGCGGTGTCAGCCAGCAGGTAGCGGCCTCGCCACGTTTCGGCCACGTCGCGGTCTGTCACTTCCGTGACGCGCACGAGCCAGTCCTTGTTCATCGGACGGCCGTCTTCGATATGCAGCACCGCCGCGGTGGGATCCCCGCTGATCTCGCCCTTGCGGTCACCCGCATAAATGACAGCGCCGGACGTGAAAATCACGTCCGGCGCCGCAGAGAGCGACTCGACGGCCCAGGCGCCGCGCACACCATGCGCGCGACGCACCTTGCCGACAATCACATAGTCCGGCAGATCACGCCT
>CANHJV010000150.1 GCA_947461225.1 Gemmatimonadota bacterium | reverse complement strand
CTCAAGCGCGGCATGGCCGCCACGATCAACGACCTGCTCCTCAGCGCCGAGTATGTGTTGTCGGAAGGCAACCCGAACGTCATTCTCTGCGAGCGTGGGGTGCGCACGTTCGACAGTGCCACACGGAATCTGTTTGACCTGACGGCGATTCCGGTGGTGCAGAAGCTGTCGCACTTGCCGATCGTGGCCGATCCGAGCCATGGCACGGGACTGCGCGACAAGGTCACGCCGATGGCGCGCGCTGCCGTGGCCGCTGGTGCTGACGGGATCCTCGTGGAAGTGCATCCGACGCCGGACAAGGCGCTCTCCGATGGTGCGCAGTCGCTGTATCCCGAGCAGTTCGCCGAACTCGTTCGGCAGCTGCGCCTGATCGCCGGCGCGATCGACCGACAGCTTGCGCCCACGCCGGTTCGGTGATGCGCCGTACCAGCGGACGTTCAGCGGGTGTCCCACTCGGGCACCTGCTCTGCCCCCGCGTGTAACCAGTCTCATGACCAACCTGCATCGATTTTCGGCCAATGCGATCGCCCTGGTCGCCATGACCCTGCACGCCTCTGCTCCGCTCCCGGCCCAGAGTGCCGCGGACGCCGAAGCGGCCTACGCGCGCGTGGCGAAGTCGTGGTCCACGACACGTACCCTGCAGGCGAACTTCGATCAGTCGATCACGAACCCGATTCTCGGTCGCACCGTCGCGTCACGCGGCGTGTTCGTGCAGGAGCGGCCGAATCGCGTGTCGATCACGTTCACCGAGCCGGCCGGCGATCGCATTGTCGGAGACGGCAAGAGCCTGTGGGTCTATCTGCCCAGCAGCACGCCGGGGACGGTGCTGAAGCTTCCCGCCGACGCCGACGGCGCCATCGTGGCCGACCTGCTGGGGCAGTTGCTCGACACTCCGCGCCGCGCGTTCACGATCACCGGCGGCGAAAGCATGCCGATCGATGGGCGCACGACCCGGCGCGTTCAGCTGGTGCCGAAGAGCCCGAGCTCGGTGCCGTTCAGCAAGGCCGTCCTCTGGCTCGACGATACGGACGCGCGCCCGGTGCGGGTACAGGTGCTCGACCAACAGGGGGTCGACCGCACCATCACGCTCACCAGCTGGTCGCCCGACGCGATACTGCCGAAGGACGCGTTCACGTTCGTCACGCCCAAAGGCGTGAAGGTCTCGACGAAGATCCCCGGCAGTCGCTAAAGCGATCCGCTCAGGCGATCCGGGAACGCGTTAGCGGATCGCCGCGGGGACGTCGACCGCGCGCTTCTCGAGTTTCGAGAACACCTCACGAGGGCTGCGCGCGCCCTGCAGCAGCTCCATCGCCCGCTGCAACGCGCTGTCGTCCTGTGTGCGACGCAGGAAATCGGCGTCGGCGCCAAAGGCGACGCGTGTCATCTCGTAGCCTAAGGAACGCGAGATCCACGGCACGGCACTGTCGAAGACCGAACGCGGTGGAGCCACACCGCGGCCCACCAGATCGGCATACAGCGCATCCAGCATGGCCGGCGTGACCGGATCACCCGGACCGTTCATCGTGCGCTTCTGCGCTTGCGCCTGCTTCGCGAGTGCATCGCGATAGGCTCCGGCATTCTTGCCCATCGCCCGTGCCAACAACTGCACCTGCAGCGGCGTCGTCGTATCGCCGGCGATGACGTCGGGCGTAATGCCACCGCCGCCAAACACGGTGCGCCCCGCATCCGTACGAAAGCGCGGACGAATCGTATCGGGCAGTGAGACTTCAGCGCTGTCGTCGACCTCGGCGTCTCGATCACGCGGCGCCGGTCGATTGATGCTCCGTCCCATGGGCGTGAACCATCTCGCCGTGGTCAGACGCAACGCCCCACCGCTGGACAGCGGATAGACGTTCTGCGCACTGCCCTTCCCGAACGACGTCACGCCGAGCACAATGGCGCGATCGTGATCCTGCAGCGCCCCCGCCACGATCTCCGACGCACTCGCACTGGCGCGATCGACCAACACCGCGAGCGGTAACGTGGGCCAGCGTTGCGGCTGGCTGTCGGTGAATACCTGCGGCTGCGAGCCCGGACGCGCGCGCAATTGCACGATGCTCTGCCCGCGATCGAGGAATAGCTCGGCCACGGCGACGCCCTGCTCCAGCAGGCCACCGGGATTGCCGCGCAAGTCCATGACCAGCGAACGCGCACCGAGTTTGACGACGGAATCCACGGCCTCGCTCAGCTCCGTCGCGGTTTGCGCACTGAACACGTTCACGTCCACGTAACCGACGCCGTTCTGCAGCAGTTGCACCCGCTGTACGGCACGCAGATGTACCTTGTCGCGGACCAACGTGAAACTCACGCGTGATTCGCCGCGCTCCACCGTGAAGCTGACGCTCGATCCCGGCGCGCCGCGCATCGCCTTCGATGTTTCGTCACGCGACCATCCGCGGGTGGATTCCGTTCCCACCAACACGAGGCGATCGCCGACCAACACGCCGGCGCGCTCCGACGGACCGCCTACGATGGGCTCGATGACCACCGGCCAGCCGTCGCGGATGTCGACCTGCAATCCGACGCCGGCATACGTGCCGCTGATTTGCTCGTTCAACCGACGCAGACGGTCTTCGGCCAGATACGATGTATACGGATCCTTCAGCTCGCGCAGCAAGCCGGCGACGGCCTTCTCGTAGATCGCACTGCCATCGAGCGAATCCACGTATTTCTGCGCCACCGCCGCGACGACCTGATCGAACAGGCGCGCGCCACCGAGCGGGGCGCGCGTCTGACGCGTGGCCGCGGTGAGATCACGGCCCGCCCACCAGCCACCGAGCGACAGCAGCCCCACGAAAAACACGGCCGCGGCAATCGCGCGCGAACGGCGACGCGCGGTCCGCGGCGTATCCGGCAGTGACTCAGCCACGGGTCACCTCGACCGCAGGCAACGGACGCTCCTCCGGCACTTCGGAAAAACGATGCGGCCACTGCGTGGCTAACGCCGCCAGACAACGCGCCGTCACCAGGTCGGCTTCCCCGTCGGCATCGACGGCAACCACCGGGCCGATCTCGGGATGCTGCGCCTGCCACGCGGGCTGCAACGCGTCGTCGAACGCCGCGCGCACGCGACGATGAAACGCGTCATCCTCACGTTCCATGCGATCGGTGCTGCCGCGCGCGTGCATCCGCGCCATCGACTCCTCGAGCGGCAACGCCAAGAGCAGCGTGAGGTCGGGCGCCAAGAAACCGGTGGCGAACGCATTCACCTCGCGCAGCGCGGCCAGGGAGAGTGCGCGTCCGCGCCCCTGATAGGCGTACGTCGACAACAGGAACCGATCAACCAGCACCACCGCACCACGGTGCAGCGCCGGCGTGATCACATCACGGACCAGCTGCGCGCGCGACGCCGCAAACAGCAGCGCCTCCGTCTCAGGTGTCAGCGCCGACTGCGGATCGAGCAACACGGCGCGCAGCGCATCACCAGCTGGCGTACCACCAGGCTCACGCAACGCCACGACATCGTGACCGGCAGCGGCGAGCCGGTCGGCCAGCCGACGCCACTGCGTCGTCTTCCCGACCCCCTCGCCGCCTTCCAGGACAATGAAGCACCCACCGGTCGCGCCCGACATGGCCATCAGGTCAGCCAAGGATGATGGAGCTCGTGGCACCCGCGCGGATGCCATCGGCGATCCACTGATTCACCCGCAGCATCAGCTTGTCGAAATTGTCCTGCGCCGAGATCGCCGCTTGATAGGCGCTGTTCACCTGAACCTGCTGCAACAGCGTATCGAGCTGCTGCTCCATCTCACTCGTCGGCTCCTCGCCGCGATCGATCATCGCCTGCGCGTCTTGACGGATCTTCTCCATCTGCCGCAGTACCGTGGTGGCTTCGCGGTCGCCGTTCAACGCCTCGCTGCTGCGCTTCACGGCCTTGTACTCTTCGCTTTGACCGATCGTGCGGCCAAGGTCCTTCGCCTTGCTTTCGAGCATGGAGATCGGCCTCCTCGGCCGAGTAGAAGCAATTGAGTGAGATTTACGCCGGCACGTGCTGCGCGAGCAGCACGCGCTCGCGACCCGTCAGGTCGCGCACCACTTGGATCTGCTGATACCCCTGAGTCGTTGCCAAGGCGGCGGTCCGTTGCGCGCGTCGGGCATCGACCTCGAACACCACCCAGCCGAACGGCTCCAACAACTCGTGGGCACCCGCCAGGATGGCCGCATAGCGGGCCATACCGTCATCGGCCGCCACCAACGCCACCGTGGGCTCCCAGTCCCGCACACTGCGAGGGAGGGCGGCGGCTTCGCTGTACGCAATGTAGGGCGGGTTGGACACAATCACACGGGCCCGCACGCCGCGAAGCGGGGCCAGATCGGCCCCCTGCCGGAACTCCACCGGTGCCGCGTCGGGTTCGACCGCCGCCACCCGCGCCGCGTTGGCGGCGGCCACCGCCAGCGCGTCGTCGGAGAGGTCGGTGGCGATGACCCGCTCGAACCGACCCTCGGTGGCCAAGCTCAGGGCGATCGCGCCCGAGCCGGTGCCGATATCGACGGCGATGCCGCCCGGGTGGCTCGCGGTGAGCCGAAGCGCCTCGCCGACCACGACTTCGGTTTCTGGACGCGGAATCAGCACCCGCCGGTCCACGTCGAGCACCAGATGCCGGAACGGCGCCGTGCCCACGCAGTAGGCCATCGGCTCCCCAGCGGCCCGTCGTCGCGTGGCGACCTCGATGCGCGCCTGCGTGCTCACCGGCGTGCGATAGCCGACCGAGAGCAGCCGTCCGAGCTCACCCGGCGCCACATCGAGCACCGCCGCCACGAGCCAACGGGCCTCGCGATCGCCCTCGGCGTCGGAGAAGTTTGTTCCGTCCGCGCGGGCCTCCAGCGCCAACGCCGTCGACGCCAGCAGCCGCCGCGCGGCGTCGTGCAGCACGTCGCGCAGCAGCCGACCGTCGTCAGCCACTCAGGCTCTCTTCCGCGTTCGCTAGGGCGATCGCCTCGAGGAACGGTCCCAGGTCACCGTCGAGCACGCGATCGATGTCGTACAGCGTGACGCCGACGCGGTGATCGGTCACGCGGCCCTGCGGAAAGTTGTAGGTGCGGATCTTGGCCGATCGGTCGCCAGTGGAGACCTGGGATTTCCGCATGCGCGACCGCTCCGCTTCCTGTTCCGACAGCCGGAGATCGAGCAACCGCGCGCGCAGCACTTCCATGCCCTTGGCTTTGTTTTGCAGCTGTGACTTCTGGTCCTGCTGCGACACCACCAGGCCGGTCGGAATGTGCGTGATGCGCACGGCCGAGTCGGTGGTGTTCACGCTCTGTCCGCCGGGCCCCGACGAGCGGAACACGTCGATGCGGAGATCCTTGTCTTCGATCTTGACGTCGACTTCTTCCGCTTCAGGCAGCACCGCCACCGTGGCCGCCGACGTATGAATGCGGCCCTGCGATTCGGTGGCCGGCACGCGCTGCACACGATGCACGCCCGACTCCCAGCGCAGCATGCCGAACGCCCCGTCGCCGATCACCTTGAACACGGCTTCCTTCACGCCGCCCAGGGTACCGTCCGAGTAGGAAATGCCCTCGATGCGCCACCCTTTTCGCTCGATGAAGCGGGTATACATGCGCAGCAGGTCGGCGGCGAACAGGGCCGCTTCGTCGCCGCCGGTGCCCGCGCGCAACTCGAAGATGGCCGGGCGATCGTCGAGGGGGTCGCGCGGAATGAGCAGCGGCAAGAGCGCCTTCTCCAGCGCCACGCACTCCTGCTCGAGCCGCTCCACTTCAGCGCGGGCTTCCGCGGCAAAGTCGGGATCGTCACCGTTGGCCATGTCACGGGCGTCGGCGAGCTCCTCCTCGGCCTTCGTGTAGCGATTCACTTTTTGAACGACTTCGGCCAGGCGATGATGCTCGCGACCAAGTGCAGCAAGCCGCGGCGCGTCCTTTACCGTTTCCGGATCGGCCAGCAGCTGCTCCACTTCGGTGGCGCGACGCAGCGCGTCGGCCATGCGGTCGCGAAGATGGGTCAGCATTGAGTGGGTGTGCTCGAGTTCGGAAGGCTTCGTGATGCCGGTCACGGCGAGGCACGTGACCTGCATCATACTCTTGGTGCGCGTCGGAAATATCGACCGAAGCGCGGACCTACACCGATGTCGCGGGTATCACCGAAAGATAACTGCGTTCTGCGATCCAGCGCAGCGTCGGAGGCTTCGGCTGTCCACTTGCCTCCTTCTTCCACCTTGGCACCTTCACGGGGGTCCCCGTGCCGGCGCCGGCCCCGAGGTGACACACGATGGTAACGTTCGGAACGACCCCCCTCCGATTCACGCCGCCCACGATGAGTGTTTCGCTCGATCGCATCACCGATTTCCTGTCCACGGTCCCGCTATTTCGGGAGCTCGAGCGGTCAGCGGTCCGTGGTTTTGCCGAACTCACCCGGGAGCAGCGCTTTGCCAAGGGGGCGATTATCGTCACCGAAGGCGACCCGGGCGATGCGCTGTTCGTAGTCCGCTCCGGTGAAGTCAAAGTCGTCCTCATCGGAGACGACGGCCGTGAGGTCATTCTCAACGTCCTCAACGTTGGCGACCATTTTGGTGAGCTTTCGCTGATCGACGGTCGCCCGCGCTCGGCGCATGTGGTCACCACGCAGCCGTCCAGTCTCTTGGTCCTGCGCCGTGCCGATTTCCGCCGCCAGGTGGACGCGAGCCCGCAAGTGGCCTGGGGCCTGATGGTCGAACTCTCGCGCCGCCTGCGTCAAGCCGACGGGACGATTGGCAGCCTCGTGCTGCTCGACGTGCCGGGCCGTGTGGCCAAGGTGCTGTTGGAGCACGCCACACCGGGTGAGCCGGCCACGCTGATCAAGCAGCTCACACACCAGACGATCGCGCAGATGATCGGCGCCAGCCGCGAGACGGTGTCGCGGGCGATGGCGGATTTTCAGGAAAAGGGGTTGATCTCGGTGCAGCGACGTGTGGTCACGATCGTGGATCGGGCCGCTCTCGAAACCCGCGCGCGCCCGCGCGGCTGATGTCGCGCCAAGCAGCGGCGGGAGCGCCGTTCCTTTTTCTCGCCGTTCACTCTTAGCGCCGTTAGCGGTTCTACGCCCCCCATCCTCCGCCGCCTGGCGTCTCGATCGTCAGCACATCGCCCGCGTTCATGCTCACGCGACACTTGGCCGGCAGCACCTCACCGTTCAGCAAATTCCGACCCGGCTGTGCATCCGATCCACCGTTAGCCCCCGGCGGTGCCACGCGGCGGCGTTCGGT
>CANHJV010000149.1 GCA_947461225.1 Gemmatimonadota bacterium | reverse complement strand
CCGGCGATGCTGGAGAGATTCACCACCGCGCCGCGCCCCGATTCGCGCAGCAGATCGCGACAGGCGCGGATCATGCGGAAGGTGCCGGTGAGATTCACGTCGTAGGTGCGTGCGAACTCGCTCTCGGACAACGCCTCCAGATCGGCGTGCGGAATGAAGCGCGTGGTGCCGGCACAGTTCACTAACGCATCGGTGCGTCCGAACAGCGCGCGCATGGCGGACGCCGCCGCACGGCAGCTGTCGTCGCTGGTGACGTTGAGCAGCACCACCTCGGCCTTCGCCCCGAGCGCGGTACATTCGGCCGCCACCGCCTCGGCGGCGGGGCGGGTGTCGTCATCGAGCGAGCAGATGCCAACGTCCCAGCCGTGGCGGGCAAAGGTGCGGGCGCAGGCGGCGCCGATACCGGTGGCCGCACCGGTGATGAGGCAGACGGGTCTTGCGGGGGAGGTCATGGGGAAGAGCTTACCCGTGGGGAGGGGAATCGTCCACCGACCCGGCAGGCCAATTTTCCCGGCGCCGTGTTCTGGCGTGGGCATTCATGGGTAGGCAGCAGTGACGCATGGATATGCGCAGGCCAACGGGGTGCGGCTGCACTACGTGGAGGAGGGGAGCGGACCGCTGGTCGTCCTGCTGCATGGATTCCCCGATTTCTGGTATAGCTGGCGCGATCAGATTCCCGTGCTCGCGGCGGCCGGGTACCGCGTGGTGGCGCCAGATCTCCGGGGCTACAACGTGAGCGAGCGCCCGCTGGGCGTCGAGGCGTACGGCCTCGATACGCTGGCGGCCGATGTCGCGGCGGTGATCCGTGCCTTGGGTGCCGAGCAGGCCACGGTCGTCGGTCATGATTGGGGCGGACTCGTGGCGTGGCATGTCGCTATGCACCACCCCGAGGTCGTGTCGTCGCTGGTGATCATGAACGCGCCGCATCCGCGTGCCTTTCGTCGTGAACTCACGAATAACTGGGCACAGAAGCGCCGCTCGTGGTATATCGGCTTCTTTCAGTTGCCGTGGCTGCCCGAGGCGATGCTTGCCGCGGGAAACCGATGGCTGCTGCGTCGCGTGCTGCGGCGTGGTGGACCGGCGCGCAGCGAGGCGGAGTTGGCCGCGTATCTCGAGGCGTTCACGGCGCCGGGCGCGATGACGGCGGCGCTCAACTACTATCGCGCGCTGTTTCGCATGCCGTCGAAGCGACCGGTCACGATCGAGTGCCCGACGTTGCTCATCTGGGGGCTGCGCGATCGCTTTCTGCTGCCGGTGCTGGCCGAAGGGACGGAGGCGTGGGTCCCGAAGCTCGAGCGACACGAGGAGCCGCGGGCCCGACACTGGGTGCAGCATGACGCGGCCGCGTCGGTCAATGCGCGGCTGCTCACGTTTCTCTCCGCGTGCGTGGCGGCCGGCGCGCCCGCGCCTTGATGAGCTCGGGCGATGCGTCCGGCTGCCCGTGCCGCCCGCGGTGTTGCGTCGGTCGAGAGGCTATCGAGGGCGGGCGCGTTCATACTGCGGTGGCCACGGGATGTGGGCACCGAGGGTGTGAGCCGCCATCAGCGGCCACCGCGGATTGCGCAGCAGCGCGCGGGCTAGCAGCACCATGTCGGCGCTGCCGCTGGCAACAATCTCCTCGGCTTGCGCCGCTTCGGTGATGAGGCCCACCGCCGCCGTGGCGATGCCGACGTCCTCGCGAACGCGCCGCGCGAATGGGACCTGATAGCCTGGGCCGATGGTGATCTGCTGATGGGCGGCGAGCCCGCCCGACGAGCAGTCGATAACATCGACGCCGCGTGCCTTCAACAGCATCGCTAACCGTACCGTGTCCTCGATACTCCAGCCGCCGTCGGCCCAGTCGGTCGCCGAGAGGCGCACGAGTATCGGCAGTTCCGGTGGCCATTCGGCACGCACGGCATCGGTCACCTCGAGCAGGAGCCGAACGCGGTTGTCGAACGACCCACCGTACTGGTCGGTACGCTGATTGGCGATCGGCGACAGGAACTGGTGCAAGAGGTAGCCGTGTGCCGCGTGCAACTCAGCCACCTGGAATCCTGCCTCGATGGCGCGCCGCGCCGCCGACTGGAACGACGCGATGACATGCGCGATGCCATCGATCGAGAGTGCATGCGGCCGCGCAAAGTTCGGTGCAAACGGCACCGCGCTTGGCGCCATCACGTTGTCCCATCCACCGTCTGCCACGGAGATCGCACCGCCGGGCTGTTCCCATGGACGTCGGGCGCTGGCCTTGCGACCCGCGTGCGCGAGCTGAATCCCCATCACCGCGCCCTGCGCCCGGCAGAATTCGGTGATGCGCCGCAGCATCGGAATGTGCGCGTCGTCCCAGAGACCGAGATCGTAGGGACTGATGCGCCCTTCTGGCGTGACCGCGATCGCCTCGGAGATCACCAGTCCTGCGCCGCCGGTGGCGAACGCCCCCAGATGCACGAAATGCCAGTCGGTGGCGAAGCCGTTTTCGCTGGAGTACTGACACATCGGCGACACGCCCACGCGATTGCGGAGCGTGAGCGAGCGGAGCGTGAGTGGGGAGAAGAGTGCGGACATTGTCTCAGGTCAGGAATTCGTGGAGCAGCGAATGGAAATGGTGTACGCCGTTTTCATGGCGCGCCGAGTAGCGGCCGCGATCGTACACGCGCGAGCGGAGATTCCGCTGCACCGTTTCACAGATCTCGATGTCCTCGTCCTGCACCTCAGCGCTGAACGCCAGCAGTTTCGTCCACGCCGGATCGGTGGCGGCATCGGCCGGCGGGTTCGTGGCATACCAGTCGAACACCACGCGACAGCGGTCGTGGCCGAGGGGGATGACCACGTTCGTCTGCATCTGCCCGAGGTACACGTTGAGCATGATGTTCGGAAACATCCACACGTACACCGCTTCCGGCGTGTCGGTGGTACTCGGGTCGTAGATCCGATCCGGATTCCCACCATGCACGGGACGCAGCGGCGCATGCTGAATGGAGAAGTACCGGTGTGGTTCCACGCGGTAGTTGTCCATGTCGAGCTCCTTGTGCAGACCGGGATGCACGACGGGGACGTGGTACCCCTCGAGAAAGTTGTCCACGTACACCTTCCAGTTGCACGCGATCTCCCAGCTGCGCGAGGTCACGTACTGCATCTGCTCACAGCCGAAGGCCTGCACGCGCGACGGGATGTCCTCCATCATTTCCAGGAGCGGTGGCGCCTTGCCGTCGAGGTTCGCGAACACCAGCGGTCCCCACGTCGTGACTTTCACCGGCACCAGTTGCATCTCGGCGGGGCGGAACGACTCCACGCCTTCCATGCCCGGGGCGCGCTGCAGCGTGCCGTCGAGGGCGTACGTCCAGCCGTGATAGCGACACTGCAGTGTGTTGCGCTTGCCGCAGCCATGCGCCACCGGACCGGCGCGGTGCAGGCACACGTTGTGGAAGCCGCGCAGTGTTTCGCCGTCGCGCAACACCACGATGCTGTCGGTCCCCACCTCCGCCGTGAGGAACTGTCCGTGTTCCGCCACTTGGTCGACCCGCCCCACGAGCTGCCAGCTGTGCGCGAAGACTCGCTCCCGTTCGAGCTCGAGATACACCGGGTCGTTGTACAAGCGCGCGGGAATCGTCGCGGCGCGCTCGATGTTGGGATCGAAGGGGAAGACGAGAGCCATCCCGAGAAGTTACCAGCTTCGCAGCACTTCCGCGGCAGACATCCGGGTGGGACCGGGGTAGGATCGAGACGGTCCTTTGATGGTGCGCCACAGAATCCGATTGAACAGATCTTCCTCCGCCACGTCTTCGTAGCGCAGATCGAGCTGCCGCGACTCCTCGGCGTCGCGGCCGCTGGTCGGATTGCGGTCGGTGAGCGCCACCGACGGGGTCAGCGCCCGATACGGCCTGAGGTCCGGTGACGTGCGCCAGATCTCACGCAGCGGCCGACCAAAGTGGTCGAACGGCGACAGCGCGTCCAAACCGAGGATGGACTCCATCGTCGCGATCACATCGGTGGTGTTTACGAAGCGGCGGTGCAGCCCGGCGCGTGCCCACGGGGAGATGACGAGCAACACCGACCGGTGCGAATCCACGTGATCGGGGCCCGCCTGTGCGTCGTCCTCGAGCACGAACACCGCCGTCTTCTCCCAGAAGGCGGTGTTGGACAGCGCCTCGATCATGCGACCCAGCGCCAAGTCGTTGTCCGCCATGAAGGCCTGCGGCGTCGGCTTGCCGGCCGATGCGCCCGACGTGTGGTCGTTGGGCAGGCGAATGATCTGCAGCCGCGGCATCTCACCAGCGGCGGCGAATCCCTGCAACTCTGAGATCCACACATCGGCCCGCCGCTGATCAGCGATGTCGAGATCGTAGCCCGGGTACGCGCGGCTGGTGTTCGCGCGCAGGAAGGGCTTCAGGCCGCGATAGCCGGCCGGTGCCGCGCCAGTGGCCCCCTCGGGCGCGACAAACTCACCGAAGTTGCGGAACGTGATCCCCTTTCGTTGGGCGAGATCCCAGAGATACCCGTTCGCCGGTTCCGCCACGTCGTCGTCGCCGTCGTCCATCGGTACGCGACCGCGATTGGTGCCTTCGTAGTCGTAGCTGCGACCGCGCGACGAGTAGTTCGATGGCACCGTCTTCTGCGTGTAGTCGGTGGTGTACGCCGCCATGCTCCAGTTGTGTCCGTCGGCGCTCACCTCGGCGTTCACGAAGAAGCGATCGAACAGACCGAACCGCTCGGCGAGGGCATGATGATTCGGCGAATTCGCCCGAGGGAAAAACACGAGGCTGGTGTCACCGTCGCCCTGCGGCAGATCACCGAGCACCTGGTCGTAGGTGCGGTTCTCCTTGATCACATAGATCACATGCGTCACCGGCGGCATGCCGGCCGCCGTCGCGCGATTGTCCCAGTGATTGGCGCGGGCCACGCGGGCCGACAGCGTGGCGAGCACGGCGCCGCCCAGCTGATCAACCGGCAGTTTGGTGATCGTACCGTTGAGTTGTCCGGCGGTATAGCTGACCGCCCGAGCGTCCGCGTCCGTTTCACCCGGCTGCGGCAGTCGCGGGTTCGGCGCGGTCCCGCGCCCCTTGGCATCGACCACATGCAGCGTATCACCGACACGCGCGAGCGCCGCCGGATACCACCCTACCGGGGCGCGGCCGAGCAGCGAGTCCTTCGTGCCGCTCGCCCGGCCGGCACTGGCGGCGCTCAACGAGAACACCGCCACGGCATTGTTGTCGCCTTCCGTGACGTACAGCGTGGCACCGTCGGCCGAGAGTTGCAGGCCCATGGGGGTGCTGCCCTGACCCAGATTGGCCGGGGTCGGGTCGCGTAGCGTGCTGACCACCGCGCGGCGGCGTGTGTCGACCACGCTGATCGCGTCGGTTGACGCGGAGACGGCGAAGAGTCGTTCGCCATTGTCCGACAACAGCAGCGTGGACGGATGACGCTCCACCGCAATGCGCGTCTCCGCAACGAGGCCTTGCGGGCTTTCGTGGAATACGTGCACGTCGCGCGTGCCCCAGCTGGACACGAAGACATCGCCGCTGGCGCCGACCACCACCGCGTAGGGATAGCGCCCCGCCGCGATCCGCTGCACGACGTCGCCCGAGGCGAGGTCAACGACGGCAATGGAGTCGGCCAGATTCTCGGCCACGTAGAGGCGTTTTCCGTCTCGACTCACGGCCAGCCCGGCGGGGTAGCTGGTGCCGGAAACGCGCGCATTGCGCTTCACGCGGATCGTGAGCGAGTCCCTGCGCGTGAGCCCTTTGCCGTTCCAGTCATAGCGATACACCGCGTCCGTGTTGCCTCCCGACGCGAAGACGGTGCGTCCATCGGGCGAAAAGGCGAGTCCGACGAATGCCGCCGTTTGCTCAGCCGTCTGCACGACGGCCCCCGTGGGTCGATCGACCACCTGCACCCCCTGCTGCCGCCATCCATTCAGGAGGAGCAGCAGGTGTGCGGAGTCGGGGGAAACGACGACCGTGAGAGGGAAGCTCCCGACATCGACTTGCGTGCCGGCGGGGTCGAGTACGGCGCCGGTGGGAAGCCGGCGCGGCTCATTGACCGTGGCGCGCGACCCGTTGGATTTCGCGGGAGAGCAGGCACCGCCAAGCAATGCGGCGCCGACCAGAAGGGCGAGGCGAAGCGAGATGTGTGATGACATGCGTGTACGGTGCGTTCACGCCGGGCGAATCTGGAGAGCAAGCGATGTCATGTGACACGATTGGTGCGAGACAGCTACTTCACACGGAGGGACACGAAGTCCCAGGCGCGTCCACTGCCAAAGTGCATGGCTGACACGCGCCCTTGCCGGTCGCGCACGAACCAGACGGTCTCCTCGCTGCCGCCGAAGGCGTCGCGATAGGTCGCCGACAGCGTGTCGGTGACACCGACCCGTGGGCTGATCGTGAGCCGGTCACCCGCCGAGCCCACGGTGAACGTGACGCCGATCTCCTCGTTCCGGTACCGGCCGGCAATGCTGGCCAGCTCTACCGCGCTTGGCTTCCAGCGCTCCGCCGCCATGAACGCGTGCACCACCGTGTCGCCGTCGGATGTCGGGATGCGCAGCGTGACCGGCTTACCACTGGCGTCGGTGGTGAATTGCACGCGCGACGCGCCAAGCTGGTAGCCACCACCACGCAACGCGACGAAGGCCGCACCACCGTCGCGACGTAACCGGCCGCGTGAGGTGTCGAGCACGACCACGGTATTGGTTCGCGTGTCGCGATAGATGCCGACCAACTTGGCGACGGCCGCGAGGTCGGTGGCGACGGTATCCGCCGCGGCGGCGCGTGGGAGTCCCGGCACCATGGCGTCCACAATGGCATGCGTGAGTCCCGTCGCCCCGGCGTTGGCGACATTGCACATCACGGCGATGGAGAGGTCGTTCTGTTCGGGGTAGCGGGCCAGATACGTACCGTAGCCGGCCGTGGATCCACTGTGTGAGATCTCACGCAGGCCGCGGTAGCTGTTCACCGTGAGCCCGAGGGCGTAGGCAATCTCAAGGCCGCTGGTGAGCTTCATGCGACGGGTGAGCGAATCGACCACGCCGGCGCCCAGCGTCTTGTTCGTGAGATGATCGTTCCAGCGCAACCAATCGCTCACCGTCGTGAGCAATCCACCGGCGGCGATCACGTTGTCGTTGGGCATGTCGATGTGAAATCCATCGGCCCGTCGCGAATAGGCTTGCGCGAGCCCCGGCACGACCCGCGTGAAGTCATCACGCCACTGCGTATTCGTCATACCGAGCGGCGTAAAGATCCGCTGCGCGGTGAACTGCGCGAAGGGCAT
>CANHJV010000148.1 GCA_947461225.1 Gemmatimonadota bacterium | reverse complement strand
GTGACTCAGGATGCCGATCCCGCGACGGGGGGCTGTTCGAGCGGAATGTTCACCCAGCGCCGTTCACGGAACGAGCGTTCGACGGCGTTGATGAGCTCCTGCACGTGCGCCCCATCTTCGAAGTTGCCTTCGTTGCCTTCCACTTCGCCGCGGATCTCGGAAATGAACGAGCCAATGAGATTGGCGTAGAACAGCGAACGCCACGATTCGCGCGCACTGCCGCCAGCCGGATAGAAGCGCTGCGGAATCTCGAGCTCTTTGAACTCGACCGAATCGGCGGTCGCCCCCTGGAGGGTTTCGCAGATGCCGTTCTCTTCGACCAGGCGGCAGATGAGCGCGCCCTTGCTGCCGTACACGCGGGCTTCGATGCCAGGATAGTTGCCCACGGTTACGAAGCTGGTTTGAATCGAACCGATGCCGCCGTTGTCGAACTCACCGATAAAGATGTCGCCGTCGTCGATATTCATGCGCATCATGGTGCCAGTGGCGCGCACCATGCGCTCGGGGATGAAGTTCTTCATCGTGCCGACCACCGACTTGAAGCGACTGCCCATGAATAGGTGGCCGATGTCCATGATCGGCGCGCCGTAGCCTTCCAACGAGGACACATGAATGTCCGTCTGGTCGGCCTCATGATCGACCTGACGCAGCGGCGTTTGCGGATCGAGCCACTGCGAGTTCTGCTCGTAGCCGTTGAAGATGAACGGCGTGCCGATGTAGCCCTCATCGATCAGTGCCTTCATGTAGCGCATGGCCGGCGAGTAGCGGAAGGTGAAGCCAAGCTTCGTCTTCAGCCCCTTGCTCGCGGCCAGCGCCGCCGCGCGCCGTGTCTCGGTGAAGTCGTACGCCACCGGCTTCTCGCACAGCACATGCTTGCCCGCTTCCAGTGCCGCGCAGCTCAGCGCAAAGTGCGTCGCGCTGGGCGTGCACACGTCGACCACATCGATGTCGGTGCGGGCGATCAGCTCTTCGTGCGTGGCATAGACGTTCGGAATATCGAATTGCGCGGCGAATTCGCGGGCGCGTTCCACGATGGGATCGGCGATCGCGACAATGGTGCAGCGCGGATCGCGCTTCCAGCCGGGGAGATGGGCGAACTGCGCCCAGGCGCCGGCGCCGAGCACTCCAACGCGAACGAGGTCGTTGCTGGCGGTCACTGAATTACCCGTGAGGTGTCACCCGGCAACAAGAGCTGCCGGTGCGCCCAGATCGGCGCGATGCCGTTCTTCATGACGCGTTCGTGGAAATCGCGGAGGTTGAATTGGTCGCCCTGTGCGGCCTTCACATCGCGCCGCAACGTGAGCATGCCACGCTTGCCCAGGAAGTAGCCGCCATACGTGGGATCGTACGTGCCGCGTTCCGCTTCACGCTTGGCGGCGGGGGCGGCCACATAGGCCTGTTGCTCGAAGCAGGCCTGCGCCTGCGCGAGTGTCCACTCCCCGGTGTGCAGGCGAATCCCCGAGAGCAGTCGGCAGATGCGGGTGAGCGCGTCGCTGAGCTGCGCCAGCTCGTAGCGCGGGTCGCTATTCATGAAGCCCTGTTCCACCACGAGTTCTTCCGCATAGTGCGCCCAACCATCCTGTCCCGACGACGGCTGCGGAAACGGATTCAGGCCGATCCAGATGCGACGGATCTTGCCCGGGGTTTGGCGCATGTGCACCGAGTGCAACCAATGCCCGGGCATCGCTTCGTGGGCCGACGTGATCGCGAGCGAGGCGAAGTTGAAGCGCTCGAGCCAGGCTTCCTGCTGCGCGGGCGCGTCGAGCGAGTCGGCGTCGGTGATGTAGTAGAAACTCTGCACCGGCGTCTTCTCGAGCGGTGGCGACGCGTGCATCGAGGCGAAGCCCAGCGAGAATGGCTGTGCCGGGGCGACGACTACACGCTCCCCCTCGGGCACGACGGCGAGATTCTTGGTGGCGATGAAGCGCGTGAGCGAATCCACGACCGCTTGCGCGGCTGCCACGACTTCACCCCGCTTGGGATGGTTGCGCCGAATGGTGAGCCACGTGGCCTGCGCGTCGGCGCCCGGTGCCAAGCGATTGGCGGCGGCGCGGAAGCGTTCCTGCGCACCCTTGAGTTCGCGTTCACCCAGCGCAGCTAAGTCGGCCAGCGGCACATCGATGAGTTCTTCCGAGCGATAGCGTCGCGCCACGGCGTCGGCACCAATCTTCCATTCGCCATTGGCTTGCGGGATCACATCCTTCGCGACATACGCGGCGTAGGCATCGATCTCGGCGCGCGCCGCGGCGGCGGCGGTCATGAGGGAATCCATGAGCGGCGTGCCGTTCTGCGCCGCGAAGGCCAGCGGCAAATCGGTCGCCAGCATGCTCGATGCGGCCCGCATCATGCCGAGTCCACGTTCGGCGAAGATTTTGGGCGGATTCGTGATGTTGGCGCGCGCCGCCTGCAGCAGCGATGGCACGCCCGACAGCTTGCCGATGAGCCGACGCATGCGCACCGGCGCGGGGTCGTTCTCCATCGTCATGAGATTGTGCACGCCATCGGACAACGCACTGGCGTACGTCATCGGATTGCGCTTCCAGTTCGCCAACGTTTCCTGTTCGAGCAGCCATCCGTCGATCACGCCGGCGAGAATGCGTTTGTCCACGCGTTCGTCGGGGGTGAGTGACGAGTCGCTGAACGCTGCGAGCTCGGCCGCTGCCGTCTTGAGCGTTGCGATTTCGGCGGCGATCGCCTGCGCGGAGAAGTCGTCGAGCAGGTCGTCGTGATCGTGCAAGCCGTTGCCGGCCGCGATCGAGGGGTGACGGCGCGCGAAGCCGTCGAGGTAGCGGTCCACGAACGGGGCGAGCCCCGCGGTGGTCGGTGCCGCATCGGCCTTCTCGCCGGCGGGGGCGCAGGCGGCGCCAAGCGAGAGGAGCGCGAGGGCGGCGAGTCGTTGAGGGGTTCGCATCGGGGCGTAACCTGCGGCCGATCTCCCCCCTTCGCAATCGCGCGGACGGGCCTTATTTCGTCGCGCCGGGCAGCGGTTTCACCGCCAACGTGAGCACGAAACCAACGGCGAGCAGGCCGGCCAGCAGCATGAGCGGTTGGTCGTAGATGTGGACACGTGGGGCACCCGGGGCCAGCGCACTGCGGGCGCGCTCGGACAGTTGGGTGATGATGACCGGCCCGGTCACGGCGGCCACGCTCCACGCGGTGAGCACGGCACCGTGAATGGCGCCCACGTTGCGTGATCCGAACAGGTCGGCCAGGAAGGCCGGCATCGTGGCGAAGCCACCGCCGTACATGGTGAATACGGTGAGCAGACAGGCCAGGAACGGCCACCAGGCACCGATCTGCGCCAAGCGCGGAATGGCCAGGAAGAGCGCGAACTGCACCACGAAGAAGATGAGATACGTGGTGCGCCGGCCCAGCAGGTCGGATGCGCTCGACCAGAGCAGTCGTCCGCCGGCATTGAACAGGCTGATCACCGCCACCACGGCGGCGGCCTGCTTGGGCGTGCGGCCGAAGAGGTCCTGCATCATCGGCGAGGCCTGGGCGAGAATGCCGATCCCGGCGGTGACGTTCACGCAGAGGATGCCCCAGAGCAGCAGGAACTGCGGGGTGCGCACCGCCTCACGTCGCGTGAGGTTCGCGGTGACGGCCGTGGTCTGGCCAGGCTCGGCCTCCGGGGGCGGTCGCAACAGCTGAGCGCCCGCCATCATCAGGGTGAAGTACACACCGCTCAACACGAACAGGGTGCGGGCGACACCCACCTGCTCGATGAGAAACGCATTGGCGTAGCCGCCGAGAAACGCGCCGCCACCGAACCCCATGATCGCGAAGCCGGTGGCCATGCCGAGTCGCTCGGGGAACCACTTCACGAGCGTCCGGACGGGGGCGATGTATCCGATCCCGCACCCGATGCCGCCAAGGATGCCGAGCCCCAGAAAGAGCAGCAGTGGCTGCTGCCAGAGCAAGCCCAGGCCGCCAAGCGCCAAGCCGGCGGCGAAGAAGATGGCCGATGTTTTGGCCGCGACCCGTGCGCCGACGCGCTCCACCCACGGCCCCATGGTGGCCGCGCTCAGCCCCAGTAGCACGAGCGCGGCCGTGAACGTGGTGTACGGCGGACTCCCCCACCACGGCTGCGGCGGGAGCGCGGCGATGATCGGGCGATTGAGCGTACTCCAAGCGTACACCGAGCCGATGCCCAGATGGACGAGGACGGCGCCGAGGGGGATGGGCCAGCGGGATGTCGACATATGGCGAAATCAACCATATCGGCGGGCATTCCGTGCCCGACGCGGATTCCCAATCGGACCGCTCCGGCTGGTAGGTTGCGCCATGTCCTCGCGTGAAAGTCCAATCGCGGCCCAGCGGGCCCGGAATGCCCGCCTCACGGCCCAGGCGGAAGAGCTGGCCCGGGCCGACCGGGCCGAGCATGGCCTCCCCGAACTGCCGGTGATCCTGCTGCCGGCGAATTCGCGCAACACGACCGACCTGCCCGAGGAGTCGCGTGAGGCGTTTTTGGACAAGCTGCGCGGCACGATCGCCGAGGCGTTCAGCGAGGCGGTGCGGGATAACAGGGCCCCCATGAGTGCTGAGGCGACGCAGGCCCGTGAGGACGCGGGGTGGGCGCTCCCCGCCTCGATCCCGGCGATGCCGGATATCATCGGCGCGAGCTGCGGGACCTGCCGTGGCGAGTGCTGCACGGCGGGCGGCACGCATGGGTTTCTGCACGCGGACAGCATCACGCGGGTCCGCGCTCAGCTCACCGAGGATGGGGAGACGGTGTCGGCCGAGTCGCTGGAGGCGCGCTATGCGTCGCACCTGCCGGCCCGTCATTATCGCGGCTCGTGCGTGTTTCACACCACGGCCGGCTGCAACCTGCCGCGGGCGCTGCGGTCGAATCTGTGCAACCGGTATGTGTGCGGCGGTCTGGCCCAGCTCACGCGGGCGCTGGTGTCGTCGCAGCAGACGTCGGCGTACGTGGCGGCCGCCGATTCCGTACACCTGAGGCGGCTCGCACTGGTCACGGTGACGGGGTCACGGACGATCCCGCTGCGCGACGTGAATTAGTATTCATGGCTTGCGGGCGTCTTCTCCCCCTGTACCCTTACAGATTCCTACTTTCCGTCCGCGGCCGGTGTCCCATCACGTGACCATACCGATGCGTACCTCGATCCGCCGTCCGATCCGCCTGGCCGCCTTGAGCGCTGGGCTGGTCGCCATGACGGCCTGCGCCACCTCGCGGTCGGCCTCATCGGCCGGTCCTGCGTTCCAAATGGGCGATGCCGGTGCGCTCGCACGCGCGCGCGCCGACAGCTTGCGCTATCCGTGGGTGAAGGCCGACGTGGACTTCATGAGCGGCATGATCCACCACCACGCGCAGGCGATCACGATCTCCCGGTGGGCCCCGTCGCATGGCGCGAGCGCGTCGGTGCAGCGGCTCACGGCGCGTATCATCAACGCGCAGGGCGACGAGATCACGATCATGCAGACGTGGCTCAAGGACCGCCGACAGACGGTGCCGATGGTCGATTCGCTCGGCAACGTGACGATGGGCGGCGCGGGGCATGACATGGCCGCCATGGCGGGTCATGACATGGCCGCGATGGCTGGTCACGACATGGGCCAGATGTCGATGCCGGGCATGCTGACCGATGCGCAGCTCAAGGAACTCGACGCGGCGCGTGGCACCGAGTTCGACCGGTTGTTCCTGACCTACATGATTCAACACCATCGTGGCGCCGTGGCGATGGTGAAGACCCTGTTTTCGGCGCAGGGCGCGGGGCAGGACGAAACCGTGTTCAAGTTCGCGAACGATGTCGAAGTCGATCAGAGCACCGAGATCAAGCGCATGTTCACGATGATGTTGGAGATGGGATTCGCCCCGCCAGCGTAACACGACGCGCCGGTTGAGCGAGCTGTTGGACGTGATGTCGTTGGATTACCACCACCTTTTGCACACAGGAACAGACATGTCAGAAGCACTTCCGCGTCGTCGCGGGGCGAGTGTGGTCACAGGCTACGCGGCCGTGGCGCTGCTGGGCCTCGCGGCGTGCGCGCCGTCGAAGCCCAAGACCGCACCGACGCCGATGAACGATCCGCGCGTCGGCCTCAAGGCCGGCTTGTTTGATGCCGGCGAAGCGATCTCGAACATGAAGGTCGTGGCGAAGGCGGTTTCTCCGCCGGGCTTCCTCGGCATCACGAACTCCGACCTCGCCTTCACGGGCAAGTACGCGATTCAGGGTAACTACAACGGCCCGGTGATCTGGGACATCTCGAACCCGGCCAAGCCGGTGCTCGTGGTGGCGTACAGCTGCCCCGCGTCGCAGAATGACATTTCGGTGTACAAGAACCTGATGTTCATGTCGGCCGAAGCGAACAACGGCCGCGTGGACTGCAAGCCGGGTGGCGTGCCCGATCCCGTGAGCAAGGAACGCATGCGCGGTGTGCGCGTGTTCGACATCAGCGACATCAAGAACCCGAAGCTGATCGCGAACGTGCAGACGTGCCGCGGTTCGCACACGCACACGGTGCTCGAGGATCCGAAGGACAAGGAGAACGTGTACATCTACGTCTCCGGTTCGTCGGGCATTCGCTCGGCCGGCGAACTCGAGGGATGCGCCGACGTGGCGTCGGATGATCCGAACTCGGCGCGTCTCCGCATCGAGATCATCAAGGTGCCGCTCGCCAACCCGGCCAGTGCCGCGGTGGTCGGTCGTGCCAACATCTTCGCCGGACTCGGCGCCGCGCCTGGCCACGGTCTCTCCGACGCCGACAAGGAAGCGGCGGCGAAGACGCTCGCGACGGCGAAGGCTGCCGGTGCGTTCATCGCGAAGAACCCGCAGTCGGGCATGGACATGGTCGTGCCCCCGCAGGTCCTGCGTCCGATGCTCGACAGCGTGACGAAGGCGCGTGGTGGTGCAGCGGCCAACGCGGCTGACAGCGCTGCGGTGCGCGGCATGGTGCAGGGCGCGGTGACCCGCATGTTCGCCGGGGCGGCGGGCGGCGGCGGTCGTGGCGGCGAGCGTTCGCAGTGTCATGACATCACGGTGTACCCGTCGCTGGGTCTGGCCGGTGGCGCCTGTGAAGGACATGGCCTGCTGCTCGACATCAGCAACCCGACGGCGCCGGTGCGTCTCGACGCGGCCGCCGACTCGAACTTCGCCTACTGGCATTCGGCGACGTTCAACAACGACGGCACGCAGATGCTGTTCTCCGACGAGTGGGGCGGTGGTTCGTCGCCCAAGTGCCGCGCCGGTGACAAGCCGGAGTGGGGCGCCAACGCGATCTTCTCGATCGTGAACAAGAAGCTCGTGTTCAAGAGCTACTACAAGATTCCGACCGTGCAGTCGTCGAACGAAAACTGCGTGGCGCACAACGGCTCGCT
>CANHJV010000147.1 GCA_947461225.1 Gemmatimonadota bacterium | reverse complement strand
TTGAGCACGGTGAGCCACTGTCCGTTGCCGTCGCTGCTCTGGATGTCGGTGGCGCTGGAGGTGAACGGCGCGCGCACGTCGGACGACACCGTGCCCAGCGGGAACATGCGCGATACCGACGACAGGAACGAGGCCGAGTTGCCCGCGCTGACGTTGCCGGTGAGGGCACCGACGACGATGGGTACGAACCGCACGGTGAAGGTGGGCACCGTATTCACGCTGACGCTCTGCGGCGTGCCGTTGGATGGCCACGTGTTGTCGCGGCGGTCGGCGTCGGTGATGGCGAGTGTCGGATCGAGATCGACCAGCACGCGCATGGTGGTGCGGATGTTGGCGCCCGGTACCAGCAGGTTCCACGTCGACGACAGCGTGCCCTCGTCGATGGCCGTGCGCACACTGGTTTCTGGCGCGGTAATCGTGGCCGTTTGCAGCAGCGACGCGCCGTTGTAGATCCGCACGCGCACGTCGGGACGCGCCGAGTTGGCGGTGTTGGCTTGCACGAATACGCGGAGCAGGGCATCGCGACCGGCCACCAGCGTGACCGCGTTGTCGAGCGTCTGAATGGCCTGCGTGAGGTAGACGTTGGTGATCGCGTAGTTCGCGGCCACGGCGGCCGTATACGCAAAGCTGGCCGTGGCGGTGCCGTTCGGCGTGATGGACACGCTCTGTGACGACGGCGACGGCGCGTACGTGGTGGCGCCGCTCACGATGGTGTTGGCGGTGATCGTCCAGGTGCCGACGGTGAGTGCGGAGACGGTTCCGGCCCCGTTGGCTGAACGAGGTGCGCCGGTGCCGGTGAGGGAGAAGGTGGGGGTGACGCTGCTGGGTAGGCCGCTGGCGGCGATGGTCACGGCACCGGTGGCCACTGCGTATGACACCGGTGCCGGCGCGGCGACGAGCGAGGCGACCACGGTGACTTGCTGCGACGTGGGCGTCGGCACGTACGTGGTGCCAACGGCGGGTACGCTCGTGGCCGTGACCGTGTAGCTGCCCGGCGCGAGGAGGGTGAGCGTGGTCGTGGCCGTCACGCTCCGCGCGTACCCACCGGGGCCGGTGACCGTGATACTGCCCGAGGCACCGCCCGGCAGGCCACTCACGACCACCGCGATCGAGCCGGTGGCGATGGTGTACTGCACCGGCAACCGCAGCGTATCGCCGGCCGCGACGGTGGTGTCGCGCGCCGCGGGCGAGGGCAGGTAGCTGGCGCCCCCGCTGGTCACACTGCCGGCGCTGAGGCGCCAGCGTCCGGCCGCGGCCGGGCTGATGCGCGTGGTCGCCGAGATCGGCGAGGCGTCTCCTGCTGGCGAGGTCAGCGTGATGTTGGCCAAGGCGCCGGTTGGGAGACCCGAGACGGGGACGTCCACGACGGTCGGCACGACCGCGAAGGTCACGTTGATGGTAGTCGTATTGCCCGTGGTGATGGCGAGGTTCTGGGTCGCGGCAGCCGGCATGTAGCGCACCCCCGCCACCGTGAGCCGGCTGGCCGACAGGGTGTAGCTGCCCACCGGGAGCGAATCGATCGTGGCGGGGCCACTGAGGGCCCGTGCGGTGGTGCCGCCGGCCAGCGTGAGCGTCATCGCCGGCGCGGCGTCGGCCGGGAGCCCGCTGGTGGTCACGACCACGCGTCCGACCTGCGCCGCGTACGTGACCGCGGCGGGTGCCGCCGTTAACGAGGCGCTCACGGTGACGGTGGTGGTGTCGGCGGCCGGGCGATAGGTAATGCCGCCGGCCGCGACGGCGGTGGCGATCACCCGATACGCACCGGGGGTGAGTTCGGTGAGGGTGGACGTGGCCGTGAGCGCCCGGGTGAACCCTTCGGGACCGGTTACCTGCACCGCACCCGCCAGCCCCGTGGGCAGCCCGGTGAGCGCCACGGCCAGCGCACCGCTGGACACGTCGTAGCGTACGGCCACGCGCGCGGTGTCGCCGTACAACACGAGGGTGTCGATGGCGGCGGGCGACGGCGAATAGCGTGCTCCCCCCGACCGCAGCGTGCCGGCCGCGACTTTCCAGCGGCCGGTGTTGGCGTTGCTGAGCAGGCGCGACGCCGTTACGGCGACATCACCGCTACCGGGGGGCGACACGGTGACCGGCGCATCGACGCCGCTCGGCACGCCGGAGATCGCAAGATCGACCGCCGACGGCAGGGGCGCATACGTAACGGTGGCCGTGGCCGGCGTGGACCCGCTCACCACCGTGACCGTGAACGTGGCCGGCGTGGCGGCGTAGGTGCCCTCGGCCGTGCGCACGGGACGCACGGTGATCGTGTACTGGCCGGCGGGGACGTCCACCCAACCCACGGTGCCGGTGGCGTCACGCGAGAAGGCGGCGTTGGCGACGGTGATCGCCGCGTTGGTGCCGGTGGGCAGTCCGGCCACCGCGAGGCTCAAGACACCCGGCGGAATCGGTGCGGGCCTTGGCGGCGGTATCGTGGGCCCGGCCGGCGAATCGCCGCCGGCGCAGGCCGACAGCAAGGACAGCGTGCAGAGCAGCGCAAAGCGCGTCGAGAATCGTCGCATGGTCCAGGCGTTGAAGGCTGCGTCAAGGACGATCCATCATGTCGAACGCACCAACCGCGCGAGGCGATTGGTGCGTTCGGTCACGGACGGGTGATACCACGCGTGGCGAGGTAGCGATCCCGATTCGGGAACACTGAACGGTTGGACTAAAAGAGCATCATCATGGGGGCTTCGAGCAACCCACGCAGCGTCTGCAGGAACTTGGCGCCAACCGCGCCATCGATCACGCGATGATCGCAGCTGAGCGTGACGCGCATGCGCTGACGCGGCACGAACGCACCGTTTTCCCACACCGGCTTCGTTTCCGTTGCGCCGACGGCCAGAATCGCCGCCTCGGGCGGGTTGATGATCGCGGTGAACTGATCGATCCCGAACATGCCGAGGTTGGACACCGAGAACGTACCGCCGGTGAATTCCGCGGGCTGCAGCTTCCGTTCACGCGCCTTCTTCGCGAGTTCGCGTGCTTCCTTGCCGATCTGCCCGAGTCCCTTGAGCTGAGCGTCGCGGATGACGGGCACGATGAGGCCGTCATCGGTGGCCACTGCCATGCCAACGTGCGCCGCGCTGAAGTAGCGAATGGAATCGCCCATCCAATGCGCGTTGCACTCCGGGTGCCGCGTGAGCGCGATGGCGACGGCTTTGATGATGATGTCGTTGACGGACACCTTGTACTGATCGCCGCTCGCCACCATTTGCTCGCGCAGCTGCCCCACCTTCGTCATGTCGATTTCCGACGTGAGGTAGAACGTGGGTACGGGGCCGATGGACTCGCTCAGGCGACGCGCGATCGTTTTGCGCATCTGCGTGAGGGCGACGTCCTTGAATTCGCCGGTGATGGGGATCGTCGCCGGCGCCGCAGTCGTTGTCGATCCCGACGCGGCTTCGATGTCTCGGCGAATCACACGGCCATTCGGACCACTGCCGTGCACCGTGGAGAGATTGACTCCCTTTTCTGCCGCGATGCGACGCGCCAGCGGCGACGAGCGCACGGGGCCGCTCGGCGCCACGGCTTCGGCGACGGGTGCGGCCGCGGCCGTTGGTGCGGGTGCGGCGGGAGCGGCCGCCACTGGCGCCGCGGGAGACGCGGCCGACGGCGCCGGCGCGGATCCGCCGGTGAACGCGGCGATGTCTTCGTCGGCGGCGGCGATCACGCCGATCACCGCGCCGACCGTGGCTGTGGTCCCCTCGGGGATCAACTGCGCGCGCAGAATGCCGTCGCCGCGCGCGACGAGTTCCATGATCGCCTTATCGGTTTCGACTTCACCGATGGTATCGCCGGTTTTCACGGCGTCACCGACGTTCTTCACCCACTTTGCGAGGCGCCCTTCCTCCATGGTGGGAGAGAGCGCCTCCATCATTACTTTCGTTGCCATGATCGCTGGGTCAGTCGAGGTAGAGAACCTGTCGGATTGCCGCGATCGTCTTCGGCAAGTCGGGCTTGGCGGCCTTTTCGAGACTCTTGGTATACGGCATCGGTGCATCGGCCTGATGCACGCGGAGCACCGGTGCATCGAGGTAGTCGAAGCAATGGCGCTGGACGTAGTCCACCACCTGCGCGCCGACGCCACACACTTCCCATCCTTCTTCGACCACGACACACCGGTTCGTCTTCTTCACCGACGCCGTAATCGCGTCGACATCCATCGGACGGATCGTGCGCAGATCGACGACGTCGCACATGATGCCTTCCTTGGCCATCTGATCGGCGGCCTGCAGCGCCACCAGCACCATCTTGCCATGCGATACCAGCGTGACGTGCTCGCCTTCGCGCTTGAGCTCCGCCTTGCCGATCGGCACGATGTAATCGTCGTCGGGCACTTCGCCCTTCGTGTTGTACAGCATCTCGCCTTCCAGGAAGCACACCGGATTGTCGTCCCGGATGGCGGCCTTGAGCAGTCCCTTGGCATCGTAGGGCGTGGCGGGGGCGACGACCTTGAGGCCGGGAATGTGCGCCAGCCACGATTCCCACGCCTGCGAGTGCTGCGCGCCCAGCTGCAGCGCCGCGCCATTCGGGCCGCGGAACACCATCGGCATCGGGAACTGCCCGCCCGACATATACAGCATCTTCGCGGCCGCGTTCACGACCTGATCGATCGCCAGCAGCGCGAAGTTCCACGTCATGAATTCGATGATCGGACGCAGCCCCGCCATCGCCGCGCCAACGCCGACGCCGGCGAAGCCGAGTTCGGTGATGGGCGTGTCGACGACGCGCATCTCGCCGAATTCCTGCAGCAATCCCTTCGAGACTTTGTAGGCACCCTGATAGACGGCGACTTCCTCACCCATGAGGAAGACGCGGTCGTCGCGGTGCATTTCTTCGCGGAGCGCCATGTTGAGCGCATCGCGGTAGGTAATCACGGCCATGGTCGTTGGGCTCTCAGCTCGTGGTTTCGACGAGGATGTCTTCCATGAGCGCCTCAAGCGGCAACTCCGGGCTCTGCTCAGCAAAGTCGATGCTGTCCTGCACGATCTTCTTGATCGCTTCGTCCATCGCGGCCACATCGGCGGGTGTGATCTCCCCCGCTTCTTCCATGCGCTGACGGTGCAGGGCGATGGGGTCGCGCTTGAGGTACTGCTCCAACTCTTCCTTCGTGCGATAGGTACCGCTGACCGCGTCGGACATCGAGTGGCCCATGAAGCGGTAGGTGCGGATTTCGAGCAGCGTGGGCGTGCCGTCTTTCCGCGCGCGATCGATCGCTTCAATGGTGGCCTTGCGCACGGCGTGCACGTCCTGCCCGTCGACCACGTCACGCGGCATGTCGTACGACGCGCCGCGCTTGTAGATGTCGTGAATGGCCGAGGCGCGCTCGAGCGCAGTGCCCATGCCGTAGCGATTGTTCTCGATGATGAACAGGCACGGCAGCTTCCAGAGCGCGGCCATGTTGAGGGCCTCGTGGAAGGCGCCGTTGTTCACGGCCGCTTCACCCATGAAGCACACGATGACCTGATCCCCGCCGCGATACTTGATCGCGAATCCCACACCGGAGGCGATCGGGATATGACCACCCACGATGCCGTGTCCGCCGAGAAAGCCGAGCTGCTTGTCGAACATGTGCATCGACCCGCCCTTGCCCTTCGCGCAGCCATCCTGCCGTCCGAACAGTTCCGCCATGGCCGCGCGCGGCGTCATGCCGCGGGCCAGCGCCTGTCCGTGATCACGATAGGTCGTGATGATGTAATCGTCGGCGCGAAGCAGCGAGATCACGCCGGTGGAAATGGCTTCCTGTCCGATATACAGATGGCAGAAGCCGCCGATCCGACCGATGGCGTACATCTCGGCGACGCGCTCTTCGAAACGACGCTGCAGCAGCATCGAGTAGAGCAGCTCGCGATTCGTGGCGGCCGACGTGCCGTCCGATGCTTTGGCCTCGGCCTTGGCATCGGCGCGCACGGGCTCGCCCTTCTTGCGGGGTTTAGCAGTCGACATGGAGAATTGGCGGGTGTGGATTGCTGGGTCGAGCGGTGCTCGTACGGTCAGACGCCTGCGGCTTGCACCTGCTCCCACGCGTGGTAGCTGGACCGCACGAGCGGGCCGCTTTCCACGTGCTTGAAGCCGAGTTGCATGCCCACGAGATACAGTTCGCGGAACTCTTCGGGGGTGACATAGCGATCGAGTTCGATATGGCCATCGGACGGACGGAGGTACTGCCCGAGCGTCAGGATGTCGACATCGACGGAGCGGAGCTCCTTCATGACTTCGATGACTTCTTCATTCGTCTCGCCAAGGCCGAGGATGATCCCGGTCTTGGTGGGGATGTCAGGGGCCACACGCTTCGCGATGCGGAAGATCTCGAGCACCCGCTCGTAGCGTCCGCCGGGGCGCGCCTTCTTGAAGAGGCGCGGCACCGTTTCCGTATTGTGGTTGTAGATGTCGGGGCGCGCTTCGAGGACCGTGCGGATGGAGTCTTCGTTGCCCTGGAAGTCGGGCACGAGCACTTCGATGGAGCAGCCCGGCAGGCGCTGATGAATCTGCCGAATAGTTTCGGCAAAGATGTACGCGCCGAAATCGGGGAGATCGTCGCGGTCGACGGAGGTGATGACGGCGTGCCGCAAATTGAGCTCGGCGATCGCCTGCCCAACGCGCGACGGCTCCTCGATGTCGTACTTGGGCGGCCGCCCATGCGACACGGCGCAATAGGCGCAGTTTCGCGTGCAGACATCGCCGAGGATCATGAAGGTGGCGGTGCCGTGCTCCCAGCATTCGCCGATGTTGGGGCAGTGGGCCTCCTGACAAACGGTATGCAGGTCGAGTTCCTGCATCATCTGCTTGAGGCGCACGTAGTTCGCGCCTCCGGGAGCCTTCACTTTCAGCCACGACGGCTTGCGCTCGGGGAGCGCTTCGCGTCGGTGGCGTCCCATGATCTGAACCAACTGCTCGGCCATGTTGTGCTGGGAAAGGCCCGGAGGGGTCCGGGACGTGATCTGGTGAAGGTAGCCCGATGCACCGTATCGGGAAACAGTCCAGTAACCACCAAGCCGGAAATAGCCGGAATCCCGCCATGCGGAAACTTTGCCCGCTCGCTACCGTACAGAGGAGAAACCCCACTTTCCCCTGAGGCAGACCATGCTCCGTACCCTGTTTACCGTCGGCCTGATCGCCATGCTTGGCCTGGTCGCCCTGAAGTTGGTCTTCGGGCTGCTGGGGCCGCTGGTCGGGCTCTTGTTCATGCTGGTGGGTTTCGCGATCCGCGTGGTGTTGATCGGCGCGGTGCTCTACTTCGTGATTCGGGTGGTGAGCCCGAGCACGGCGGAGCGGATCGAGAAGGCGGTGCGGGGATAGGGCGCCCGCGGGAGCGGCTCAGGGCTGAGTGCTCAGGGCTGAGCCGCTCAGCCTTCGCCGCCGCTCGTGTCGCCGCCGCTGTCGCCGCCCGTGTCGCCGCCGCCGCTCTCCCCGCCGTCCTTGTCCCGACGGCC
>CANHJV010000146.1 GCA_947461225.1 Gemmatimonadota bacterium | reverse complement strand
CCGCCGCCGAGTCGGGCGAAGATCGAGATGAGCGACGACCCGAAGGCGAGGCCGATCATCGGCTCGAGCGCCGCGCGGATCGCTTCTTCACCCGTGCCATTGCCGAGCACGTACATGAAGAAACCGGCCACGCCCAGCAGGCCGAGGCCGACCACGAGCATGCCGGTGATCGCGCCGCCCTTAAAGCTCACGTTGAGCGCGGCGTTGAGCCCGCTCGTCGCAGCCTGCGCGGTGCGGGAGTTGGCCCGAACCGACACGAACATGCCGATGAAGCCGGCCAGCCCGGAGAGCACGGCGCCGATCGCGAAGCCGACGGCGGTTACCCAACTGCCGAGACCGAAGCCGACGGCGAGGAAGAGCACCACACCGACGATGGCGATGGTGGTGTACTGGCGCTTCAGGTAGGCGTCCGCGCCTTCCTGGATGGCACCAGCAATCTCCTGCATGCGCGCATTGCCGGCGGGCAGCGAAACGATCCAGCGGGCCGAGAGAATGCCGTAGGCAATGGCAACGGCCGAGCACACGAGGGCAAGGACGAGAGCGTACTGCTCGAGCACGAGGTGTCCGGGGATATGAGTGAGACGTGGGATGCCCACACTGCGGAGCATCCCCTCAAATTCGTTGATCAGGCGGGTTTAGACCAGTCCCCTTCGGGTGCTGGCGCTACGCCTGCAGGACACGGAGATTCGTGGTGGTACCTTCCACCTCTGCCAGGACCCCCGATGTCCCGTCGAATTTCCCTGATCGCCGTGGCCCTGCCCACCGTCGCGATCCTCGCCGGCTGCACGCTCCAACGCTCGTCGTCCGGCGCACTCGCCTCATCGGCCATGGCTGATGACCACATGGCGCACATGAACACCGCCGACCTGTCCATGCCCGCCATGCGCGCCTCGGGCGCGCAGCAGGGTATTGCCGGTCTCCCCGCCAGCAACAACACCGCACCGGCACGGCTCAAGGCCAGCCCGCGTCACGCCGAATGGGTGAAGATCGCGTGGGACGCCGGATCGGCCGACTCCATCATGGCGTGGGTGGTGTACCCGGCCAGCCCGAACAGCCGCGCCAAGGCGCCGGTGGTGGTCGTGGTGCACGAGATCTTCGGACTCTCCACGTGGGTGCGCGGCGTGGCCGACCAGGTGGCCGCCGACGGCTTCATCGCCATCGCCCCCGACTTCCTGTCGAAGGTGCGCGGTGGTCCGAGCAGCGTCGAACTCCCCGCCGACTCGGCGCGCAAACTCATCGCCGGCGTGAACGCGGCCGACCGCAACCGCGCGATCAGCGCCGCGGCGAACTACGCCATGATGCTGCCCAGTGCACAACAGAAGTACGCCGTGATCGGCTACTGCTGGGGCGGACAGACGGTGTTCATGCACGCCGTGAACGGCGGCCTGAAGGGCTTTGCGGGCGGCGTGGCCTTCTACGGCCTGCCCTACACCACCGGCGGCACACCGGCCACGGCCACGACGGCGGCGGTGCCGGCCAGCATCAACACCGACTCGATCGCCAAGATCTCGAAGCCTGTGATGCTGCTGAACGGCTCGAAGGACGCGCGCATTGCGGCCGCCATGCCGGCGCTCGATTCGATCATGAAGGCGATGAAGAAGGACTACGCGGGCACGAACTACGAAGGCGCCACCCACGGCTTCCTGCGCGCGCAGGATGACCCCAAGGCCACGCGCGATGAAGCCGAAGAAGCGGCCAATCTCGCCGCCACCAAGGACGGCTGGCCCAAAACGATTGCCTTCCTCAAGAAGAACCTCGGCGTGAAGTAAGCGCCGCAGGCCGGTCTGCTCCCGCTGTCGACGCGAGGCTCGTGCTCAGAGCTTTTGCGTCGACAGCAGGAGGCTGGTTTCCGAGTTAGCCACGCCTTTAATGCCGCGAATACGACGCAGCACCGCGTCGAATGCCTCCAAGCTGTCGGTGCCGATTTCGGCCACGATATCCCAGCGCCCGTTGGTCGTATAGAGCGCGTGCACCTCGGGGTAGCCCCGCAGCGTGCGTAGGATCGCATCGGAGCGATCCCCCTCAATGCGATCGCCTTCCACCGCGATCGACATGATGGCCCGCACGCGATGCGCTGCGGCTTCCGGGGTGGTGCGCACGGTAAACCCCAGCAAGACGTTGTCGGCAATGAGCCGGTCGATGCGGTTCTGCACCGTGCCGCGCGACACCGTGAGCTGCTTGGCCAGCTGCGCCACCGACATGCGGGCGTTTTCGCGGAGCAGCCCGATCAGGCGTAAGTCCTGCGCATCGAGGTCTTTGAGCATAATGCTAAGAATATCACGCATTTCGTCAATTAGTGAAGCATTTATGGTCATTCATTGAACTTGTTGCTACCATGGTGGCGCGGGCAGCTTGAAGGCATGAACACGACCTTTGCCTCCCCGGCCCGTGCCGTCGTCAAACCGTGGACTGGCACCGTGCAGCTGATCGGCGTCCCCATGGACCTGGGCGCCAGCCGCCGCGGCGTGGATATGGGCCCGTCGGCCATGCGCCTGTCCAGCCTCACCGCGCAGCTCGAACGACTCGGCCTCACCGTGCACGACACCGGTAACGTGGCGGTACCCGACCGCACGTCGCTGGGGCACGAGCCGCGGGCCGTGCTCGACGCGATCACCGCGGTGTGCATCGACATCGCTGAGCGGACAGCCGCCGCGGTACGCGCCGGTATCCGCCCGTTGGTGTTGGGTGGCGATCACTCGCTCGCCGCCGGCTCGGTGGCCGGCACCGCCACCGCCCTCGCCGAACGCGGACAGCGCACGGGACTCATCTGGCTCGACGCGCACGCGGATCTGAATACGCCGCAATCGAGTCTCAGCGGCAACGTGCACGGTATGCCGGTCGCGCATCTGCTCGGCTTCGGCCATCGCCGACTGCGGCAGCTGTCGACCGCGATACCGGCGGTGAGCCCCGAGCATCTCGTGTACGTGGGGCTGCGTGATCTCGACGACGCCGAGCGCGCGATGATCCGCGAACTCGGGCTGCATGCATTCACCATGCGCGACATCGACGAGCGCGGTCTGCGTGCGGTGATGGACGAAGCGGTGAGCATTGCGACCACCGGCACCGGCGGCGTGCACATGTCGTGCGACGCCGACTGGGTTGATCCTGCTGAGGCACCGGGCGTGGGAACGCCGGTGCGCGGGGGCGCCACGCTGCGTGAGGCGCATCTCGCCATGGAGATCGTGCACGACTCCGGCGCCATGGTGGCGATGGACCTGGTGGAGATCAACCCGATTCTCGACCGACAGAACCAGACCGCCGAACTGTGCGCCGAGTTGATCGCGAGCGCGTTCGGCCGTCGGATTCTCTAAGCACGGAGTACACCATGACGCCGACCACGATGACCGCCACCGACGAACTCATCGCCCGCGAAGACGCATGGGGTGCGCACAACTATCACCCGCTCGATCTGGTGATCGATCACGCCGAAGGCGCGTGGGTGACCGACGTGGAAGGCAAGCGGTATCTCGATTGCCTCAGCGCCTACTCGGCGGTGAATCAGGGCCACTGTCATCCGCGCATTCTGGCCACGTTGGTGCAGCAGGCGTCTCGTGTGACGCTCACGTCGCGCGCCTTCCGCAACGATCAGCTGGGCCCGTTCTGCGAAGAGCTCGCACAGCTATGCGGCATGGAGATGGTGCTGCCCATGAACACCGGTGCCGAAGCGGTGGAAACGGCCATCAAGGCGGCACGGCGCTGGGGCTATCGCACGAAGGGCATCCCTGACGGTCAGGCCACGATCATCGCGTTCGAGAACAACTTTCATGGACGCACCACGACGATCGTGGGGTTCTCGTCGGAGCCGGCATACAAGGCCGACTTCGGGCCATTCTCGCCGGGCTTCGTGCTCGTGCCGTTCGGCGATATTGCGGCCGTGCGGGCGGCGATGACCGCGAACACGTGCGCGGTGTTGATCGAGCCGATTCAGTGCGAGGCCGGCGTGCTCATGCCACCCGAGGGATTTCTGGCCGAACTGTCGGCGTTGTGCACGGCGAATCGCGTCTTGCTCATCGCCGACGAAATCCAGACGGCACTCGGACGTACCGGCACGATGTTCGCCTGCGATCACGACGGCGTGACGCCCGACATGTACGTGCTCGGCAAGGCGCTGTCGGGCGGCTTCTATCCGGTGTCGGCGGTGATCTCACGCCGCGAGGTATTGGGCGTGTTCGGCCCCGGTTCGCACGGCAGCACCTTCGGCGGTAACCCGCTGGGCTGCGCGGTGGCGCGCACGGCGCTGCGCGTGTTGCAGGACGAACATCTCGTGGAACGCTCCGCTGAACAGGGGGCGTGGTTCCTCGAGCAGGTGCGCACGCTTCGTCACCCCGCCATCAAGGCCGTGCGCGGACGCGGGCTGATGATCGCAATCGAACTGCACGAGAAAGCGCGGCCGTATTGTGAGGCGCTCAAAGCGCACGGCATGCTGTGCAAGGAAACGCACGACACCGTGATCCGACTGTCGCCGCCGCTGGTGGTGAGTCGCGAAGATCTGGCGTGGGCGGTGGAGCGGCTGAAAGCTGTTTTTGCGAGCTGACGCGGCTAACAGCCCAGTACTCAGTGTTCTGGCGACAGGCGTCGGACTGGGTATAGTGGTCAGAATCGAGCAGCTACAGTGCTCGGTGCCGAGGATTTCCTGACTGCGTGTGCGGCGGCGGGATGCGTTGGGGCGATGGCGCGCGACGACCTTGGGAACCGTCAGCACCACGAAACCCGCTCGGCACTGAGGACTGTTGCTGCTGAATTCCGACCGCTATACCGATCAGAGTTCTGAAGCCAGTTCACTGAGTACTGAATCCGCGAAAATCAGCCACATCGCGCCTCACCCAAACCATCCCCGCCGTCACTCCAGCTCCTTCCCCTGCGTATTCGGAATCACCGACCACGTGATCGCCGCCAGCAGGTACGCCGATCCCGCCACCGCGAACGCGGTCTGAAATCCGCGTGACGTCGCCAGTGTGCCCACCGTAAACGGCGCGGCCGCACTGGCGATGCGCCCGATGTTGTAGGTGAATCCCTGCGCCGAGGCGCGGATCTGCGTGGGGTACATCTCGGCCGTGACCGCGCCGAAGCCGCTGAAGAAACCCGTGCCGAAGAAGGCGACGAAGGGCCCGAGCAACAGCAGCAGCCACGGGTTCGACAATGAGCCGTACAACGGCAGCAGCAGGCTCGCGCCAATCAAATACACCACGTACACCTTCTTGCGGCTCATGACGTCGGTGATGTACCCGAACGACACGTAGCCGAGCCACATGCCGAGCTGCATGAACACCACCAGCTTGGACATCGTGGCGGTGCTGAGACCGATGCCCCCCTGCGTGGCGGGCAACGAGAGGTAGGCCGGGATCCAGCCGTTCATGCCCCACCATCCGAACAGCGTGCAGGCGTTCATGAACGTGACCGCCGCCGTGCGCTTGAGCATCGCGCCGCGGAAGATGTCGAACACCGAATGCGCGCGCGGTGCGTTCGGCCGCGAGGCGGCACCCGACCGCTCGGCATCGAGACGCGCCGCGTTCAGCGACTTCCAGGCGTCGGGTTCTTCCACGCGGCGACGCACCCAGAGCGTGAAGAACGCCGGCAGGATGCCGATGAAGAACACGGCGCGCCATCCGTACGCCGGCAGCACGAAGCCCACCACGGTGGCCGCCGCCGCGAAGCCGATCGCCCAGGCGCTCTGCATGAACGCGAGCGCGCGCCCACGTGACTTGGCGGGCCAGCTCTCCGACACGAGCGCGGCACCGCTGGCCCATTCGCCACCCATGCCAAGTCCCAGGAGCGCACGAAAGAACGCAAACTGCCAGAACGTCTGCGACAGGCCGCAAGCGGCCGTGAAGACGGAGTACAGCAGCACGCTGGCAATCATCGACCGTGTACGTCCGTAACGATCGGCCACCCAGCCGAAAAACAGGCCGCCGGCGGCGCCGCCCAGCAGCGTGATCGACCCCAACGCGCCGGCCTGTGCCTTCGTGAGTCCCAACTCAGCGATCACCGCCGAGAGGGTGAGCGAGAAGAGCATCACGTCGAAGGCGTCGAGCGCCCACCCCATGGACGCCGCGATGAGCGCGCGGCGAGCCTGGGAGGGAGCAACGCGCCACCAACCCAGTAGGCCGGCGTCGGATGGGGCCATCGATGACGTACTCACGGCAGCAACTGCGCCGCAAACGTGGCCGCATCGATATTCGCGCCACACACCACGATGCCCACGCGCTTGCCCTCGAGCCGTTGGCGGAGTGGGTACATCAGCGCCGCCAGCGAGGCGGCACCGGCCGGCTCCACCGCGAGCTTGGCCGCGCGGAAGGTGAGTCGCATGGCGTCGCGGATTTGGTCGTCGTTCACCAACACCACCTCGTCGGCGAAGCGGCGGTTGAGCGCGTACGAATACGGCTCGCAGCGCGGCGCCCCGAGGGAATCGGCGATGGTGCGTACGGCGTCGATCGATTGCGGTGATCCTGCGGCGAAACTGCGCGCCATGCTGTCGGCGCCTTCGGGTTCGACCACGTACACCGCGGTGTTCGGACTCATCTGCTTCACCGCACAGGCCACGCCGGCGGTGAGACCACCACCACCAGCCGCCACAATCACGGCGTCGAGTTCGTCGCCAGCGGCGCGCACCTGATCGATGAACTCCAGGCCCACCCCGGCGGTGCCGAGCGCCGTTTTCGGCCCTTCGTACGGATGGACGAACGTGCGTCCTTCGCTCACTTCGATTTCCTTCACGCGCGCGAAGGCGGCGTGCACATTCTCCACGAGCTCGACCGTGGCGCCCAGTTCACGACACACCTGCACGCGGAAGGCGTTCGCGGTTTTCGGCATCACGACGGTGGCGGTGGTGCCGAGCACGCGCGCCGAGTAGCCGAGCGAGATGGCGTGATTGCCGGCCGACACACCCACCACACCGCGCGCGAGCGCGTCGGCGTCGAGATCGAGCATCACCGACAGCGCGCCGCGCGGTTTGAAGCTGCCGGTGCGCTGAAACAGTTCTTCCTTGAGCCATACGCGCGTGGTGTCACCCACGGCACGGGCCAGTGCGTCATCCACCAACCGCCGCACCGGCGTGGTGATCACACGATCGCCGAGCCGTTCCCGGTTGGCGCGGATGGCCTCAATGGTGGGGAAATCGACGCCAACGTGCGGATCGCTCACGGCGCCGGCCGCTTGTACAGTCCCACCAGCACGCCCTTGCCGCGAATGTGCGACGCCATGGCGGCCATCACTTCACGTCGCGTGAGCGGCGGCGACATGCCGGTCGGCGCCACGTTCACCATGGCGTCGAGGGCGTACAGTTCGAACACGTAGTGATGCGCCGGTCCGGTGGCCGGAGCGGCCGGGCCACGATAGTACGGGCCGGTGCCACTGATCTGCCGCATGCCGTTGGCGGCCTGTGCGCCCTGCGGCACGCCCTCAGGCAATGACGTGGCGGTGCCGGGGATATTCCACACCATCCAGTGCAGCAGATCGTCGGTACCGTCACCGATGGCGGCGTCGGCATCGTGCACCAGCAGCACGAAGCTGCGGGTGGAATCGGGGGCGCCGCTCCAGCTGAGT
>CANHJV010000145.1 GCA_947461225.1 Gemmatimonadota bacterium | reverse complement strand
GCTTTCTGTTGGCCAGCGGACAGAGACCTCAATCAACAGAATACGCACGTAGACGCTGGGGTCGATTCAGTCTCGGACAGGGGTTCGATTCCCCTCACCTCCACTTGGGCGCCTCACCGCATTCGCGGTGGGGCGCTTTTGTTTACGCGGTCGTCGTGGTCGTCGTCGAGCGCCAGTTGGCTGGCAGTTGCTTCAGCAGGCGCGCTTTGAACTTGTGGTAGTCGACGGTAATCGTGTGGCGCGGCGTGTCGAGCTGCGGGTAGTCCGGATGCGCCAGTTCCTTGGCAATCGCGCCTTCGAGGTCCCGGGGGGCTCTCCAGGCGCCGGACAGGCGCCTCGCCAACACCTTGGCCTGCAACTCGGCCGCCGGCCAGATGCAGCCGAGCGGTTGGAAGAGGCCAACGAAGGACAGCGTCGGCCATCGCGCGGGAAACATGCGCAGATAGAGCGGAACGGGGCCGCGCGAAAAGTCCGCAATGTCCGGCGCAAGGAATGGATGGGCGATCCAATAGCCGGTACAGGCCACGATCACGTCGTAGTCCGCCTGCGTGCCGTCGACGAAGTGCACGGTGTGCCCGTCGAAGCGCGCGATGTCCGGGCGCGGCGAAATGTGCCCGTGGCGAAGCGCGTAGAACAGTTCGGAGTTCACCGTGGGGTGCGTCGCACCGAACGCATGATCCGGTTCGGGCAGTCCGTAATCACGATTGGCGCCTTGGAGAACGCGCAGCAGAAACTGATTCATCCTCGAACGAAGTACGCGTGGCATCCACTGCGTGCGCTGTCCGACGACGTCGCTCGGTTGGCCGAAGAGAAACTTGGGTACGATCCAATAGCCGCGGCGCCACGACAGGTCCGTCGTCGCCGAAACGCGGGCCGTCTCCACCGCGACATCGCACGCCGAATTGCCGCCGCCGATCACGAGAACACGCTGATTGGCGAACGGTGTCGAGCGCTTGTACTCGTGCGAGTGCATCATCGTGCCGCTGAAGTCGCCGGGATACGACGGCATGCGCGGGCGCCAGTGATGACCGTTGGCCACGACTACCGCGTCGAATTCCTCGTGCGACTCGTCTACGCCTGTGCGCACGGTAATCGCCCACCGGTCGTCGCGCCGCGGCTCCACGCGCAGCACATCGGCGCCGAAGCGTACGTGGCGCGTGACGCCGAAATGGTCGGCGTAGCTCTGGAAGTAGCGCGCTAGCTGCTCATGCGACGGATAGTCAGGATACCACGAGGGCATCGGGAAGTCGTGGTACTCCGACAGCGTCTTCGAGCTGATGATGTGTGTCGTCTCGAAGACGCTCGAATGCGACGACTCCAGCCGGAACAGCCAGTTGCCGCCAACGGCGTCGTTCCGATCGAAGCACATGACCTCGGTGAATCCGGCATCGAGGAGATTCTTCACGGCGGTGATGCCGGACGGGCCGGCACCGATCACAGCGACGCGTGCGCTGCGCGACAACATGGTCAGGCGAGGGCGGCGTGGGCCGCCGCCAAGCGCGCGACCGGTACGCGATACGGCGAGCAGGAGACATAGTCGAAGCCAGACTGGTGGCAGAAGGCGACGCTCTGTGGTTCGCCACCATGCTCGCCACAGATGCCGACCTTAAGATCGGCACGCGTGGCGCGTCCGTCTCGCACGGCCCACGAAATCAGCTTGCCGACGCCCTTTCGGTCGAGTACCTGGAACGGATCCTCGGCCAAGATGCCCTTCTCGATGTAGTACGGAAGGAAACGACCGGCATCGTCGCGGCTCAGGCCGAACGTGGTCTGCGTCAGGTCGTTGGTGCCAAACGAGAAGAAGTCCGCTTCGGTGGCGATTTCGTCCGCCGTGAGCGCCGCGCGCGGCAACTCGATCATCGTGCCGATGAGATACGGGACGCGCTCGCCCATCACGCCCATCACCTGATCCGCTGCGCGCTCGATGATTGCGCGCTGATGACGCAGTTCGGTGACATCGGAGACCAGCGGAACCATGATTTCCGGCTGCACGTCGATGCCACGGCGGTGTGCGCGCACGGCCGCCTCGAAGATGGCGCGTGCCTGCATCTCGGTGATCTCGGGATACACGATCCCAAGCCGGCACCCGCGATGTCCGAGCATGGGATTCGTTTCATGCAGCGCCGCCACAATGCGGGCCAACTCTGGGCGGGAGAGGCCCAACGAGTGCGCGAGCATCGTCGATTCCTCACCACCATGGGGGAGAAACTCGTGGAGCGGCGGGTCGAGGAGTCGGATGGTGACGGGAAACCCGTCCATCGCTTGGAAGATGCCCTCGAAATCGGCACGTTGCATCGGCAACAGCTTCTCGAGCGCGCGTCGACGTCCACTCAGGTCGCGCGCGACAATCATTTCTCGCATCGCGGTGATGCGCTCGCCTTCGAAGAACATGTGCTCGGTACGGCACAAACCGATGCCTTCTGCGCCGAAGTTGCGCGCCACGCGCGCGTCGCGCGGGGTGTCGGCATTCGCGCGTACGCGGAGCCGACGGTCGCCATCGGCCCAGCTCATCAGCTTGGCGAATCCCTGGTACGTCGGCGCGTCGGCCGCCGCGAGGGCGCCGTTGTTCACCCGCATGACTTCGCTGGGCTGCGTGGGCAGATCCCCAGCGAACACGCGCCCGGTGCCGCCGTCGAGCGTGATCCAATCGCCTTCGTTGATGACCTGCTCGCCGATGCGCATCGATCGCTGCTCGTGCGAGATTTCGAGCGTCGTGCAGCCCACGATGGCGCACTTGCCCATGCCGCGCGCCACGACGGCCGCATGACTCGTCATCCCGCCGCGGGCGGTCAGGACGGCGCGCGCGGCAACGATGCCATGAAAATCCTCCGGCGTCGTCTCTTCGCGCACGAGGATGACCTGGTCACCAGCCGCGTGCCGGCGTTCCGCGACATCGGGATCGAACACGACCATGCCGCTGGCCGCACCGGGGCTGGCCGGCAAACCGACCGCGAGCGCCTCGGCCCGCACGTCCGCACTGATCACCGGGTGGAGCAGTTGATCGAGCTGGTTCGGCTGCATGCGTAGCACGGCTTCGCGCTGCGTGATCAAGCCTTCGTCGACCATGTCGAGCGCGATCCGCAGGGCGGCGGCCGTCGTACGCTTGCCGGTGCGCGTCTGCAGCAGATACAGCGTGCCGCGCTCCACGGTGAATTCGATGTCCTGCATGTCGCGGAGGTGCTGCTCCAAGCGATCCTGCGTGGCCATCAGGGCGGTGTAGGCAGCGGGCAGCATCGTCGCCATGTCGTCGATGTGGAGCGGCGTACGGATGCCGGCGACCACATCTTCTCCCTGCGCATTTACAAGGAACTCGCCGTAAAAGCGACGCTCACCGGTGGACGGATCACGCGTGAACGCGACACCGGTGCCGGAGTCCTCTCCCATGTTGCCGAATACCATCGACACGATGTTGACCCCGGTGCCGAGCGTATGCGAGATGCCATTCACGCGGCGATAGTCGATCGCTTTTTTCAGCGTCCACGAATTCCATACGGCTTCGATCGCTCCCCACAGCTGCACCTGTGGGTCCATGGGGAACTCGCGTCCCGTCGTGAATCGGATCAGCTGCTGGTACTCATGCACGAGCGCGCGCAATGCTTCGGCACTGAGCTCACTGTCGGTCGTCACGCCGCTGGTCACGCGCTTGCTGCTCAGGAGCTGCTCGAACTTCGCAATCGGGACACCGAGTACGACATCCGCGTACATCTGCAGGAAGCGGCGATACGAGTCATACGCGAAGCGCGCGTTGCCGCTTGCCGTGGCGAGGCCTTCGACGGTGTCGTCGTTGAGGCCAAGATTGAGGATCGTCTCCATCATGCCCGGCATGGAGACGGATGCACCGGATCGCACCGATACGAGCAACGGATTCGATGCATCGCCGAAGCGCTTGCCGCTCACCGTTTCGAGGCGCTCGAGGGCGGCGGTCACCTCCAGGCGCAACGCAGCATCGACCTGCCCATCGGCGAGATACGACACGCACCGATGGGCGGCAATCGTGAATCCGGGGGGGACGGGGACACCGAGATTCGTCATCTCGGCGAGATTCGCGCCCTTTCCACCCAGAATTCTCTTCATGTCCCGCGTACCGTCTGCGCTGCCGTTTCCGAAGAAATAGACGGAGCGGGTCATTCTGTTCTCCCTTTCAGTAAATGGAACGACGGTCAGGCGATGCCAAGAGGAAGACCAGCTGCTCCGCCAGCGCGTAACAGCTCGGGCTCACTCGGCGTCGCGGTCGGGTACTTCCCCGAGAAGCAGGCGTGGCAATAGCCATTCGGACCAGAAGGCATAGCAGACAGCATGCCATCGATGGAGAGATACCCCAGCGAATCTACGCCGAGATGCCGGACCAGTTCGTCGTGCGTCATCTGCGCCGCGATCAATTCTTCGCGACGCGGCGTGTCAATGCCGTAATAGCACGGGCTGATGATCGGTGCACTCGAGACCCGCATGTGCACCTCGCGCGCACCGGCTGCGCGCACCAGTGACACTAAGCCGCGGGTGGTGGTACCGCGCACGATCGAGTCGTCGACCATAACGACGCTCTTGCCCTCGAGCAGTTCGCGTACGGGATTGTACTTCACCTTGACCTTGGCGACCCGGCCGGCTTGCGTCGGCTGGATGAACGTTCGCCCGATGTAGTGGTTGCGAATCAGCGCCAGCTCGTACGACGTGCCGGATTCGTCAGCGAACCCGAGCGCGGCCGAGTTCGAGGAGTCAGGTACCGCGAAGACGATGTCGGCTCCCGGCGCCGGACATTCGCGTGCCAACTGACGGCCTAGCGCCCGTCGTGACCGGTCGACGGAGCCGCTGAACACCGCGCTGTCTGGTCGAGCGAAGTACACGTGCTCGAAGACGCATCGATTGATCGGGGCCGGAGGCAGCGCATGCACCGAGCGGAGACCGTTCGCATCGACCGCAATGATCTCGCCAGGCTGGACCTCGCGCTCGTACACTGCACCAACGATGTCGAGGGCGCACGTTTCCGACGCGAAGACCCAACCGTCACCCAGGCGTCCCATCACGAGCGGCCGCCAGCCGTGCGGATCGCGCGCCACGAGCACCGTGTCGTCGAGTACGATCAGCAGGCAGTATGCCCCTTCGACGTCTTGGAGCGCCTCCGCCACCCGCGCCTCCGGCGTCGTGCCGTGGGCCCGGGCAATGCGATGCACGATCACCTCGGAATCCATGGTCGACGAGAAGATCGCGCCGCCGTCTTCGAGATCGCGCCGCAGTTCGACGGCGTTCGTCAGATTGCCGTTGTGGGCGAGCGCGATATGGCTGCGGCGTACGCGGGCAAGAATCGGCTGCGCATTCTCGATCGCCGAGGCACCGGCGGTGCTGTATCGCGTATGACCGATGGCGATCGGTCCACGCAGGGCCTCCATCTCCTCTTCGCCGAATCCTTCGGACACAAGGCCCATCGCCCGGCTGACCCGCGCATGCCGCGCGTCGTCGACGGCAACGATGCCCGCCGACTCCTGACCGCGATGCTGCAGTGAATACAAGCCGAGTTGCGTAAGTGCTGCTGCGTCCTGCACTCCATAGACGCCGAAAATACCACACATGGGAAAACTCCCGATCAGTCGTTGGTAGGAGCGTGCGATGAGGCCACCGCATGTTCAGCCGGCGTCTCGCCATCCATGGCGAGCGGAATCGCCTCATGAAATGCCTTCGCGAGCCAATCCATGGGCGCCGAAAAGGTGTCATCCGAAATCGTAAAGTGCGCGCCGCCGTCGGCGGTGGTGACGGTGCCGATCACGCGCGCGGGCACGCCGTGGCGCTGCGCGACCTGAAGCACGGCGGCGCTGTTCGCGGTAGACACGACCACGCGTCCATGCGCCTCACCGAAGAGGAGTGCCCGGTGGGGGAGGGTAGCCCACGCGGAGAGATCTACATTGAAGCCGAACACCCGGTCGCGATCGGCCATGGCGCACTCGGCCAGAGCGACGGCCAGACCACCGTCACTGCAGTCATGCGCCGAGCGCACGATGCCGCCGCGAATCGATTCCAACAGTGCATCGATCAGCACGCGTTCCCGCGTCGGGTCGCACACCGGCGGTTCACCGATCGTGAGTCCGTGTATCTCCAGCAGGTACTCACTGGCTCCGAGTTCGTCGGTGCAGTCGCCAAGGAGCACGATCTCGTCGCCTGCTGTCTGGAATCCCGACGGCGTGACATGGGAGAGTGATTCAATGAGGCCAACCATGCCGATCGTTGGCGTCGGATGAATCGCCCCCTGCGGGTTCTCGTTGTACAGCGACACGTTACCACCCGTCACCGGCGTCTCGAGCACCGTGCAGGCTTCACCCATGCCGGCGATCGCTTCGCTCAGCTGGAAGTACACTTCCGGCTTCTTGGGATTGCCGAAGTTCAGGTTGTTCGTGATGGCCATCGGTCGAGCGCCCGTGCAGGCCACGTTGCGCGCCGCCTCGGATACCGCGGCTCGGCCGCCATTGCGGGGCGACAGTGCGACGTGACGGCCGTTGCCATCGATGCAGAGCGCAATCGCCTTGTCGGTGCCGCGCAGCCTGACCACGGCGGCATCGCTGCCGGGGCCACGCATCGTGCTGGTGCGCACCGTGGAGTCATACTGCTGCCACACCCACTTCTTGCTGGCGATTGTGGGTGACGACAACAATCGCTCGAGCGTCCACGCATGGTCGCGTTCCTCGTCGAGGGGGACGACCGCATGCGCCGAACGGCCACGCGCCGCCTTCAGCGCTTCGCTCTCGCGCGGTTCGAGCACGTACTGCGGGCACTCGGTCACCAGGCGCGAGCCGGGGAACTCCGCCACCACGCGCTCGCCTTCCGTGACGCGATACACCGGCTCGGCGATCACTTCGCCGATCACGGCGGCCTCGAGATCCCACTTGGCCAGAATGGCGCGCACATCCTCCTCGTGCCCGAGCTTCGCGACCACGAGCATCCGTTCCTGCGACTCCGACAGCAGAATCTCATACGGCGTCATGCCCTGTTCGCGTACCGGCACCTTCGTCACGTCGATGGTGACACCGACGTCGCCGCGTTCGGCCATCTCGGCGGACGACGACGTGAGGCCGGCAGCGCCCATGTCCTGAATCGCGACGATGTGTCCACTGCGAATCAGTTCGAGCGACGCTTCGAGCAGCAGCTTCTCGGTGAACGGATCGCCGACCTGCACCATGGGGCGCTTGGCCTCACTGGATGCGGAGAGATCCTCCGAGGCAAATGACGCGCCGTGAATACCGTCGCGGCCCGTGCGTGCCCCCACGGCCATGATCGGATTACCGACGCCGGATGCTACGGCGGTGATGAGCTCATCCTCGCGCATGAGACCAACGCACATCGCGTTTACGAGCGGATTGCCTTCATACGATGGATCGAACACGACCTCACCGCCGACCGTCGGCACGCCGACGCAGTTGCCGTAGTCGCCGATCCCCTTCACCACGCCGGCGAAGAGCCAGCGCACGCGGCTCGACGTGAGCGGGCCGAAGCGCAGCGAGTTGAGCAGCGCAATCGGCCGTGCACCCATCGTAAACACGTCGCGCAGAATGCCGCCCACGCCGGTGGCCGCCCCCTGATACGGCTCGACGGCGGACGGGTGATTGTGCGACTCGATCTTGAACGCGACCGCCCATCCGTCACCGACGGAGATCACGCCGGCGTTCTCACCGGGTCCTTGCAGCACCCACGGCGCCTTGGTGGGCAGCGTCTTCAGCATAGGACGTGAGTGCTTGTACGAGCAGTGCTCGCTCCAGAGCGCGCTCACGACGCCGAGTTCGGTGAACGTCGGT
>CANHJV010000144.1 GCA_947461225.1 Gemmatimonadota bacterium | reverse complement strand
CAACCGCAACGGCAACAGCGGGAACACGGATCGTGGAGGATTTCACAGATCACACTGATAAGCAAAAGCGATAAAGCCACGATGCGTGAATCACACGCTGTACGGCTCATCTGTGTAATCGGTGTGATCGCTTTTGCATCCGTGTTCCAGCTGTTCGCGGTTGCCGTTAACGATCCCGCCTACCGCGCCACCTTCACTTCCACCGGCTCCACACCAGCTCCGGTGTACATGGCCACCGTCAGCCGCCCGCTCTCAAACGCCACGCGATCGGCATACGTCAGCGGGAACGACCCACTCCCCGAGCTCTGCCCCGGCCCCAGCAGTCGCGCACTCACCCGGCTCGCTCCCGCCGGAATGGCGATGCTCGCCGAGGTGGTACCGCCTACCACGGCACCCGAGATCGGCCCCGAGATACGACCCGCATCGCCCGTGCGTCGCAGCACCAGCGCCGACAACGGCGCGCCGCCGGTATTCTGCACGGTGCTGGACCAACGCAGCACGCTGTGCACACGATCGAGGGTGATGCGGGTGGTGGCCACGACGCCACGGGCGCGCGTGGTGACCACGATCGGCGCTGCTACCGGTGCCTTGCCCGCCACCAGCGATGGCGTCGTGCTCGGCGCGCGTCGTCGAGCGCCCGACTGCTCGAAGGCATACGCCATCGCCACCAGCCGCGTGTCGCTGAAGCCATTGCCCAACAGTTCGATTCCGATCGGCAATCCATCACCCGCGAAGCCGGCCGGTACGCTGATACTCGGCAGCCCACTCTGCGCCCCGAGGTTGCAGGTGCTGCCGTTTTGCACTTCGCCCACCAGCGTGGGCTTCTGGCGCACGGTCGGATACGCAATCGCATCAAGCTGTAGGCTGTCGAGGATCCGCTCCATGCGAGCGCGCAGCGCCGTTTGCCGCGCCAGCGCCGTGCGATGCTGCTCGCTGTCGGCGTTGAGCACGGTGTCGATCACGCGGAAGCGTACTTCGAGTTGACGGTCGTACAGGCCGCGATCGAGAATGTCGCGCATCGACGTCACCGGCGCGTTCGGCACGGTGCGTAGGTAGTCGATGAGATCGAACTTCGTTTCCAGATTGATCACACTGGTGTTGGCCATCAGCGTGTCAAACTCCGCCATCGGCACATCGATCACTGTGGCGCCCTGCGCCCTCATAGCCGCGATGGCCGAACGCACGGTGTCGGCGATCTCGGCATCGGTGTCGCGGAAGTACGGCAGGAACACGCCAATGCGCGCGCCGCGCAGTGCGTTCTTATCCAGCGACGCCACGAACTTTGGCGCCGGCTTGTCGCGCAGCACAATCGTAGCGGCGTCTTCGCGGTCGTAGCCCACGCTCACATCGAGTGCGATAGCGAGATCGGTCACGGTGCGCGCCAACGGGCCACCGATGTCCTGCGTGTGCGACAGCGGCACGATGCCGCGTCGGCTCATCATGCCTTGCGTGGGACGCAATCCCACCAGCGCGTTGAAGGCACTGGGAATGCGAATGGAGCCGCAGGTGTCCGAACCCCAGCCCACCGTGGCAAAGCTGGCCGCGATCGCCGCGCCGGTACCGCCGCTCGAGCCACCGGGGCAGCGCGTGGGGTCATACGGATTGCGCGTCTGTCCACCGAGTGAACTGATGCTGGTGATGCCGGCGGCAAGTTCGTGCAGGTTGGACTTGCCCAAAATGATCGCCCCCGCGTCGCGCAGCTTCTTCACTACGAACCCATCGCGACTTGGCTGGCTGGTGGCCATCGCCAGCGACCCCGCACTGGTCGGCATGTCGCCGGTGTCGTAGTTGTCCTTGATGATCACGGGGATCCCGTGCATCGGCCCGCGCACCTTGCCCGCCTTCCGCTCGGCATCCAACACCGCCGCCTCGGCTGCGGCCTTGGGATTGATGCGAATCAGCGAATTGAGCTCCGGCCCCGCGTGATCGTACGCCGCGATGCGCGCCAGGTACAACTTCACCAGCTCCACACTCGACAGCCGCCCCGCCGTGAGCGCCGCCTGCACGTCGGTGATCGATGCCTCGGTGATCTCGAATGCGGCACCACCCTTCGCCGGCTGCGCACGGGCGATCGTTGTGGCGCCGAGCAAACCCCCCACCACCATCATCGCACGAATCTTCACGATCACACTCCTAAAAGAAAAATCGGTTCTCTGCGTTCTCTGCGCCTCTGCGTTCCCTGCGTCATCATTTCCACACGCTTAACTCGACGCCGCGAACCGATCACGCAGAGCACACAGAGGCGCAGAGAACCGCAGAGAACTGCCTAAACAGGAAAAAACAGCGACTCGTATTTCACGTTCGTGCGCGGGGCCGCCATCATCGGCTCCACCGTATCACGCCACCGTGCATAGTGCGCCGTCGCCTTGTGCTCGGCTGGCGCGCTCTCGGTGAGATACGCCTCGATCAGCGTGAAGCGTGTGGGATCGTCGGCCTGCTGCAGCACATCGAAGCGGGCGATGCCCGGTTCGAGCACGCTGTTCGTGGCGTTATCGAGCGTGGCGGTCTTGAACGCGGCGACATGCTCGGGGAGCACGTGCACAAACACCTGGACGACGAGCATGGCGGGGAGTCGGTATGGTGGAGAGCAGGAGGGCGACGTCGGATATAGTCTTCAGCAGCCCAGAACACTATATCGGACTTCATGCCTCACTTGCCGATGCCTATGCCCTTTCGAACGGTTGGCGTGCTGGCCGTGCTTGCCGCCCTCGCGCCGTCGCTGCAGGCCCAGCCCGCGACCCCGATCGCCGACGCGATCTACACGAACGCCCGCATCTGGACCGGAAACGCCGCCCGCCCGCAGGCGCAGGCCATCGCCATCCGAAACGGCACGCTCATCGCCGTGGGGAGCGCTGCCGATGCGCTGAGACACCGCGGCCCCGCCACGCGCCTGGTGGATCTGCAGGGGCGGCGCGTGGTGCCCGGCTTCAGTGATGCCCATTGGCATCTGCCCACCACCGATCAGGCCGATCTCACCGACGCCAAGTCGCCTGCCGAAATCGTGCGCCGTCTCAAAGCGTGGGCGGCCAAGCGTCCGGCCGGGGCGTGGGTGCTGGGTCGCGGCTGGACCCCGTCCGACTTTCCTGGCAACACGCCGCATCGCCGGTTCCTCGATGTCGCCTTTCCCGGACAGCCCGTGGTCCTCACCGACCGCGACGGCCATCAGTCGATTGCCAACGGCCGAGCCTTGGCGCTGGCCAAGGTGACCGCCGAAACCCCCGACCCCGCGCGCGGAGTGATCGAGCGCGAGGCAGGGGGCGTGCCCACCGGCCTGTTGAAAGAGGCCGCCCGCCAGCTTGTGGTGCGCCTCGTGCCCGAGCCCACCGAAGCCGACATCGCCCGTCGCATCGACGAGGAAACGCGCAAAGCCGCATCGTTCGGTATCGTACTGATTCAGGACGCCAGCGGCCGTGCCCCTGGGCACCCCGTCTTCACCATCCTGCGCGCCGCCGCCAGCGCCGACACCATGCGCGTGCGCTACCGCGCGGCGTTCCCGTTCACCCCCGACGCCACCGCCGCCACCGTTCGCCAGTATACGGTGCTGCGCGACAGCACCACCGGCCCGTGGCTCCGCGTCGGCATCGCTAAAGGTATGCTCGACGGCACCGTGGATGCCAAGACCGCCGCCATGCTCGAACCCTATGCCGGGTCAGATGATACGGGGCTCCCCTTCTGGCCCGCCGCCACGCTGAACAAGGGCGTCGCGCGCTACGACTCGGCCGGCATTCAAGTGGAGCTCCACGCGATCGGCGACCGCGCCGTCCGCACCGCCCTCGACGCTTACGCCCACGCCGCCAAGGTGAATCGTACCCAGGGCCGCCGTCACCGCATCGAACACCTCGAAGTCCCCGCCCTGAGCGATCTGCCCCGTTTCAAGCAGCTCGGCGTCATTGCCAGCACCCAGGCCATCTTCGCCACCCCCGACCAAACCACCCTCCAGAACTACGCCCCGCTGTTGGGCCCCGAGCGTAGTTCGCGGGCGAACGCCTTCAAGAAGTTCGACGACGCCGGCGCCACCCAAGCCTTCGGCAGCGACTATCCGGTCTTCCCCATGGATGTCCTGCTCGGCATTTACACCGCCGTCACCCGCCAGACGCCGGAAGGCACCCCCAAAGGCGGCTGGTACCCGGAGAACCGTATCACGGTTGAGGCCGCCTTACGGCATTACACCAAGGACGCCGCCTACGCCGCGTTCATGGAGAAGGAGACCGGCTCACTCGAGGTCGGCAAGTTCGCCGACTTCGTGGTCCTGTCGGCTGACATCCTGGCTATCCCCCCGTCTTCCCTGCTGAAAACGAAGGTGGTCCTCACCATCGTTGGCGGCCGCGAAGCCTACCGTTCCACCGGCTTTCCATGAGTTCGGAGTGCTGAGTTCACGTTCGGAGTTCTGAGTTCGTACCCACCACCCAATACCCAGTACCCACCACCCCAAACCAACAGCCCAAAGCCCGCAGCGCTCGTACGCCGCGCAACGTTTCTTTATCGAAGCTGTTCCAACCCCGCCCACCTCCAAGACCAATCGTGCCCCCCATTTCCCGTTCACTCCTCGCTGCCGGCTGTGTTCTCGCCGCCAGCGCAGTTTCCGCCCAGCGCGGCCCCGGCGGCCCTCCGCAAGCGCGCGGCGCCGATACCACCTTCGGTGTCTCCTGGCGCAACATCGGCCCGAACCAATCCGGCCGGATGGTCGCCGTGGCCGGTTCCACCCAGCGCCCCGACGAGTACTACCTCGGCACCACCGGCGGCGGCGTCTGGAAGACCACCGACGGCGGCAAGACGGCGATGCCCGTGACCGACAAGTATTTCGGCGGCACCATCGGCTCGATTGCCGTGCAGACCACCAATCCCGATGTCGTGTGGGTGGGCGGCGGTGAAACGCCGATTCGCGGCAACGTGTCGCATGGCGAAGGCGTGTGGAAGAGCCTCGATGCCGGTAAGACGTGGACGTACATGGGTCTCAAGGAGACGCAGTACATCTCCCGCGTGCGCATCGATCCCACCAACCCCGACATCGTGTTCGTGGGCGCGCTGGGTCATGTGTTCGGACCGAACAAGGAACGCGGCGTGTATCGCACGACCGACGGCGGCAAGACGTGGAAGAACATCCTGTTCCGCAACGACAGCACCGGTGTCGCGGACATGATCATGGATCCGTCGAACCCGAAGATCATGTACGTCACCTTCTGGCAGGCCGGCCGCAAGCCGTGGCTGCTGGTGAGCGGTGGCGCGGGCAGCGGCATCTTCAAGACCACCGACGGTGGTGATACATGGACCGAGATCACGCGCGCGAAGGGTTTGCCGCAGACCGGCATGCTGGGCGCGATCGGTATCACGGTGTCGCCGGCCAAGCCGAGTCGCTTGTGGGCGATTCTCGAGCATGAGGCGAATGGTGGTGTGTATCGCAGCGACGATGCCGGTGCCACGTGGACCTTCATGAGCGGCGATCGCAATCTGCGTCAGCGCTCGTGGTACTACTCCAAGCTGTACGCCGATCCGAAGGACACCAACGTCGTGTACGCGCCGCAGGTGAGTCCGATGGTGTCGAAGGATGGCGGCAAAACGTTCACCGCCGGCTTTGGTGGTGGCGACAATCACGACATCTACATCGATCCCACCGATCCCAAGCGCATCGCCGTGGCGCACGACAACGGTGTGATCATTACGAAGGACGGCGGCACCACGCGTACGGCCGTGGCCGTGCCCACCGGTCAGTACTATCACGTGCACCTCACGAGCCACTATCCGTTCCACGTGTGCGGTGCCAAGCAGGACGCTGGTTCGTCGTGCGGACCGGTGCGTGAAACGCCGGCGTTTGGTCGTGGTGGATTCGGTGGACCCGGTGGACCTGGCGGGCCGGTGGCGCCGCCGTCGCCCTTCTCCACGTTCTACAGTGTGGCGGGCGGTGAGTCGGGCTACATCAGCAGCAACCCGATCGATCCCGACATCATGTTCGGCGCGAACTACGGTGGCAGCATGGACGTGCTGAACCGTCGCACCGGCAAGTCGCGCAGCATCGATCCGTGGCCGCTCGACCCCATGGGTCATGATGCCAAGGACTCGAAGTATCGCTTCCAGTGGACCTATCCGATCGTGCACTCGCCGCATGATCCGAACACGATTTATGTGGGCTCGAACGTCGTGTTCCGTTCCACCAACGGCGGCACCACGTGGACGCCGATCTCGCGCGATCTCACGCGCAACGATCCTGCCACGCTGGGCAGCTCGGGTGGTCCGATCACGAAGGACCAGACGAGCGTGGAGTATTACGGCACCGTGTTCACGATCGCCGAGTCGAAGCTCACGAAGGGCTTGATCTGGACCGGCAGCGATGACGGACTGCTGTACGTCACGCGCGACAACGGTACCACGTGGAAGAACGTGACGCCGAAGGGACTCCCGGAGTGGATGCGCTGGAGCATCATCGAAGCGTCGCCGCACAATCCGGGCACGGCGTGGGTGGCGGGCAACCGCTATCAGATGGACGACTTCGCGCCGTATCTCTATCGCACCACCGATTACGGTGTGACGTGGACCAAGATCACGAACGGCATCGCGCCGGAGCATTTCACGCGTGCGATCCGTGAAGACCTGCATCGCGCGGGCATGGTGTACGCGGCCACCGAGCGTGGCGTGTACGTGTCGCACGATGCCGGTGCCAACTGGAAGAGCCTGCAGAAGAACCTGCCGCCGGTGCCGGTGAGCGACATGATGCTGCGCGACGACGATCTCGCGATCAGCACGCATGGCCGCGCGTTCTGGGTGATGGAGAACCTCACGCCGTTGCGGTGGGAGCCCGAAACCGAGAAGGCCGCGAGCGCGCCGTATCTGTACAAGCCGGTGCCCGTGTTGCGCCTGAACGGACAGGCCGCGCCCACGTTCGTGTATCGCCTGCCCACCGATTCGATGCCGGTCACGTTCCAGTTCTACGACAAGGCCGGCACGCTGTTGGCCACGGTGGCGAGCACGGATACCAACCCCACGCCCGCCGCGGGCGGCCCTGGTGGCGGACGCGGCTTCGGCGCTGCGGCGCCGGCCAAGCCGAGCAACCGGAAGGGCGTGAACCGGTATACGTGGACCATGCGCCACCCCGATGCCACCACCTTCCGCGGCATGATTCTGTGGGGAGGCCGTGGCACCGGCCCGTCGATGGCGCCGGGCACGTACAGCGTGAAGATGACGGCCGGCAGTGCAGCGCCGGTGCAGTACACGTTCGTGGTGAAGCCCGATCCTCGTGCAGAGGCCACGGAAGCGGACCTCGTGGAGCAGACGCGGATGGCGCTGCAGGTGCGCGACCGCATGAGCGACGCGAACAAGGGCGTGATCGAGATCCGCAATCTCAAGAGCGACGTGACGGATCGCACGGCGAAGATGACGGCGAACGCCGCCTTCGCGCCGCTGGCGAAGAAGTTTGCGGATTCTCTGAGTGCGGTGGAAGACTCGGTGTACCAGACGAAGAATCAGTCGGGACAGGACCCGCTGAACTTCCCGATTCGTCTGAACAACCAGTTCTCGAGCTTGCTGAGCTTTGTCTCGAGCGGCGAGCGCCGTCCGCCGAAGCAGGCGTACGATGTGCTGGCCGTGTTGAACCCGAAGCTCGACCTGCAGATGGCGCGCATGGAGCGCATCATTGCGGCGGATCTGCCGAAGATCAACGCGATGTTGAAGGCGGCGGGATTGCCCGAGATCACGCGGAGCAAGGTGGAGAAGGGCGGACCGGGTGCCGCGCAGCCGGTGTTCGTGCCGGACGCGGAGTTTGACCGGTAGCGATTCCTGCTGGTGGACGTGATAACGCCCGGTCGACTTGGACAGTCGACCGGGCGTTGTTG